>JAUXAL010000016.1 GCA_030619925.1 Phycisphaerae bacterium | reverse complement strand
TACGACAACTCCGGCACGGCAAGGTATTCAGAGGCGACCTTGACGTTGACACAGCGGGATTGGACCAAGGAAGGTGTTGGCGCATTAACGGTTTGGTTCAGGGGTGATTCGGCCAACACTGCTGCGCCGATGTCTATTACTCTCAACGGCACTGCGACAGTCTCTCATGGTGATCCCGATGCCGCGCTGATAGGCGCCTGGACCCAATGGAATATTCCTCTGACGGACTTCAGTAATCAGGGTGTGGTCCTGACCAATGTCAACTCAATTACTATTGGTTTGGGCGACAAGACCAGTCCACAGCCCAGTGGCTCAGGTATGATGTTCTTTGATGATATTCTGCTGTATAGATAGGCTCAGATAAATTCGTTTGCTGCTGAAACCGGATTTCGATCTCAGTAGCCCCCATTGCTTCTTACGAAGCAAGATATGGGGGCGTGGCGGATGCGTGCCTTGATCCCGATATATCGGGACTATGGCCGCAGCCGTAATGACAGACGATAGGTCAATGGATTCGCATCAGTTCGGGGCCTATACCGAATCAATCGGTATAGGCCCCTTTAATTGATTATTTTGAGATTGTCGCGTTCCGCCCGGGGCGGACTTTCAGCGCTGTGCCGCTCACAATGATAGGGAAAGATTCAGGCCTTTGTATCTCTTGTTCTTGTGGATAGAAGTATCAAGTTCCTTAATCCCTGTGTGTCTCTGGCGGCGAGCCATCGCTGCTCGAAGTGCTTTTCCTGGGCAACCTGAGCTATAGCCATCAGGGCCCGCAGGTGATAATTACGCTGGTCTGCGCTGCCGGCCAAAACGAACATTATCCTGACCGGGTCCGGAGCGTGTGGGAAGTTGATGCCGTCACGGGCACGGACAAGTAAAATATCGAATTTATTTTCGCCCTCGACTACTATGTGCGGTATAGCAAAGCCCGGCTGAACTACCGTGCCGCCCTCTGCTTCGCGATGGAGGAATTTCTCGAAAAGCACGTATTCCTCCGTTTCCAATCTCTCGGCCAAAATAGTGGAGACTTTTCGGAAAATGTTTTCGGCGCTTTGGCTGCCCTGGATGTCCAGGATTTCACACTCTCTTATAAGCCGGTCGAATCTGTCCCCAACGATCTCGTCCCGCTCGAGCAGAATATCTCGAAGCTCATTTTCGAGGGTGACGGTTTTAAGCTCTCTGTCGGTGACGCGTTCTACGACGTGCATGACCGCTGAGGCCCTGCTGACCCGCCTGTAAACGTAGAGCCAGAACCAGGCGGCGCTCAAACCGACAAAGCCGGAAGTAATCAGTAACGGTACCCTGCCCATATCTATTATCAAGGCACCGTAAGCGATGATGGCAAAGATATGAATATAAGGATATAACGGCGATTTGAACTTCGGCCGATAGCTTTGTATCCTGCTCTCACGCATTATAATCACACTGGCGTTGGTAAGCATGAAAAGTATTATCTTTAAGGTCGAGGCCGTTTTTACCAGCAATTCAATGTCAAGAAAAACGATTGCCGTAACCATAAATCCGCCCGTGAGCAGTATGCTGATGTGGGGCGTTTTAAAGCGGTCGTTGATTCGAGCCAAAAGCGGCGGCAGCAACCGGTCTCTGCTCATAGCCATAGGCGACCGGGATGCGGCGAGTATGCCTCCATTTGCCGTAGTTACAAAAGCAGCAATGGCAGCGACGCTGAGCAGTGCAAATCCAGCCGGCCCCAGAAATTTACTCGCAGCCAGTGATATCGGCATCAAGCTGCTACCAAGCTCCGGACCGGCCACCACACCTACAGTAATTATGATTACGCCAACGTAAAAAAGGGTCACGATAAGCCAAGCCAAGAGCATACCCAACGGTAGACTTCTACCAGGTTGTTTTACTTCTTCTGCAATGCTGGCAACTTTCGTCAACCCACCGAAGCTTATAAAAACCAAGCCCGCAGTCGCAAACACAGCCGGCCAACCCTTTTCCAGAAACCCCTTGTATCGGACAGGTTCAACGGCTCGGGCGCCAAAGATTACAAAAAAGGTAAGTATCGCCAGCAGTATTCCCACGAACAAAACCTGAAATCTGCTTGTGTGTTTGACGCTCACGACATTCAGCGCTGTAAAGCCGAGGCAGCAGGCTATGGCTATTACTTTGAGATGCCACAGGCTTAGCTGGGTGGGAAAGAGCATCTGCAGTACAACCTCGATAAGAACCGCCATTCCGACGACGGCAAAGGCACTTTTTAGTGCCAGCGAAAACCAGCTTGCCAATCCGCTGAACAAGCCCCAAATCGGACCTAAACTCCGTTCGACAAAAAAATACGTTCCACCTGCTCGCGGCATTGCCGTGGCGAGCTCGGCTTTGCTGAGAACACTGGGAATTATCAAAACCGACGCAAGAAGATAGGATAAGATTACGGCGGGCCCGGCTTTTGTGAAAGCTATGGCAGGCAAAATAAATAAGCCTGAACTTATCATGGCGCCAGCTGCCACAGCGAATACATCAAGGCAACCAAGCTGTTTCTTTAGCTTTGGTATCTTAAAACCTCCCTGTTACTGCTCGTATCTTATCAACAGTACATAAGTTATAAGAGCAGAAGTAACTTTTGCTCCTATTTCGCATTATACCAACACGGTGTAGTTTTCAACAGAAATACTATTTCATTGGACAAAGCATCTCACATTTTTTATTATAACCCGAAAATTCGACTTATGCCATAGCTTCAAGGTATTGAGAATAAACTGCATATAGGATTGAGAGGGTAAGCAGATGGTTAGTAGAAGAAATTTCCTGCGCTGCGTTGCAGGCGGTGCTGTAGCCATGGCTTTGCCCCAGCGTCTGTTTTCAAGAACCAGAGGCATAGGCAAGCCGAACATTATCCTCTGTATGGCAGATGACCTAGGCTGGGGTGACCCGGGATTTAACGGCAATTCGGTCATTAAGACTCCCAGCCTGGATGCGATGGCAGAAGCTGGAATGCGATTTACGCGTTTTTATGCCGGTGCACCGGTTTGCTCGCCTACTCGCGGAAGCTGCCTTACAGGTCGGCATCCATATCGATATGGAATCTTCTTCGCAAATGCCGGACACATGCGCAAAGAAGAAATTACCTTAGCTGAAGCCCTCAAGAGCCAGGGATACACGGCAGGCCATTTCGGCAAATGGCACCTGGGGACACTTACCACTAAAGAAAAGGATTCCAACCGCGGCGGCCCAGGAGGTGCGAAGCACTACTGCCCACCATGGGAGAATGGATTCGACGTATGCTTTTCGACAGAAGCAAAGGTTCCCACGTGGAATCCCATGAAAAAGCCAGAAACAAATGAGCCTTATGGAACCTACTATTGGAGGCAAGACGGCACAAAGGTGACTAAGAATCTTGACGGCGACGACAGCCGAGTCATTATGGACCGTGCTATCCCGTTTATCCGAAAAGCTGCGGACGAAGGTAAACCTTTCCTGGCTGTCATCTGGTTTCATGCGCCACACGGGCCGGTCGTGGCGGGGCCGAAATACAGGAAGATGTATTCGCAGTACAGCCAAGACGAGCAACACTATTATGGATGTATTACTGCTTTGGATGAGCAGATGGGTCGGCTCCGCAACGAGCTGCGAGAGCTGGCCGTAGCCGACAACACTATGCTATGGTTTTGCAGCGACAATGGACCGGAGGGCAGAGACGGCAAAAAGGGACGTTATCGCGGTTCTGCCGGCCCATTCCGCGGCCGCAAGCGCAGTTTATTCGAGGGCGGCGTGCGCGTGCCGGGTTTGCTTGAGTGGCCTGGGCGTATCAGGGGTGGACAGGTAACCGACATCGCGTGCTGCACGTCGGACTATTTCCCAACCATTCTGGACGTACTCGGCTTCAGGATGAAAGGGCAACCGGAGCCAATTGACGGGGTCAGCCTGCTGCCATTGATTAATGGCAAAATGATTCGACGTCCTGTGCCAATCGGCTTTGAATCCAAAAACCAGGTCTCACTGACGGACAACCGTTACAAGATCTACAGCAAAGACAAGGGCAAAAGCTACATGCTCTTCGACCTGATCGAGGACCCCGGCGAAACAAGAGACCTGGCGGCGGAAAAACCGCAGATTCTACAATCTATGAAGGCAATACTCGACCGGTGGCGAAGGTCCTGCAAAAACAGTCTTGCGGGGCAAGATTATAAGTAGTATAAATGCTCTATATCCGAAGATATTCACAAAATCAAAAGAGAATATTATGGCCAAGAAAAAAAGCAAAAGAACGATAGTTGGTTTGCCTTTAACGCCGACGCTGTTAGACGAATTAGGTGCTCTCGGTAATTTCCCGCCTTCATCCGAAGATTTCAACCCTGCAGGAAACTGGGTCAACACATACCGCATTTGGACGTGCCATGGTTATCGCGAAAGCGGTAATGATAACGTCGGGTTTCTGCGGATAGAGCGCCTTATCAATCCACAAAGGTCTCTAACACTGAAGGTGCATCAGGAAGTCTTGCAGACTGACGCATTAGTAAACATTATTGAAGCAACGGTCGATTGTCGGAATAATCAATTGGCATCACCCATTCAATGGAAAGTTTCGAGCCGGTTTAGAGGTGCAGACGGCAAGTACATTTCAGAACTGAGCAGCAATAACAATAGTGTGGCTGCTGAGAGGTTGGACAGAAGCACAGGAGATTGGTGTTTGTTTGAGGCGGTGCAACGTCTGACGTTCGAGAAAGCACCTTTGCTGGTTTTTGATATGCTTGAAGGACTGAGCCTCTTGAAAAAAGACCAGCACTTATCTTACCGCGGACTTTACCCAACGAAGATAGGCAGCGAAAACATACCCCTGCACTGCTTTGTTCAATTAGGAAGCGGAATTCTTCCATGTGAATACTGGCTTGATGACCATCATAGATTGTTAGCGGTAGTTTCGATGAACAAGGCCTATATCTTAGATGAACAAGCAGAGAAAATCACAAGATAAATAGTAGAAGAAGAACAAAAAACTTACGAAAAAAGGAAAAAACACAAAGAAAGTAAGAGCGATGAATAAAAATACCACAATAGAGCGATCTACCCGCTTCGTAAACCGCCGGGATTTCATCAAGTTAAGCGGTAGCGCCGTGGCACTGCTGGCCGAGGGCACTTTGAGCAGAAACGTTCTTGCCGCACGCCGAAGCCGCAGACCAAAGCCGAAAAATATCCTCTTGATCATCACTGATCAGCAGCATCTCGATACAATTGCCGCAGGAGGCTGCCGGCATGTGCGAACACCGGCACTTGACCGACTTAAAACCCACGGCGTCAGTTTTACACAATCATACTCCGCCAACCCATTATGCAGCCCGGCGCGAAGCTCTATTTTCACCGGGCGAACCAGCAGCGAGGCCGGGGTTCACGTAAATGGCCGGCCCATCCGTTCAGGTATTCCAAACCTCGGCCAATGGCTCTCACAACAAACCGATTACGAGACTTTCTATGCCGGCAAGTGGCATGTGCCAAGGACCTACACCAGCGATATACCGGGTTTTAGGGTCATAAATACGGGGATTGGTGGTTTTGGTTACCTTTGCGATACGGTTATGTCGCGCGCATGTGAGGGCTTTTTGCGGAACCGGTCTAAACGCAAGCCGTTCTTTTTGGTGGCGTCGTTTATGCAGCCGCACGATATCTGTGAGTGGCTGCGGCTGAATATGGACAACCCGGGCGAACTTCGGTATCCGCAGCTCGCTGGTGAGCTTCCGGAGCTGCCGGATAATTTCCAGTTCGATGAGAATGAGCCGGAGGCAATCAGGAAAAGACGTTTAGGCAATGAGCCGTTTAAGGGCAACTGGGACAAAGAGCAGTGGCGGTACTACCTGTGGAGCTATTATCGCAACATCGAATATGTTGATGCCGAGATAGGACGTGTTTTACAGGCACTGGAAGATTTCGGTCACGCGAAGGATACATTGGTTGTGCTTACTTCCGACCACGGGGAGGGGACGGCGCATCATCAGATGGTGCGAAAGAGCAGTTTCTATGACGAGGCGGCGAGGGTGCCGCTGCTATTCTCTTGGCCGGGGCACATTGTAGAGAATAAGACCGATGCAGTTCATTTGGCTTCGGGGCTGGATATAACGCCGACCTTGTGTGACTACGCGGGGATTGAGTCACCGGCGAATATGCGGGGCAGAAGCTTGCGGGCGGTTTTTGAAGCAAGCGCAGGTTCACGCCGTGATTTTATCGTTTCGGAAGTGACCAGCAATACGGGAAGAATGGTTCGAACGGGACGTTACAAGTATATCACGTACAAGGACGACGCAGTCGAGCAGCTTTTTGATATGAAAGATGACCCCGGCGAAACCAAAAATCTCGCAGCAAGGTCGCGGTATGCCTCTATATTGGCGGAACACCGAAAACTGCTCAAAAATTGGGAACGCAGGCTGGATGTGCCACCGAATGTTCCCAACGCCGACGTTTGGCGGCGCAAGGGATGACTCCGTCAGATGCAAGAAAGGTGGAAGAACTGTGTTCTGTAGGTAAATAGTCTCTACAAAGATGCAGGAAAGGAACCGAAATGACAAAGCAAACAAGAAGGGAATTTCTAAAAACGGTCGGCTTTATGGCGGGCTCAGCGGCGGCGCTGCCGATACTGCAGAGCTGCGCAAGTATGAGCCAAATCACGGGGAGAAAACAGCCGAGCATCATATTTATTATGACGGACGACCACGCCTCGCACGCCCTGAGCTGCTACGGAAGCAAGATCAACCGGACGCCAAACCTCGACCGGCTTGCCAAAGAGGGTATGCGCTTCGATAACTGCTTCTGCACGAATTCCATCTGCGCGCCCAGCCGGGCGGTGATTCTGACCGGCAAATACAGCCATATCAACGGCGTTACCGATAATCGGCTGAAGTTCGACGGCAGTCAGCAGACTTTCCCCAAACTGCTGCAGAAGGCCGGTTACCAGACCGCTATGATCGGCAAGTGGCACCTCAAGACCGACCCGACCGGCTTCGACTACTGGAACGTTCTGCCCGGCCAGGGAACGTACTATAACCCGGTTATGATCGAGATGGGCCAGCGAAAAAAATATACCGGGTATACTACTGACATTATTACCGACCACTGTCTCAGATGGCTCAAAGAGCGCAAAGACGACAAGCCGTTTTGTCTGATGTACCAACATAAGGCTCCGCACCGGGCGTGGGAGCCGGGCCCCGAACACCTGACAATGTATGACGATGTCACCATACCGGAGCCGGAAACCCTGTTCGACGATTACTCTAACCGCGGAAGAGCCGCTAAGGAACAAGACATGAGCATCGAAAAAACGATGAACGACAGAGACCTAAAATTCGTGGCCCCTAAAAACCTGACGGCTGAGCAGAAGAGGCTCTGGGACGCGGCATACGAACCTAAAAACGAGGCCTTCCGCAGGGCAAATCTCCAGGGCAGGGACCTGATCCGCTGGAAATATCAGAGATACATCAAAGACTACCTGCGATGTATTGCCTCGGTTGACGATAATGTCGGCCGGCTCCTGGATTATCTTGACGAATCGGGCCTGGCTGAGAACACCATCGTGGCTTACACCGCCGACCAGGGCTTCTACTTGGGCGACCACGGCTGGTTCGATAAGCGGTTTATGTATGAGGAGTCGCTGCGTATGCCGCTGCTGGTGCGGTATCCGAAGGAAGTCAAGGCCGGCTCGATAAACAACGACATTGTTCTGAACCTTGATTTTGGTCCGACGTTTTTGGATTTTGCCGGCGTTCCCAGACCGGATGATATGCAGGGCCGATCCATGCGCAACGTGCTGCGGGGCAAAACACCGAGGGATTGGCGGACCTCGATGTACTATCACTACTACGAGTATCCAGCCGTGCACAGCGTAAAACGACACTACGGCGTGCGGACCAAGCGTTACAAGCTGATACACTTCTACTTCGACATCGACGAGTGGGAGCTGTACGACCTGAAAAAAGACCCGAACGAAATGAAGAACGTCTATAACGACCCAGCATATGCCGATGTTGTCAAGAAGCTGAAGCCCGAATTGAAGCGGCTACGCAAAGAATATAAAGACACTACCGACACGCCAGTATAAAACGAACCATTGACTCTCAGCAAAGGAACCTCACCGGCGAATCGTAGATGCGCACAGCATATATAGCTGCGCAAAGATATGGCCGAAAGTGCCGCAAGAGTTTACTATTCCAGCAGCTCGCCGGTTGCCTTGTTCCACAGGATGGTGCGTACGTTGATGCGGTGCCGCTCGGCGTGGCAGCCGGTGCAGTATATCTTCCGGCTGGCAGCTTCTGTGTCAAAGATAGTTTTGGCGCCGGCAAGCAGTGGTTTGTGGTGGCTGACGTGGTTGATCTCGCCTCTGGGGTGGCACATCATGCAGGTCGGATTTATCCTCGCTTTGGGGTACATAATCTCAGGTGGTGTGATGTTATCTTCGTCGCTGCGGTGACGTTCGGATTCGCCGTGGCACCTTTCGCAGCCGATGCCCGCCAGCTCATGGTTAAGGGCAAGCTCCTCCTCGTCGAAACCGTAGTGGCACACGGCGCAAAATGGATTGGCGACAAACAACTCGTGTTCGGCCTGCTCGGCAACGGGCTCGGCTTTGGCCTGTTGCTCAATCGGGACCTCTTCGGTCTTTTCGCCGGGGGGCTTGTCTATGGGCGCCCTTTCAAAGGAGCAGTTTGCTGCCAGAATTAGCAGCAAACTGCTCATCACAAATCCAACCAATGTTACTGTCCTTGCTTTTGTAACCTTCATTTTCTACGTCCTTGCTTGCGTCTTTGGTTGTCTCGTTAGGGCTTGGTGCTGGTTCAGCATAGCGGACTGTTAGACGTATTCCCAGTCTTTTAGCCACTGGTAGTTCGCCGGCAGTCTGGCCCACGCCTTGTCCATAGCCTTTTCGAGCTCCTCGGCCTCGGCTACGTCGAGCTGACGTCGCTCCTTGACGGCCTTTACGACGTTGTCCACCTGGTGGGTGTTAATCATACCGGGGATGGGCGCCGCTATGGCAAGATTGCACAGGATGTAGCGGATGGCCATACGCGCCAGCCGGTCATCTTCCGCCGCCTCGGGGCTGTCCGGTGAACTGTCGCCCCTAAATAGCGAGGTGCCGGCAAACGGCTTAATGCCGAAGAAACCGACGTCGTGCTTTTTTATCGCATCGAAAATGCTGTCCCTCGGCAGCACCTTGCTCTTGGCGGTGTAGGGCGTCACGACAACCTGAAGCACGGTGGGGTAGGTCTCGATCATCCATTTGATGTGTGGGCGGTCGTGCGAGGATAGACCCGTGAAGTGGACCTTGCCCTGTTTTCTTGCCTTTTCGAGGGCGCCCATCATCTGGTCAACTTCGGCATTAGTGTGCCGGCCGCTTTGCTCGTGCATAGTAATCCGCCAGACGTCCACGTAGTCGAGCTTTGCCTCGCGCATGCCCTTGTCGAGGGTAGCAAGCAGCGCGTTGGTCGTGCGGTACTGCTCTCTCCGCATTTCCTCCTGGTACCATGAGAAACCGAGGAACATCGCGTCGCGCCTTCCTCTAAGGGCCTCGGCATAGGCAAGTATCTCCTGCATAGTACAGGCGTCGATATAGTTGATGCCCGATTCGATGCATCGGGTAACGACGTCGCGACGGTTTTTCCGGAAGCCGCTGCTGTCCAGGTCTGCACTTAACCACCCCTTGCCTTTGAAGACGCCAGGTACCATCTTATCGACGCGTTTCCAGTGCCCACCGAGGCACACCGCTGAGACCCAAATGTTGGTCTTCCCGAGCCGCCGATACTCCATGGCCGGGTTGTAGCTGCGAGTTTTCTCGACGACCCCATCGGCGTAGGCGCTTTGGCTGCCCACTGCGCCGAGACCCGCAGCCAGACCCGTTGCGGTCGCTGCACCATCACGCATAAACTCGCGCCGAGTTAAGTCATTGGCCTTATCGGCCTGCTGTTGTTTTTGCTCCATAGTATTCTCCTCATTTCTTAACTTGAGTTCTTGTTATCGACTATATTTCACGCTTCAAAATTCACTTTCTTATAGCACGCCTTGAGATAATCACGCGATTTGGCCAGATTGGCTGTCATCACATCGGGTTCCGGGTGCCCGTGCATGAATGGATTAACGTACCCACGGTATCGAATCCTCGCAAGGGCTCGCATCCAGGGCGTCATATCCGTGGGGCCGATGCCGGGAAGCTGCTTCGGGCCCGGATAGTGCTGCCAGGCGTAGAAGAAGAAAAGCTGCCTGTCACAGATACGAATCGCCTCCGGCACCGAAGCCTTGAGGGTCTGGATGTGATACGGCGCCAGTGCAATGCCTAACCTCGGTGATGTGTTAATGTCGACAAATGCCTTGAGCGAATCGAGCGAGCAAAGCAGCGCCCTGCCATGGTTTTCGATGGCGAGATAAGAGTTGTGTTTCTCAGCCAGTTCGACCAAAGGCTTGAGGTCTTCGATAAACTTGCGCATCCGGGCGGTCAATTCTTCAGGCTTACAAGGGGGGCCGCTGCCTCGAATGGCCACGCCGCCGCCGGCCGTGCCCAGCAGTTCTGCGTAACGGGCGTAGCCGCCCTTATAAACCGAAAAGGCAAAGAGTTTCAGATTGTGCTTTGCCAGCAGTTTTTTCAGGCCGTCCGGCCCGAGGCGTTTGGCCACGTCGTCGAGGTGAGGACAGCCCTGGTGGGCCGACCAGATGTCGATGGCCTTGAAGCCCAGCTTCGCGATTCGCTCACACGCCTGCTCAATAGGCAGTTGCATAAAATGAATCGATGAGGTCGACAGCCGCATCCGCCATTTTTCTCTTGCTGCGGGCTCTTGTGCCCATATTGGCAGAAAGGATGCCGTAATCCCGGCTGCCGTGCCTAAGCACACAACTTTGAAAAAATCACGTCGATTCGAGTTTTTACCCATCACAAAACTTATTTCTCTAATAAACTTTCACGAAATATCTAAGCCTTTGCAGCATAGCACGTTTGCTATTGTCTGTCAAGTTTTATTTCGAACAACACCTCTTCAAATCGTTAGAGAATCTCGTTTTTTCTTTGACGAGGGCATTGAGGAACTTACAATTGGCCTCTGTGCCGGCGACGTTTATTAAGATGAGCCGAAAACCTTTACTCAAAGTCAACCTGATACAAAAGGAGACCAAGATGAGCGAAAAAAGTCGATCAA
Source organism: Phycisphaerae bacterium (assembly GCA_030619925.1). Classification (GTDB taxonomy): domain Bacteria; phylum Planctomycetota; class Phycisphaerae; order Sedimentisphaerales; family Anaerobacaceae; genus JAUXAL01. The sequence continues at coordinate 45,812 of JAUXAL010000016.1, read as the reverse complement.
ACAACCGCACATATAACTGTATCAGCCGCCGCAGCATGCTCAGAATGGCTGCCGGCGCAAGTACCGCCGGCGCGGTGAGCTTAACCCTTGGCTCTTGCGCCGCTGCAAGCAAACGCAGGGAACGAGTGGTCACCAAAGGCCGCATCAACCAGTCCATTGTTTACTGGTGTTTCGAGAAGCACTGGGACGTCGAGAAGACCTGCCAAATCGCCAGACAGCTCGGCTGCAAGAGCGTCGAACTGGTGGAGCCGACGGATTGGCCCACGCTCAGAAAGCACGGCCTGGTCTGCGCCATTGCGGGCAGTCACGGGTTCGAGAAAGGAATGAACAATCCCGAGTATCACGACATGTGCCTGGCCAAGCTCCGCGACTCGATCGATGCCTGCTCCGAATACAACTTCCCTAATGTTATTACCTTCACAGGTTTCCGCGAGAACATCCGAGACAATGCGGGCATCAGAAATTGCGTTAAGGGTTACAAGAAAATAGTACGCTACGCTGAGACCAAGAAGGTCAACCTCTGCTTGGAGATTCTCAACAGCCGCGTGGCGGTCGAAATGAAGGGCCATCCCGGCTACCAGGGCGACCACACGGACTACTGCATGGAAATTGTTAAGAAGGTCGGCTCACCGAGGATGAAGCTGCTGTTTGATATCTACCACGTACAGATTATGGATGGTGACATCATTAGCCGCATCCGGCAGTATAAGGACTATATCGGCCATTACCATACCGCCGGCAACCCGGGCCGCCGCGAGCTCGACAATAAACAGGAAATCAACTACAAACCTATAATGGAAGAGATCGCCAAGAGCGGCTACACCGGCTATGTCGGCCAGGAGTTCATCCCGACACGCGATCCGCTCGAAGGCCTTACCGAAGCCGTCGCCCTGTGCGACGTATAATTCGTGATTCGCGATTCGATTTACTATTCGATAACTAAATCCGGGTTATCAGGCCCGAAATGCTTGAGCAGGACGATTGGGTCGGTTTTAGAAGGATTAGTGATAGTCACGCCCTGCTTGGCGGCATTTTCGCTGACAAAGAATTCATCATAGGTTAGCCGGCCATACCTTATAAGCGCAGGGGTCTCTATATCCCACTGTCCGACTCTGCCGTGTCCCTGCATCGTGATAAACCCATAGGCGGCGTTGTCCTTAATGGTGACGGTTTTGCCCGGCAGGACCGTGAGCTCTTTGGCGCTGAAGGCCGTCGACTTATAGCATATCCAGTTTTCGATGTAGCCCTCAGCCTCCATTTGTTTTGGCGGCCGGACGGGCCTGGGATGCATAAACCGATTCTGAGCGAAATTGGGGTCGACGTTCAGGTCCCAGTCAATCACCTCAAGCAAATGGTCAACGTCGCCCATTTTGTCTTCAGGCGTGTCTTTCCAGAGAAGCTCCTTGGGAACAACCTGGTCGCCTGTAAGTGACTGGTACATAGCAAAAACGTCCGAGGCCTTCTGGGGCTCGTAAGTACAGAGGCTGCCCGGGGCGTGCAGCACGCCCGGCGGCACGTCCCAGCCCGTCCCAACATCGAGCCGATACGCCGTCGAAAGACTCGTAATCTTGTTGTCGCCTTTTTCAAAGTCTGCCAGACACTGACGCACCTGCTCCTTCGTCGTGCCGGGATTCAGACCGAAAAACGTATAGGGGAAATCGCCCCCGTAATTGTTCGCCTGCGGCGGAAAATAGTACGCCTCCGGCTTGCCCAGCTGACCCGTCAGCGCCGCGTGCTTGTCGCGATGATGAATGTGGTGGGGCAGAGCGCCTTTGTTGTCGAAGAACTTTGAGTACATCGGCCAGCGCTGGTGCTGCTTCCACAGTCTGTCCCCAATAAGTTCGCCCTTGAGCTCATCAATTGCATCTTTCAGAAGCACTTGTTCTATTTTTCCATTATCCTCAAAGACAATGAAGCTCAAGCCTTCATTCGGCGCGGTCAAAGGGCCGTTATCCGCGGGTGTGGTTGACGCAAACCAGCGTTCATCGAGGCCCCCGCGCTCACCGCCCAGCGCATAATAGTCGTCCGGGTGGAGCTTGATGCGCCGGCCAGGCACACAAAATGAACGCGGCACCCAATTCGGCACCAGGCGGACAATTCCTTTGCCCTGCTCAAGTGCTTTGGTCGCAATAGAATTAGCAGACATAAGTCCTCCTTACTTCAACACTAACAAGTCCATAAGTTACAGGGAGCACAAGTGAGAAATCACCTGTGCTGCTTTGTTACCGCTCTCACGGTTTTTTGATTGTCTCCCATTTTTTGTTCCTGGCAGAAGCGAGCACGGCGTCGCAGACGTACTGCGTCGCCAGCGCATCTTTGAGGTCGGGACAGGTCTTTTCGCCCTTTTCTATCCCCTTGACGAAATCGGCCAAGGTATTGATATGCCAGTGCTCATAGCCAATCCCGCACCCCGGCACCCACCAGTTCTTCATATACGGGTGCTTCGAATCCCACGTTTTAACCGTACGCCATCCACGAATACTTACCAGATCACTGTGGTCGAAGTACTCCAGCTCGTGGGCCGTCTCGAGGTCGAACGCCACCGACCCCTTTTCACCGTTGACCTCGAACGTATTCTGGTTCTTCCGCCCGCACGCATAGCGCGTCGATTCGAATGTCCCCAGAGCGCCGTTCTCGAACCGGGCAAGAAAAGCACAAGCATCGTCAATCGTCACGGGTTCTACCTTGCCCGAGTCCTGACTCTTTCTTTCCTTGATAAACGTCTCGGTCATTGCACAGACCGAGGCGATCGGCCCAATAAACCACATAGCCATATCGATGGAATGCGCAAGTAAATCACCGGTCACGCCGCTGCCCGCCACCTTCGCGTCCAGCCGCCACAGCGCATCGCCGCCCTGCGGAACGTCCGGGCTGATAGTATAGTCCTGCAGGTACTTGGCACGGTAATGGAAGACCCGCCCGATTCTCCCCTCCTCAATAATCTGCTTGGCCAGCGCCGCCGCCGGAACACGACGGTAATTGAACCAGACCATATTGGGCTTGCCTGCCTTCTCCACCGCCTCGACCATCGGCACACCCTCTTTGGCGTCCATCGACAACGGCTTCTCCAGAGCAATCATCTTACCCGCAGCAGCGGTCTGTATTACAATGTCGTGGTGCGTGTTGTTAGGCGTGCAGATGTCAACAACGTCGATATCATCCCTGGTAACCATTTTGCGCCAATCGGTCTCGGTACTCTCCCAGCCCCAATTCGCCGCGAACGCCTTGAGCTTCTCGGCATTGTTGTCACAGATGCACTTCATAACCATCTCGTGCTCGACGTCAAAGAACTTGTTCAGCTTCACGTATGCGTTCGAATGCACCCGGCCCATAAAGCCGCACCCAATCAATCCTATGTTAAGTTTTTTCTTCATAAGTCCACTCCTGAAATTCCCCGCCTGAATCCTCCAGGCTCACCGTATCATCCATACTTCTGATTCAACTTGTCCACCGCCTTCTTGCACTGCTCTGTCACTTTCCAGGCGTCCGCCCAGAAGCACAAATCAATCGTCCACCAGTCGTGCCCCATATCATTTTTCGCCAGCTCCGGCATCAGCTCGTCAAAATCGATCTTGCCCTCGCCGAAGGGAGTGTGCGTCGATGTCTCATCATTGTGGAGCGTGCCATCGGAGTCGATCAAGTGGATGTGATTGATTTTTCCGCGGAGCTTCTGGGTCAGCTCAAGTATCCCGCCCAGAAGAATCTCCGCCTCGCCCGGCTGCCGCGCACCAGTGCACGCAACCATATAAGCGTGACACGCATCGTACATCACGCCGAAATTGTCGTTGTCGACGTCATCGAGAATCCGAAGAACATCCAACGGTTTATTGAACGCAAAGCCCGGCTCGAACTCCCACGCCATACGCACACCGGCGTCCGCCGCCTCGGCCGCACAAATCTTCCACGTATCGACCACGCGCTTCAGCGCCGTATCAGCATCCACCGTATCGAAAATCGTCGGCGGCTGAACCGTGTCCACCCGAATAGCCGGAATCCCAATATCCACGCAGAACTGCAAATTCTTCCGGAACGTTGCAAGATATGCGCTATTGTCTTCGGTATCGATGAGATGCTGGCTCCACAAATCCGCTGCCAGCCCGGACCACCCGAGCCCTAAATCCGCCACCTGCTGTTTGCACGCGTCCCGCTGTTCTTTCTCCGGCAGATTGTCCGGGTTCGGATGTGGCGGAAATCCGCCCAACTCCACGCCGTCGAAACCCAAGCCTGCAACCTTCTTTATGACTTCCTCCCAGGATACCGGATTTTCTGCGTAAGGGCCAATCGTATATGCCCATGAGCCAATTGATATTTTTTTCATAATACACTCCTTAACTTAAAGCTAACTTCCTATGAGATTGCAACTCCACTGACACTCACCCGTGCCGGTTTTTTCCTCAAAATCAGGCAACCGTGCAGAGTGCCATAACATTTTGCTATTATTTTGGAAGAATACAAGAAGATTTTTTACATTTCCCAGAGCCTGCGGCATTGGCAAATGGCACGACCGAAATGAGCGAAGCAAACCACCAACAAGCTCTTATATGAACTCGGTTTACATCTAATCAAGGATAATATCATCCAACGCCCGCTTTGGCACGTGGTGCACACCTTCGCTGTCGCGCCAGTACTTGACGTCTCCAGCGGCCCCGACTGTCTCTATCACTACGGTCTCCCTGGGCTTGCCGAGGGCTAAGACCAGAAGTATCTGGTAGGCGGATGGTATATCCAAAGCTTTGCGGAGTTTCTGTCTCTGTACTGTGCCGATGATACAGCCACCCAAACCTCTCTCGGTCGCACCTAAGAGAATACTCTGGGCGGCTATTCCATGGTCACAGCCAAAAGACTGAGTTATCTGCGTATCGCCAAGTATGATGATGTAAGCAGAAGGCCTCTCGCCCTCACGCGGACCCGGCCAGTCCTTGAGATAACCGGCCCAGGCAAGGTGTGGAAATATCAAAGCGTTTTTCTGAGGCTCGCAGGAAAGAATATATTTTAGCGGCTGCATATTGCCAGCGGCCGCAGAAAGTCTCGCAAGGTCAACAAGCTCTCTGAGCGTCTGGCGTTCTATGGCGACTTCCTGAAAGAAACGCCGATAGGTCCGGTTCTTCATTACTAAATCTCTTATCATTATAATTTCCCCTATTGAAGTGACGCCTTCATCTGCCCTGCCGTTCAATGGTTACCTCCAGCATCTGGCCTTCATAAATGGTCAACTCTTTGCTCAAGGTTATCTCAACACGCCTGTCTTTTAGCTTGTGGTTGCTCTCGATGGGTTTGCCTGCCGCTGTTACGGAAACTTTCAGCGGCCGGAATTCTTGAGGAACGACAAAGGCAAGAGATTTCAGACTCAACCGACCCCAACGCAGCTCGATCCGCTCGCGCTGCATCCGGCCGTCCCGCTTCTGAGCAAATGTGCCCCAGCCCTCGGCGGCGGTGAAGGCGGCGCGAAAGTTCTCGGGCGTTAGTCTCGGAGCAAAGCCGAGATGACCTTTCGGGCCGTGATACTCATAGCCTGCAAGAGCTGTGTAAACGCCCCAGCTCGCCATTGCCCGCGCATAGTGGTCGCCGCATTCAATCTCGTTGAAAGGGTTATGCTTGGCCGGGTCGTAGCGCTCGTGAATGCCGCGACAGATTGCAAGGGCCTCGGTGACCATTCCTTCCCAGACCATGTGGCCGGCCACCTGATACTCGATGCCGGTCCAGACCTCATTTTTGTAACGAACGCCGGCGGCGAGGTACGGACTCTTAGGCCAGGTACAGGTGAACAGGCCCCGCTCACCTGCCCCTGCAAACCAGCGCTCCGGCTCGTGCGCGGCGTTATACGGCCCGACATCGGGCGTCCAATTGTATTTCCAGACTGACCGCAGCGCCTCGGTGATGTACCGCGGCGGATATATGTAGCCGAGGCCGAGCTGATGTGCCCAGCCCTGGCCGAAAAGCTGGTCGGACAGGCACCCTTTCGCATACTGATGTTTCGGATGTTTCTTTAAGTCGACGAGCTGAATAAAGTATTCACCGTCCCAGAGTCGCTTGACGGTGAGACGTCTGCCACTGGCAAAGATTTTTCGGCAGCGTTCGGCGAACTGCTCATCGCCCATTTCCTTTGCCATTTCCTCGCCGGCGCGAAGGGCAGCCAGATACAGCGAGCCGACAAACGTGTTGGGTCCCTCGAAATTGATGTCGTAGGTGTTGTGCTGGCTGTCCTCGATGAGGCCGTCGTCGTTGCCATCGCGGGCGATGGAGAACTCCAGGACCTTTTTGATGCGCGGCCAGTTGCGCTTCAGGAAAGAGTTGTCGGCGGACATCTGGTGCTCGCGATAGGCTTTAAGTATGCTGCCGCACTGGCCGTCTGCAGCATAAGCGCGGTTGCTGCGGAAGCCGACCAGGCCGCTGTTGGGGTCAAAGCCCTCGCCAAAGTCCTGCATCTCCCTGACGCTTCGCTCAAGCTCGGGGAAAAGGCGAGCAGGAGCGTGGGCATAATTCCACACGTGGGTACAGGTACCGCGGCAGCAGCCGACGCCCTCCCACGCCCAGAAACGGCCGCTCTTCCACCACTGACACGTTCCCGTCGCCAGGTTGCACACGGTTGAGTGTAGCCGGAAAAGCAGCCACCGAGGCAGTGTGCTGTGCTCGTAGTAGGTCTTGTACCACTTGGCGGTATCGCCGGCAAGGCGGTCGTAGTCATCGAGGACATAATGAGCGACCTCGGCAGCAGTGTCGAAGCGGTTGGCATATTCGCGGCCGTTCGGGTGATTAGGAAAGAACCAGGCCAGAACAAAGATGAAAGCGCACTTAGCACCCGGCGCCAATTCGACAGTGTCGGTGGCCAGCGCCGCGCTTCGCCTTTCGGTAACCGGATAGCTAACATTCTGCTCGGCATGCAGCTCTACATCTCTATCGTCGAGGGATGCAAAAAGCTTGCGAATTCCCTGAGGCGAACTTCCCTCTCTCGAAAGAGCCAATACCAGCGAGCCATAGTCAGGAAGTTTGTCGAGCGGACCCATTGGCCCTTTCTGTGGCTCATCCGACAGCTCAATCTGGTCGATATTAACGTGTCCCCATCCGCCGGAAAAGCGATCGACAATTTCGATCTGAGCTGTCCTGCCCTCGAATTCCTGAACGTTCCAGAAATACCATTCGAGCTTTTCGTTGTTTTTGCCGGTTGCGGTCCGTACAACTTTGTCGTCGATGAGCAGGTTGATGCAGGTTTTACCGGCGTGATTGCCTCCGCCGATGAGGAAGTTGATGAACTTCCGCGAGACATTGAAGCGTGGCGAAGTCAACGTTCCGCCAGGCCCGTCCCCACCGAGAAAAGTATTAACAAGCCCTTTTCCGAAAAAGCCAGTCACCCTTTGCTGCCTTGGCAGCGTACCTTTCGCAGGTCCTTTCCCCAGAGCTGCTCCGGTCACCTTCCAGCCACCATAGTCCGGGCCTTCGAAGTGAGCCAGGACAATCTTTGGCCTGGGACCTGTGGTGCCTTTAGGTATGGGCGCCTCCTCAACTGTGTGTACAGCCAAGGTCCGGCCTTTCTCGTTGACAATACGGCTTCGGCGCAGGGCATGAACGGCCTTTGCTGAATCAAGGCAGACCGCATTCTCAAGCCAGCCGAGCACACCGACCCTTACCGTGCTCTGAGAAGTGTTCTCCAGGGTGATGTGGAACAACGTGGCCGGCAGCGCGGAGTCTTTTGCATTAAGCGGAATAAAAGGAGAAAAGGCCTCGGTCTCAATCTCCACGGGAAAACCCTTTTCGCGGTAGCGGACGATGCCGATAGGATATTCACCCGCGAACTCTACGGTGGAGAAACTCCGATCCAATGGCCTTATGAGTGTCCTGCCATCCGATTCAGCGACCACAGCGAAGCCCGAGTCCACCGGCGAGTCGGGCTTATAAGTGCGGTAATTATCCCGTCCATAACCGGAAAATACGTGGCGGTTAAAGATTTGCCAGAGGCCGAGTGTTCCATCCCCACGAAGATATAGTTGTCCCGTTGCGATTCCGCTGACCGGCATGCCGATCGTCTCGAGCTCTTCGCCGCTATAGACTTCGCGCTGGCCCCGCTCAAAAAGACACTGCACCGCATCCTGCGAGAGCTTCTTATCCACGGGAATGACATGTCCCGGCCGTATCTCAATGCCTTCGGCCGTGCCGTGGAACATTACAAGAAAGCTGCAAACCACAAACCCAATCACAGTCATCCAAAATTTTCCCATCGTTCACTTCCTTTCTCTATTCTAACACAGAGGAGTTTGACGACATCTGTACTCGCGCTACCGCAGGTGCGAGCATTTGAGCTCTGTTAATTTGATTCCTCAAGAGTGCTGTATTCTAATAAAAAAGGCTCATCCTTGCCAATGTGTTCGGTAAAAAAACAAGACACATTGCCAAGGAGAGCCTATGTTCACCCCGTTAGAAGTAAATAACCTGTAGCGACTGTCGCTCTTGAGTTTTTCCTCTGGCCAGGGACTGCCCTATCGAGGGTACTTTACACTGCAGCCGTAAGGCTTTGTATTGCGGGTGCTTACCGGTTTACCGGCCGTCAGCTCCGCCAAAGCCCGGTCAACATAGTTAATTACGCCTTCCTTTTTTTTGCCCATCGGCGAATTATCGATTGCGCCGGCGTAGAGGACATTGCCCCTGGTATTTATGACGTACATATGGGGCGTTGTCTTGGCGTCGTAGGCTCGGCCCACCTTGCCTGACCTGTCGTCGAGTATCAGATACGGAAGCTTGTGTTTCTTCGCAAAGTCGTTGTTCGCCTCCGGAGTTGTATGGCTCGTACTGTTTACCGCAAGCCAGACAACATTCTCATCCTTGTACTTGTTGGCCAGGTCAATCATTGTATTAGTTTTCTCGTAGTGGTATTTTACAAACGGACACTCGAAATTGAGCCACTCCAGCACCACAATTTTGCCCCTGTAGTCAGAAAGGTTTACAGTTTTACCACAAAAGCTGGTCAGCCTGAGAGCCGGTGCTTTCTTGCTGGAAACTGCTGCGGCGCCTTCAACATCTCTTCTTGACCTCGCCGGCCGCTCCCTGGGCGGCCTCTCGGGTCCTTGAGGCCTCTGCCCCGGTTCTCGCTCTCGCCCCGGTCCTCGCGGCCTGCGCCCGGATTCCCTCTGAGGTCCCCTCTGATACCTGGCAATCAGCCTTGCGAGACGCTTGGCTGTTCCCTCGGCTTTCTCCTTAAGCGCCAACTGGCGAATCGCCAGCAACTCCCTGACAGATTCTTGAGGTTCTGCTCTCGGTGGCGTTGGACCTTTGAGTTTCGCAAGTTGCTCCTCAATCGCTTTGATTGCGTTCTGTCGCTGCTTACTCGCTTTGGCGAATCTTTCTCTCAATTTGGCTATTTCTTCCTCGGAGGGCTTCTGAGGCCGCCTCCGGCCTTCAGGCCTTCTTGCGGCTTCCATGCTTGCTTTGAGCTTCGCAGCTTGCTCTTGAATGACTTCAATCGCCTTAAGTTGCTCCTCGCGCCCTAAGCGTGGAGGCATCGGGCCCATCCTTCTACGCATTTCGGCCCTAAACTCTTCTTTCTCCTCCTCAGACATATCCTGAAATCTCTCTCTTCTTTCACGCATTTCGGCTCTAAACTTCTCTCTTTCCTCCTCAGACATATTTTCGAATCTTTGCCTCATACCCTCAAATTGCTGTCTTTGTCTGGTTCTGCCCTCGCGTTGCCCAAATGCGGTCCACGCCGTCACCAGAACGGCCAGAATGACCACGGTTGAGATTAGGTACCTCTTCATAATAGTATCCTCCAAAATAGGTTAAAAAAAAACACTTGGACTAATTCCCCCTGCGGGAATTAGCATTCACTTACAGCCTTACTAACATGTATCAGGTAAGAACGCAAACCAAAAAACCACAAAAGGTTTTCCTATCTGGCCAACACCAAAAGCGGGGCAAACCGGCCCTACACTTCTGGATGTTCAATATCCTCGGCGCCACAGCGAACGTACCCCCCAGCCCTGTGGGCAGAGCTGGCCCCACATAACTCCACGCTCGCTACTACAATTCGCCTTGTTGTCAAAACTCTTTAGTGTAAACTCTGGCGTCCTGCCTGGACCTTCAACGTTCCCTTTCCTCTCTGCCCTGACGCCCTGAACCTCTTGGAGACTCCGCACCCCGTGGACCCCGCGGGCGCTCTGTAGTCCCTGGCGTGGTTGTCCTCATCCCCGGTCCTGGCCCCCTGCCTCTCGGTCCCCTTTGGCCACTACCTCTGGCAATCAGCCTTTCGAGAAGCTGGGTCGTTTCCTTGGCTTTCTCTTTTACTGCCGCCGCCTGAATCGGCTTAAGATCGCCAACGTTGACTATAATGTATTGTCCGGCTTCTGCCGCTGGCTGCCTTCGACCCTGAAGTCTGGCGACCTGTGCTATAATTGTCTGAAGTGCTTTCTGTCGGTCCTGGCGGGCCTTCGTCATCCTCTCTCTTAGTTTTGCTCTTTCGTCCTCGGAAAGGTCTCGATATGACCTGCCGCCTTCAGGCCGTGTGGTCTGCGCGGCTTTGAGCTTCGCCAGTTGCGCTTCAATCGCTTTAATGGCCTCTAACTGGCCTTCACGCCCCATAAATCCGCCACGTCTGGAGCCACCTTTTTCACGCATCTGGGCCCTGAACTTCTCTCTTTCCTCCTCTGACATATCCTGAAATCTTTGCCTCATACCCTCCGGTTGCTGTCTTTGTCTGGTTCTGCCCTGTTGCTGCCCAAATGCAGCCCAGGCCGTTACCAGAACGGCCAGAATGACCGCGGTTGAGATTAGGTACCTCTTCATAATAGTATCCTCCAAAATAGGTTAGAAAAACACAATTGGACTAATCCCTACTGCAGGAATTAGCGTTTGATTACACACCTGCTCACACTTATATAGGTAAAGACGCAAATACCCAGCCTCTTATTGCGGTAATCTGCAAAAAGTGCGACAATTACTATGATATGAGAAACCGAATGTGCCGGGGATAAATACCACCAAAAATCCGCCCCGCACTAATTGAGCGTAGGCGCGAGCCTACGCTCAATTAGTGCAGGGTGAAATCGTACTTTTGACTTCACTTAAGAAAGTCGAAATCTCAGCAAGCATTTTTTCTCTGTTGCCTAAATTACTCTCAATCAACCCCACTATTTTTGAACCGATTATTACACCGTCGGCTCCCGCCGACGCAACCGTGGCTGCATGTTCGGCTTTGCTGATTCCAAAACCTACACATATCGGCACGCCGGTAAGCTTCTTCAATTTGCCGACCAGCCCTCCAATCATATCGGAAAGCTTTTCTCTGATGCCGGTAACACCTAACACCGAAACGGTGTAGATAAAGCCGGTGGTCCTGGAAGCAATCAGTTTCATTCTCTCGGGCCCGGTGTTTGGCGTAACCATAAAGACAGTGTCAAGACCCGCCGAGACGGCAGGTTCAACAATTTCGTCCGCATCATCAATGCTCAAGTCAGCAACCAAAACGCTGTTGGCGCCGGCCTGGTGAAAATCGGTGAAGAATTGTTCCGTTCCGTACTGGTAAACTAAGTTGTAATACATCAGCAGTCCAATTGGAATATCCTTGTAATTCTTGACCTTGCGGATAAACTCCAGCCCTTTCCGGACGGTCATCCCGCTTCTCATTGCGCGAATATCGGCCTTTTGGATTGTTGGCCCATCCGCTATCGGGTCGGAGAATGGTATGCCCAATTCCAGAACATCCGCCCCTGCGTCGATAGCTGTTTTTACAATCGCAAGACTTGTATCAAAATCCGGGTCGCCGATTACGAAAAACGGTATCAACGCTGCCCTTTTTTGTTCTCCTAATTCAGAAAAAACTTGTTTATATGTTTTCATCAATCATATCCTTTTCTGACTATGGCCTGGAATTCAGAAGTCAGCAACTCAAAGCCTCAGAAAACTCTATCGTCAGCTGACATTGTGCTCTTGGCTACGGAACAAGCTTATTCTCAAACCAAACTACGCCTACGAGAGTCTGCTTCTGTTTCCCGGATACGAACTTGTAATGCTCTTCACAATTGCCGACGATATCCAGGTCGCCATCCTTGTCCACATCATCAAACCGGCAATGGTCCCATTTCTCACCTTGAAATGGCTTACCAGAAAATAGGGGGTCAGACCATTTTATGACGTGAGTAGTCCAATTATCCGTCCCCGGCTCGTTACCACTGTACTCCATCCAAAAAACAGAGGTTTTTCCCGATGGCATGTACCCGTAATTATGAATAAGCATCCCCACGATATCCATTTTCCCATCGTTGTTGATGTCAGCCATTTTTGTAGGCCTGCTTACCCATCGTGCAACCTCCGGCTTATTAATTACTATTCGTTTCCAGGAAACCGGTTCTAAACCCATCTTCTTAAAATAGAAAATGTGACTATCGGTTTGTACACACAGGTCAGTCAGACCATCGCCGTCCAGATCACCGACTGCAACCTGGGGTTTGGGAAAAAATTCGTGACCACTATAAACCACATGCATAGGCCAGGGCTGCTTCTGCTTCGCTGAACCAGTCCTGGGATTCTCATACCACAGCACTCGTTCTTCGGAGTCCGAAGTGTCCCAGTCCGCATTCGCAACAGCAATGTCGTCATCTCCATCCTGGTCGATATCAACGAAAACAAAACCGTGACCACTCAACAAATTCGAATCAATATCATGTACTTTCCACTTTGAAAGATCCCGGCGGTCACTCTTATTACTTGGCGCTTCGATCCATATCAGGCCGGCTTTTGTGTGATTGACCTTGTGGACTCTGCCTCCCGCCACGATGTCTGTTGCGCCGTTGTCGTTTATATCGCGGCTTTCGATATAAAGAAAATGACCCCGGTCCTTAGTACCCGGAATATAACCTCCATCGGTCCAGGTGCTACCATTAAATACCCGGCTGGAATCAGGTCCCCAGAATATCTTAACCCCTGTTGGGAGTTTCCTGCTATAACCACCGCAGCCCACCACATCAAGATTGCCGTCACCGTCAAAGTCGCCAAAGTATGAATACTCCGGATTGCCGCCCTCTCCGATTGTTACCTTTTTCCAGGGCTTTCGCACGTCACCGTCTTTTCCGGGATGAAACACAATCGTATATTTATCCGGTCCCTCATGAATAACCGCGTAGTCCGTAAAACCATCTTTGTCGACGTCCCCCGGACTCAGGGAGTTATGATTGTATAGAGCATTATCAATGTGGTGCATAGGCCATTCTATTTCTCCGGTACCACATCCCAATTGCGACTCCTGTCCATAAGAGCGACTGGTTATGCTGATAATCATAATAATTGTAAGCCATATCTTAAACGTTTCGGTCGGGTCTGTAATCTTGTTCATAATCGATCTCCTACTGATAATTAATAATCAGTTCTCGAGAGGTCGACGTTTTTCTACAATGCCAACATCCTTATCTCCTCGGCCGGAAAGATTTACTACCACTATCTGCTCAGCATCCAACTTTCCTTTCTGGCTGCAAAGAAATGCCAGAGCGTGCGAGGGTTCCAGGGCCGGCAGTATCCCCTCGGTTTTGCTCAGCAGCCCGAAGGCGTCAAGCACATCCTCATCTTCTGCAGCAACGTACTCGGCTCTGCCGGTATCTTTTAGCAGGCAATGCTCCGGACCAACAGCAGGATAATCCAGCCCCGCACTTACCGATTCGGTATCATGAATCTGACCTTCTTTGTCCTGGAGCAGATACGCCTTCGCACCGTGCAGGATACCGACCCTCCCGGCTACAAGCGTCGCAGCGTGCTTGCCGCTGCTTAAGCTCCGACCGCCGGCTTCGACCCCAATTAACCTGACGTTCTTATCATCTATAAAGCCGGAAAAAATGCCTATTGCATTACTGCCTCCTCCCACGCAGGCCACAACGATATCCGGCAGCCTGCCGATTTGTTCGAGACACTGCTGCCTGGTCTCTTTGCCGATACAGGTTTGAAAATGTTTTACCACCGTAGGGTACGGATGCGGTCCACAGGCCGAACCGAAAAGATAAAATGTATCGGTAACGTGAGCCGTCCAGTAGCGAAGTGCGTCGTTGATAGCGTCTTTGAGCGTTCCTGTTCCACCTTCAATAGGGACAACTTCCGCACCACAGAGCTTCATCTTGTGAACGTTGATGCTCTGGCGCTCTATATCGGTTACGCCCATAAAGATTTTCGTCTCCATCCCAAACAAGGCCCCAATCATCGCCGTAGCCAGACCGTGCTGGCCGGCGCCTGTCTCAGCAATGAGTTTGGCCTTGCCCATATATTTGGCTAAGAGGCCCTGCCCGAGTGTGTTGTTGACCTTGTGCGCTCCGCCGTGCAGAAGGTCTTCGCGTTTCAGATACACCTTAAAACCAACATGCTCGCTGAATCTTTTCGCATAATAAAGAGAACTCGGCCTGCCGGCATAATTCTTCGAAAGCTGCGCAAGCTCCGCTACAAACTGCTCGTCCTCGTAAAAGCGATAAAACGCCTCCTCCAACTCTTCCAAGACCGGTATCAAAACCTCCGGCACATAGAAGCCGCCATAGTCCCCGAACCTGCCTTTATATTTCATATCTCATTCCTCATATTGTGTATGCGTGGTCTGCCACCACACATTTACATGTGTGGTATCCTTTTTCTGACATTCCCCACACGTAAGTGTGGGGTCTCTTGCCCGGCTCACCCTCGCAAGTGCTTTATATTCTCGAACAGTTTTTTCATTTTCTTATGGTCTTTTTTGCCCGGCTGAGCTTCGATACCGCTGCAGACATCGATCCCGTAAACTCCCAGTTTAACCGCTTCTGCTGCGTTATCGGGATTTATTCCGCCAGCCAAGAAAACACGCTTGCCGATATGCCCTATGATATTCCAGTCGAAGGTCAGCCCTGTGCCGCCGTACCTTTCAGGCTGGAAAGCGTCCAACAAAACAGCATCTGTGAAAAAATCATCTGCCCTTGCGATGTCTGTTTGGTCTTTTATCCGCAGTGCTTTCATAGTTTTTACATTAAGAGAAAGAAACAACCGACAGAACTGTGGGTCTTCATCGCCATGCAATTGAACCCAGTCTAATTGGCATTGGCTTATCGTCTCCCGGACTTTCTCAAACGAAGCATTCACAAACACGCCGACAATATCTATAAAACCCGGCAGCTGGTTTATTATCTCCGTTGCTTTTTCCGGTGTTACAAACCTCGGGCTTTCCGGATAAAAATTAAAGCCCAATAAATCCGCACCGATATCCAGTGCTGCCACAGCATCCTCATAATTGGTAATACCACAAATTTTGACTTTCGGTATCAACATAAAAAAACTGAAAGCTCAAAGCTAAAAATTAAAAACCACAATTGAAAAATAAAAAGTTTTGAGTTTTACACTATGGTTTTGCATTTTTCGTTTTAAGTTTTACGCTTTATTCGAGATTTCGATTAACTTATCCAGAGACGCTAACGCGCGCCCATCGCTGACTGAGGCCTCTGCTGACTTGATTGCCGAGGTGAAATCCTCGGCTAAGCCGCCGGCGATTATCGCAGCGGCGGCATTTAGAACAACAATATCCTTGCGCGGCCCGGTCTCTTTACCGCTCAGTATGTCCCTTAAAACCTTCGCGCTCGTTTTGGCATCGGTCACTTTTAACTCGTCTATACCGGCTAACGCAATCCCGAAATCTTCCGGGTTCAATTCTTTGCTTGCGATTTGACCTTCTTTTAGTTCGAGTATTTTGGTGGTTGTTAGTGTGCTTATCTCATCCATTCCATCACCGTGAACCACCATTGCGTACCGAGTACCCAGCAACTTAAGTGCTTCGGCAACGATCTGCATCAAATTTTCATCAGCCACGCCCATCACCTGGGCGGCTGCATTAGCCGGATTGGCCAAAGGTCCTAAAATGTTAAATACCGTTCGAAAGCCCAGACCCTTGCGTATCGGCTGAACATATTTCATCGCCGGATGGAACATAGGTGCGAACATAAATCCGATATGCGCCTGTCTGATACACTCCGCCACAGTCTCAGCACCAGCATCTATTTTGACACCCAATTCCTCAAGCACGTCAGCCGAGCCGCATTTGCTGGTTATCCCGCGATTGCCGTGCTTGGCCACATAGACCCCCGCACCGGCTGCCACTATCGCCGCCGCCGTAGAAATATTGAGCGTTTTAATCGACCCGCCCCCTGTGCCGCAGGTATCAACCAAATTATCAACATCAACCTTCACAGCAACAGCATGGCTTCGCAGCGATTTGGCAAGCCCCGCCAGTTCCGGCGCCGTTGCTTTCTTGGCCCGCATCGCTGTAAGAAACGCCGCAATCTGAACTTCAGGCACCTGTCCTTCAAAAATAACATCCAGCAGGCTCGTCGCCTGCTCAAAGCTCAAACTTTCCCTCCGCAGTAACGGCTCAATATATTCTGTTATTGTTGTCATCTTCAGCTACCTTAACAAAATTCGAACCTCGTACTACGTTTCTTTCCTCCACACACTCACGTGTGTGGTATCCATTCCCCACACGTAAGTGTGGGGTTTCTTTTTAGGTTTTCTGTTTTTCTGCTATCGACAACACATTTTCGATTATTCTACCGCCCGCGGGTGTCAAAATGCTTTCCGGATGAAATTGTACGCCAAATATCGGGAGCTCTCTGTGGCGGGCGCCCATAACAATCCCCTCGAACTCAGCAGTTTTTTCCAGACAATCCGGCAGCTCCAGCACACAAAGACTGTGATAGCGTCCCGCTTGCAGTGGATTTTCGACGCCGGCAAATACGCCCTTTTCGTTGTGTGCTACCCTTGAGGGTTTGCCGTGCATCGGCTCCGGCGCATGGCCGATTTTCCCGCCGAAATACTGCACGATTACCTGATGCCCCAGGCATACGCCGAATATCGGCAGTTTGTCTTTGAAATAATCTACCGCCGAAAGCGAGACGCCGGCCGTGTCCGGCGTGCCCGGCCCGGGCGAAATCACGAGAAGGTCAGGGGCAAATTCATCGGCAACCCGCTTAAGCTCCTCAAGCTCGGTGTCGGCACGGTAAACCTTGGCCCGGCAGCTGCGCTTACAGAAATCATCGACCAGATTGTACGTAAACGAATCAAAATTGTCGATGAACAAAACTTTTCTACTTGTATCTTCCATAAGATTTTGCCCTTAATCGAGTTCATAGTTGGCAATTGGTAGTTCATAGACAATGAACTACGAACAATGAACTACGAACTTCATCATTATTCACCTCGAATCGCGCGCAAACAGGACCTTGCCTTATGTTCGGTCTCCTCAAATTCGGTCTTCGGGACACTGTCGTGCACGATACCCGCGCCGACCCGGATATAAGCCGTGTGGTCTCTGACCTGCAGACTCCTTATAGTGATACAACTGTCGAATTGGCCGTCCACAGTCAGATAGCAAACAGCCCCGCCGTAGTAGCCCCGTTTGGTTTTTTCAAACAGACGAATAAGCTTCATTGCTTCAATCTTCGGAGCTCCGGTAAGTGTCCCCATATTCATCGTGGCAAGATACGCACTCAATGCGTCGAGCTCAGATGCGAGTGTGCCCTTAACATTACTTACCAGGTGTTGCACCGAAGCATACTTTTCGACCGTCAGTAACTCGGTAACAACTCTGCTGCCCGGCTCAGCCACACGCGCAATATCATTTCTGGCCAAATCAACCAACATTATATGCTCAGTCAATTCCTTGCGGTCGAGCTTCAGTTCAGCCTCATATCTAAAATCAGTGTCGGCATCAATTGTCTTGCCGACTCGGCCCCGAGGCTTCGTACCGGCTATCGGCCTAATCTCTACATTGCGCTTTTCGGTCCCGCTGACCCGCAGATTCAACTCCGGACTCGACCCCATCAGTATCGTATTAGGTGTATTTAGATAGAACATATATGGCGAAGGATTCAACTTCCTCAGCCGCTTATAAACGTCCAGCGGCTCATCCGGACAGGGCTCGGTTATTGTCCTGCTCAGAACAACCTGAAGAATATCACCGTCGATGATGTGCTGCTTGGCGTTACGAACTATTTTTTCATATTCTTCCTGGCTGGTATCAGTTGAAGTAGCCGGAAGCGGACCGGTAAACCGGTGTCCTTTTGGTATCTGGACCCCTGCAATATTGAAATAGTAATCGAAACACTCCTGCGCCTCAGCGACTATAGTGTCACGGTCGTCGTTGGTTATTATTGCGTTGACAATCACGTACCCTTTGCTGTGCTCGTGGTCCATCAAAAAAATATTGTCAGCGAAATAAAGCTCATAATCAGGATTGCCTAACAGGTCTGTTTCGCTGGGAGGAAGTTTCTCAAACTGGTCTATAAAATCGTAGCTCAAAGCTCCGAGCAGCCCGCAAGTTACACGGAACGGTTTGCTCGCTAAGCTAAAGGCAAACGCAACCGCCCGTAATACGTCCATTTGATTTATGCATGTCAGCCGTGTTTGCTCATCTACTATCTCTCTGGCCTGTTTGATTCGTCCGATAATTTCTCCCGAGCCGAATTCGACCGACTCGCAAAAAGCGAACCTCTCTTTCTTAGTCGACAAGTAATCTAATATGCGTCTGCCGGTATTACTCAGGGCTTTGATGCTAAAATCAGCACCCGTTCCGGTAAGGTAAAGTGCCGGCTTTGCCGTGCCGAAACTCAAGGCATTTTCCGACAAATAGTCACTCGCCTCAAATAAGCAGCAGTTTTGGGCCCGGCCGTAGTCGCTTAGCCTGGCAAAAAAATCCACCGGCTCGTCAATATCAATCTCTTTGACGATAGGCACAACTTGGCCCGGCTCGGCACTATGTATTATTTGTCTGTAATCGTCCATAGTTCAAACCTCCCATTGCAATTTTTATTCGCAAACAGGCGAAAATACAAATAAAAAACGCAGCTTGTTTTTTCGACAGGCTGCGTTTTCTTCTCCAACTTAACAAATTTTTTACAGCAAATCACCGCTCGCCTGTCGAACATATATCGGCAGGCCACCACCAGTTACTGATATTTTTGCGGCTAATTAGCTTCATAATATAGTATTAAACCAATTCAGTGCACCTTTGTCAAGAAAAAACACAAAAATTCATAGCAGTACACCCTCTCGTTCCACGTTTTTGTGAAATGGCATAGCCCTGTAAATGGCCGAATCCCACCGCTGCCTGTATGTTCAGACCGCACGACGGTGCCGCAGCCGGTCCAGGGCCACCGCCACGACGATAATCGCGCCGGTGATAATCTCCTGTACCCAGTTCGGCAGCCCCCTCTGCGTGCACCCGGAAGCGATAACGGTCATAATCAGCGCCCCCACCAGCGTACCTAAGATGGATCCTTCCCCACCGCCCAGACTGCCGCCGCCGATTACCACCGCGGCTATCACATTTAACTCCAGCCCTACTGCAACCGTGGGGTCACCCACGGTCAACCGCGAAAACTGCATAAGCCCGGCCAGGCCGGCAAAGGCCCCACATAGGGTGAAAACTAATACCTTGACCCGCTCCACCGCCACCCCGCACAGCCGGGCCGTCTGCTCGTTCGAACCGATGGCAAATGTATGCCGTCCCAGCCGCGTATACCGCAACAGTGCCGCCACAGCCACCGCCAGAAAAATCAAAAGCCAGACCCCCGGCGGCAGCAACATCCAGCTTCGCTCTTTCGGCAGCGAGGCCAGCAGCTCCTCCAGCCATCTGAGCCGTTCCGGGTCAACATCGATTTTCTGCTCCCGTCCGATACCCTTGGCCGCCCCGCGAACCACCAACATCATACCTAAAGTAACAATAAACGGCACCACACGCAGCCGTGTTATCAGCAACCCACTGACCAATCCGAAAAATGCCGCCGCCGCCACGCCCCCAAGTGCCGCCGTCAGCGGACCGACGCCGGCATACTGCAGCAGCCAGGCAATCACCACCGTGCTCAGCGCCACGATCGAACCGACGGACAGGTCAATCCCGCCGGAGATAATCACCAACGTCATGCCCAATGCCGCAACGCCGACTATCGTCGTCTGCCGGGCAATCATTTCCAGGTTCCTCGCGGTCGCAAAACTCGGCGGCGCAATCAGCACAAACAGTCCGTACACTGCCGCCAGAGCCAATACCGAGCCCAGAGTATTCAGCCAGTTTCGCCAATTCGACCCGAACACCTCTTTTTCCGCCGGCGCCAACTGCTTATCGCTCATGCACTTGCCTCCTGTCCGGTCGCCTCCAGCATGAGCTTGTGCTCATCCACTTCATCAATCGGATGCGTCAGGCCCAGCCTTCCACGGCACATCACCGCTACTCGGTCGCAGACGCCCATCAACTCCGGCAAGTAACTGCTTACCATCAGCACCGCTTTGGGCGCTCGGCCTTCGGCAGCCGAACCGCTTGCCAATGCGTCTATCAACTTGTAAATCATCGCCTTGGCTGCTACGTCAATACCCCGCGTCGGCTCGTCCAGCAGTAACACTTCTACGTCGTGCTGAAGCAATCGGGCCAGCGCCACCCTCTGCTGGTTACCGCCCGACAGAGACGACACCGATTGTCGAGGCCCACGGCAGCGGATACCCAACCGCTCTATCCAGCGCTGGGTAGCTCTATCCTGTCTGCTCGGCAATACTAAACCAAGCGGGCCAAAGCCCCTCAGTTTGGAAAGCGTCACGTTGTCCGCCACGCTCAGAGAAAGCGCCAATCCTTCTTCCTTGCGGTCTTCGCTTAAGATGCCGGCTCCCTGCATCCATCGCCTCACCGGTGAAGCTGGACCGGTATAAACCCCAAGGCGAATTCTTCCTTTGCGCACCGATTCGAGCCCGAACAGGCTCCGCAGCAGTTCAGTTCGCCCCGCCCCCACCAGCCCGGCGATGCCCAGCACCTCTCCGCGACGCAGTTGCAAACTCGCCGACTCAGGTTTCTCCACGCCGGCCAAGTCTTCAATCTCCAAAATGACCTCCCCAGCTTTACGCGCAGAGCGCGGATAAAGCTCCTCAACCTGCCGACCCACCATCAGCGCTATTATCTCGTCGGTCGTGATGGCAGCCACATCGCTGCTGCCGACTACCTTTCCGTCGCGCAGAACCGTCACCCGATCCGCGACGCGCTTGACCTCTTCAATAAAGTGCGAAATATAAACGATGGCTTTGCCCTGCCGTTTCAGCCGCCCAATAAGCTCAAACAGCCTTTCGACGTCCTGCTGCGTCAGACTGCTGGTCGGCTCGTCGAGAACCAATACCCGGCAGCCGATGGCCAAAGCCCGCGCAATCTCCACCAACTGCTGCGAACCCACCGACAACTTGCTGACCCGTGCGTCCGGGGTCAGCTCCGGATTATCAAATTCCTTAATCGCCTCGATTGCCCGCCGGCGTACCTCCCTCCTGTGAACTACACCCAGCGTTGCCGGTTCCATACCTAACATGATGTTTTCTTGCACGCTCAGGTGCGGCGTCAGTGAAAGCTCCTGATAAATCATCGCCACGCCGGCCCGTCGAGCTTCGAGTGGATTGCCCGGCTGATACGGCGCACCGTCCAGCCACATTTGACCTGAATCCGCCTTGACCGCCCCCGAACAGACTTTCATCAGTGTGCTCTTGCCGGCGCCGTTTTCTCCCACCAGCGCCAGCACCTGGCCCGCTGCTACCTTGATGCCCACATCTTCAAGCGCTACCGTCGCCCCAAAACGCTTACAAACCCCATGCATCTCGAGCCGTACTGTTGGTTCGTCCGAATCTATTCGTTCAGCCATTTTTTGAAATCCGGCTCCAACAGATTCTTTATCTTCGGGTCATCCATATTTTCCGGAGTCGCCACCGACGAGCCGGTGTCGATTCGTTTGTCCACCTGCTCGCCACGCAGGTGTGCCACCATCATCTTGACCCCTAAGTAACCCATATTGATTGGGTCCTGCAGAACCAGCCCGTGAATCTCATCGTTCTCCATCGCTTGTACAAGCCGGTCGGAGCTGTCAAAGCCGACGTATTTGACCTTGCCCGCCAGCCCGCTGTCCTGAAGTGCCCGTAACATCCCGAATGTCGTTGACTCATTCGGGCAGAAGATTCCATCAATCGTCAGCCCTCCGTCAGATGCACGCAGCGGCGCCAGCAGGTTCTCGCTCGCTATATATGCGCTTTCTGTTGTTGCACCGCCGTACTGGTTTGCGCTGACCACCTCGATTTCCGGGTATTTTTCTTTTAACACATCCAGGAATCCCTGCTCCCGCTTCATCGTGCTGGCTGAGCCTTCCTGGTAACGCAGCATAATCACCTTGCCTTTTCCGTCCAAAATCTCAGCAAGTCGTTCGCCGCCCTTTCTGCCGCCGATTTCGTTGTCCGTCGACACAAAACTGGTGTAATCTTCGCTTTTTAGTCCGCTATCGATTATCACCACCGGGATACCGTTGTTTACGGCGTCTTTGACCGACATTCGCAGTGCCACATCGTCCAACGGTGCCAGCACGATTCCTGAGACGCCGCGTGTTACGAAATCTTCCACCACCCTGATTTGCGACTCTCTGTCGTCCTCCTTAAGCGGCCCTTTCCATATAACCTCCACTTCCAGGCCGGAGTCTTTTAATTCCTGCTCGGCCTTGACCGCCCCGGCGTGAATCGACTTCCAGAAAACATGCGTCGTCCCCTTGGGAATCACCGCTATACGGTACTTGCCCTCGGTTTCTTCCTTCCACTTACAACCAATTGCAATAAAAACAACAGCTATAGCGACGAATACAACTACTGCTAATGCTTTTTTCATAATTATCACTTCCTGAATTTTCGTTTTGACAACAATGAATAGTCACTAAAGTATATCTCTTCTACTATCGATTACAAGCCGGCATTTCAAAATTAACCAGGAAAATAGCCCCCACTAAGAATTCCATAATTAATAGTGTAAAAAGGAAAATTTCTGACCGGGCCTGTTGACAAACCCATTGAATATCGAATAATGAACGTCGAATAACGAATTTCGATATTCATCACTCAAGTAAGGTTTGAACGAGAATGTCTGAAAAGGTTTTAGCCTTAATCCCTGCCCGTTTTGGTTCTACCAGATTCGCCGGTAAAGTTCTCGCCAAAGACACGGGCAAATTTCTTTTCCAGCACACCTACGAGCAAGCCTGCCTGGCTAAATTACCCGAGAAGGTAATAATAGCAGCCGATGACCAAAAGGTTGCCGCCGCCGCCAAAACGTTCGGCGCCGAATGTATTCTAACCTCACCAGAGCACAAAAGCGGCACCGACCGCATCGCAGAAGCTGTTAGCGATATGGATGTCGAGATTGTGGTGAACCTGCAGGCCGATGAGCCGGAAATCGACCCGGACAACATTGACTATCTTGCCCGGCTTCTAATAGAGAATCCCCACTGCCAGATGGCTACACTCGCCGCCGATTTCCAGAACGCCCAGCAGGTTGCCGACCCTAACATTGTAAAGGTTATAATCGATCGTAACGACAAAGCAATTTATTTTTCGCGTGCTCCCATTCCTTACGACAGAGAAAAATCCGGCGTAGGAAATGTCCAGCAATATCTACGGCACCTTGGTATTTACGCCTATCGCAAGGAGTTTTTACTAAAAATCACCGCCTTACCGCAAACGCCGTTGGAAAAAATCGAAAAACTTGAGCAATTGCGAGCGATTGAAAACGGCTTTGATATTTTGGTCGGCAAAGTCGAACACACCTGTGACGGTATAGACACACCGCAGCAGTACGCCGAGTTTGTTGCTCGGTATCGTGCAAACCGTGAGGCCTCAAGCGAAATACGAGATACGAGGTGAAATTTATGTCGAACGAAAACAACAGGTCCCTCGACTCCGCTCGGGATGACCAAAAACCGGTCAATTTATTAGCTTCAGTCAGCGATACTTCAACTGAGAGCGAATTTTTCTCACCGATGCCGGCTGGTTATAAAAAAGGAAAGACCCGCTATTGTTTCGTTATGGGCACTGTGATGAGCGGCCTGGGCAAAGGGATATTCTCATCCTGTCTGGCTTTGCTCTGTCAGAATAAGAGGCTCAAGGTCGCACCAATTAAGCTCGAAGGCTACTTGAACATAGACTCCGGCACACTAAATCCGTTTCGGCACGGCGAGGTATTTGTGCTGGATGACGGTATGGAATGTGATATGGACCTGGGCACATACGAGAGAATGCTCGACCAGGACCTAAGCAGGGCAAATTTCGCCACAAGCGGACAGATATTCAGCTCCATCCTCCACAAGGAACGCCACGGCGACTATCTCGGCAGAGACGTCCAGATGATCCCTCACGTTACCGGCGAGGTCAAATTGAAATTGCGTCAGCTGGCAACCGAATCTGATGCCGACATTGTATTTGTCGAGATTGGCGGCACTGTCGGTGACCTGGAAAATGCCTATTATATCGAGGCGACGCGCGAGTTAGCCTACGAAGAAGGCCCCAATAGCAGCTGCTTCGTGGCCCTGACATATATATTGGAACCGAAAACCCTCGGCGAACAGAAATCAAAGGCGGCACAATTGGGAATAAAGCAGCTTATGCAATGCGGTATTCAGCCGGACATCATCGCCTGCAGGGCAGCCCACCCCGCTACTGAAAAGGTCCGGCAAAAAATTAGTGTGTACAGTAATGTCCCCTTTGAACGAGTCATAAGTCTGCCGGATTCGGCCAGTATCTATATGATACCGGCGATGCTCAGAGACGCCGGCTTAGACTTCGAGATCTTAAGACTGCTCAGAATCGAGGACAGAATAAGTCTGCGACACGAACGCAAGGCCTGGGGCCGGTGGTGCGATTTCACCGACAAAATCGACGCCCAAAAGTATAAAATAACGATTGGCATTACCGGCAAATACACAGCCGTCCGTGACAGTTATGCCTCGATAATCAACGCCCTCGAACACGCCGGCATCGCCCTGGCCTGCGATGTCAATATAAAATGGATCGAGACAACCGCTATTACCGACGAAAACGCAGCGCAGCATCTGGCCGACGTTGACGGTATTATTGTCCCCGGCGGATTCGGAACCCGCGGCGCAGAAGGAAAAATTGCCTGCATAAAATATGCAAGAGAGAATAATTTGCCTTACCTGGGGCTTTGCTTCGGCTTCCAAATGGCTGTTATAGAATTTGCCCGTAATGTCTGCGGCCTAACGCAAGCCAATAGCACCGAGATTGAGCCGGACTGTCCTGAGCCGGTAATTGATCCATTACCGGAGCAGAAAAAGATTGAGGGCCTCGGAGGGAATATGCGTCTCGGCGGTAGGGATATAGAATTAAAAACCCAGACGTTGGCGTGGGAGCTTTTTGGCAAAACAAATTCGGTCAGAATGCGATTTAGACATCGTTACGAGGTTGACCCGCGTTATATTGAACGGCTGGAAAAAGCCGGCCTGGTGTTTTCCGGAAAAGCCCCCAATCAGCCGATTATGCAGATACTGGAGCTTCCATCCCATCCGTACTTTTGCGGCACCCAGGCGCATCCATGCCTGACCTCCCGACCACTCAAGCCACAGCCGATGTTCGTAGGACTCGTTGCAGCGGCGATGCAAAAACGTTACCCCGATAAAAAACTGCCCGATTGCATAAAAGCCGTTCGGAAAATATGTAATCGCACCGATTAGTGGCTGCTGAAAAAGACCAGATTATTCGAGCGGCCTTGGCTTCGTTGCTGTTAGTTTCTCTATTTGCGCTTTGAGTTTTTCATTTTCCCGGCGCAGTTTTGCGTTTTGTTCCATAATAGCGTCTACAACGCCATTCACCTGGTTTCTAATGTTTTGCCGTGACTTCTCTTTCCAGGTCTCTTTTTCGTCCAGACATTTTGCAAGCAGCTTTTCTTGTTTTTCGATTTCCCTGTCATGCAGCTCTTTTAGCCCTTTGATGTCCTTGCTGCGCCGCTCCAATTCCTTCTTCAACTGCATATTTTCAGCGGCTATGAGTCTGCTCTTTTTTGCGCTTGGCAGTTGCTGTTCTTCGCAGCCTGCAATTAACATAATGACAACAACAACGCTAACTACTAAAACAAATCCTTTCCTGACCGCTTTTTTCATTTTCGTTACCCTTTAATAAGCTATTCGAAAAGCACTTTCAACTTTTCTTCGTCAGCCATCTTGATTTGACTCTGGTCGGTCCAAACAGCCAGATCGAGACTGTTTCTACAGTGACAATCCTCGCAGACAAGTTCACGCTCGCTCGTCAAAACGGCCTTTATAAGTTCCAGGCAATTACTTGTTGCCGCCTGCAAATTCCCGATTATCTCTTTGAGCAGAATCTGCTTATTTTTCTGCGCCCCGTGCGGTTTCCAGCAGTCATAATCACTGGCCAACCCAATCAGTGCGTAGCAGATTTGTGCTTCTCTGGCCAATTTGGCTTCCGGCATAGCGGTCATACCAATCAAATCACCGCCCCAGCTCTGGTGCATAAGCGACTCAGCCCGCGTGGAAAATTGAGGCCCTTCCATGCATACGTAGGTGCCCTTTGGATGGGTCTTTATATCGATGTCTTTTGCCGTATCGATAAGTATCTTTCGCACTCGCCGGCAACCCGGCTCAGCCATTTCGCAGTGCACCGCTGCGAAACCTGCGAAGAAGCTGTTTGTCCGTTTGAACGTCTTATCAATAAATTGGTCGACGATGACCAAATTTCCTGGAGCGATTTGGTCACGAAGCGACCCTACCGCCCCGCTGCCTATCACTGTATGAACGCCGAGCTTCTTCAGGGCAAAAATGTTGGCTGCAAACGGGACCTCACTCGGCGAAAGTTTGTGTCCCTTGCCGTGCCGATTCAAAAATGCAACTCGCTTTTGCCCTATCCTGCCGACCAAAATGGCCGTGCTTGGCCTGCCGAACGGCGTATCGATATCGTGAAATTCCACATCAGCTATCTGCTCAGCCAGCGCATCGCCCAGGCCAGTGCCGCCTATTATACCGACCAGTTCTTCTGCCATAATCTTTCGCCTCCTTTGCTCTGATTGGCAACTATAGTAATTGCTTTGCCGCCGGTTTACAATTGTTTTTAAGGGCGGCCCGAAAATCGCCTTATAACTCTAAAATGCCTTGACTACGCTGTGGTCACTATGATAATACAACCTGTCTTAGCGAATTTTCACTATTGGAGGTTAGCCGATATGGACCTGGTAGTTACGGTAAAAGAGATTAAAGGCCATTGCCCAACGTACAAACTGGGGGATTCTTTCACCCTTAAGGCAGGCTATCAGCTTGTAAGTGACATTCCTGTTTGCATGCACGCACTGGCGGCTTTAATGCCCTATTACAACGCCCTGCGCGTCTCCGAACCTGCCCAATGGGGCCTGGAAGGCAAAGACGATAAGACCAAGGCCTACATTCAGTGCCCCGACCCTGCAGAGCACACAAACGGCGGAACAGTAACATTTGAGATAACCAAGGGTCATCAAAGGTGAAGATACCACTTCTCGATTCTCGATTTTGGATGCTCGATTCTTGTCGAGTATCGAGTATCCAGTATCGAGTTTACCTTCACGCCTATTTTCAGCGATTTTTCATATCGAAAAGATGATTTTTCCTTGTGCCCGCCGTAGGCGGGTATTATCATGGCCGACGGTGCCGGCCAACAAAGCGTGCCAAACTAACCGTTGACTGGCGGTACGAAATGAGGACAGAGGACAGAAGACAGAGGACAGAAGGCAGAAAAATCTGACATCTGACTTCTGACTTCCGACTTCTGACATCTGACTTCTGAGGTCTGTGTCAGGACAAGCATATCAATAAGAACATAACAAAAGGGTACTGAAAATGGCAGAAAAATTGGCAATTAATGGCGGCCCTAAGGCCGTAACAAACAAACTGAGCGGCTGGCCGAGTTTCGATGAAAAGGCGATCAAGGCTGTAGAAGAGGTCCTCAGGTCCGGCAAGGTCAATTACTGGACCGGTCCAAAGGGAATGGAATTCGAGAAAAAGTATGCCGCCTGGCAGGGCAGCAAATACGCCATCAGCGCCTCAAGCGGCACCTCAGCTCTGCACATTGCGATTACCGCTTTGGGGATCGGGCCCGGCGATGAAGTTATCGTGCCCAGTTACACTTTTATTGCCAGCAGTTTTTCCGTGGTGCAGGCCGGGGCAATACCGCGATTTGCCGACGTGAATATCGACGACCATTGCATCAGCGTCGAGTCGGCGGAAAAGCTGGTCAACGAGCGGACCAAGGCGATTATGCCGGTGCACCTGTATGGCAATGTCTGCGATATGGACAAAGTGACGGCCTTTGCGAAGAAGCATAATCTGTTTGTTATCGAAGACAACGCCGAGGCCTTTGGCGGCGTCTACAAGGGCAAAAAAACCGGCACTATCGGTGACATCGCGGCTTGCAGCTTCTGTCAGAACAAGACGTTTACCACCGGCGGGGAAGGTGGCATGGTGACCACCGACGACGAGGAGCTGGCCTGGCAGGCGAGGAGCTTTCGTGACCATGGCTACGACGTCAAGCAGCGTTTGAGCCTGCTGGAGCTGGAGCAGAAACTGCCCTACATTCATAACATGGTCGGCTGGAATTATCGTATGACCGAGATGCAGTCGGCCATCGGCCTGGCGGAGCTCGAACGGATTGACACCTGGAATCTGCCCACGCGCAAACGTAACGCTCATATCATAATCGATGCCATAAAGGATTTGCCCCAGGTCAAGTACACCCCAATCGACACCGAGGAACGTCAGAATGGCTGGTACGTTATGGCGTTTTCTCTGGACATTGAAAATATGACCTGCGACATAAATGAATTTGTTTCCGCGGGCAGCGCCGAAGGCGCTCCTTGCTGGAGAGTATTCTGGCCACAGTGCCATACAGAACGGGCCTTCCAGGAATATAATTCCTTCGGCAAGAGCGGCTTTCCGTTCAAATCCAAAGAGTATACCGACCCCGAGAGTGTGGACTACAGCAAAGTAGAAGTCCCCAACGCACTCTGGCACCAG
Source organism: Phycisphaerae bacterium (assembly GCA_030619925.1). GTDB lineage: Bacteria > Planctomycetota > Phycisphaerae > Sedimentisphaerales > Anaerobacaceae > JAUXAL01. Next base: position 17,004 of record JAUXAL010000016.1, on the reverse strand, counting down.
AGCCACACTTTTACCTGCTTCGCTTTTCCAACGCTCATGGAGGAAGACTGCCGGCAGATAGGCAATGCGTTGGCCAAGGTAATAAAAGCGTATTCAAAGTAGGGGCGGCCCCGTGTGGCGGCCCCTACTGTTTGGGAAATAAGGATTCTTATTATGTCCAGAAAAATCAAATGGGGCGTGATTGGCTCGGGCGGAATTGCCCGAAGAAGAACAATTCCGGAAGGTATCTTAAAAGCTGATAATGCCGAATTGTCCGTGGTATTTGATATCAACGCGCAGGTGAACGCTGAGGTGGCCAAAGAGTCCGGCGCCAAGGATGCAGGGAGCATCGAGGCCCTGCTGGATGCCGATATCGACGCTGTGTACATTGCCACCCCCGCCGGCCTTCATAGCGGCCAGGTTCAAACCTGCGCCAAAGCCGGCAAGGGCGTTCTCTGTGAGAAGCCTTTGGGTATGACAGTTGCCGAGGCGGAAGCAATGATCGAGACGTGCAGGCAGAAGGTGGTTAAGCTCGGTTGTGCATTGATGATGCGCTTTGTTGCCCAGCACGCCGAAGCACTGAAGCTCATCCGAGAAGGCAGGCTCGGTAAACCGACCTATGCCCGCGCCCAGCTTTCCTGCTGGTATCCACCCTTCGAAGGTGCCTGGCGCCAGGACCCTGCCACCGGTGGAGGTGGGGCGCTGATTGATATGGGTGGCCACTGCGTTGACCTGCTGGAGATGTTCTTCGGAAAAGTCGCCAGGGTTAGCTGCTTCATAAACAATACCGTCCACGATTACAAATCCGAAGACAGCGCGGTGGCCACGCTGTTTTTTGAAAATGGCGCCCTGGCCAGCGTTGACACCTTTTTTTGCATTCCCGACAACAGCAGTAAGAACGCGCTCGAACTTTACGGCTCAAAGGGCTCGATATTAGCGAGGGGAACCATCGGGCAGGGACCTGCCGGCGAGATGGTTGCATTTCTGGAACAAGAGGGTAAGGATTACGACGCCCAGCAGGCGCGCACCGAAGCTCAAGGCATGATTATTGCTCCCGAACCGGTAAACACCTATCAGGCCGAGATTGAAGAGTTCAGCCAAGCGATTATAGAGGACCGCGAGCCACTCATCGGTGCCGAGCTTGGCCTGCGCAATCAGAAAATCTTAGCTGCCTGCTACGAGTCCGCCAAGCTGGGTAAGGTGGTCGAAGTGGGCTGAAGCTCCTAACAGTAATGAACTCAATTACTGTTTGTAGAAGCCACATAATGCCCAGCGATAGGCGGAAATCTCTAATGAAGTCAAGATAAGCATTTATGGATACTATCAGCGAGAACACCCTGAGAGCTATCCGATTTGAGCGGCCGGAGTATATCCCGGTTGTTTTCTGGATTAACCCCGCATGCTGGCATCATTACCATAAAGACGTTTTGCTTGAACTTATGGCTGAGCACCGCATCTTGTTTGCTGAATTTAATCCGCCATCCGCGTGGCGGATAAATCCGGAAAGAGAACTGCTACCCCAGATAGCTCCGTGGGAGCGTGCCGGCGTGCCTTATACCGATGCCTGGGGCTGCATCTGGGAAACCACTGACGACGGCATCACGGGTACGGTGACGGGCCACCCTTTGGCAGATTGGGACGCTTTTGAACGTTTTACTCCGCCCAATCCAGCTAAGACGAACGGCATAGGCGAAATTGATTGGCCGACAATCAACGACAGAATCCACAGGGCCAAGTCAGAAGGAAAACACGGTGTTGGCAGCTTGGAACACGGTCATGCATTTCAACGGCTCTGCTACCTGCGAGGGTATGAAAATCTTATATTTGACATGACAGATAGGAACGCCAGACTTTGGCAACTGATCGAAATGGTTGAAACCTTCAGCATAGGGATCGTCCAGCGCTACCTTGACCTGGGCGTTGAGATGATATGTTATCCCGAAGATCTGGGTATGCAGGTCGGCCCCATGCTTTCGCCGGAGCACTTCAGGACCTATATCAAGCCAATCTACGAACACTTAATAGCACCGGCTCACGAGGCAGGCCGTCTCGTGCACATGCATTCCGACGGTGACATTCGTGACCTCGCCGGCGATCTTACAAGCTGCGGAGTGGACGCCCTTAACCTTCAGGACCTCGTTAATGGTATTGACTGGATAGCTGCGAATCTCAAAGGGCGAATCTGTATCGATATTGACATAGACCGGCAACAAATCACTCGCTTTGGCACCCCTGAGCAAATCGACAATCTAATTCATCAGGAGGTCAAAAAGCTTGGAAGTCCCGAAGGAGGCCTTATGATGATATATGGACTTTATCCGGGTGTGCCTCTTGAAAATGTAAAGGCAATCATGGATGCAATGGAGCGATATGCTGCTTTCTATTCTTAACGATTTGTCTTATTATAATCCTGTTTGCTCACAAAGACATTTGTAATAGCGGTAACAAGAAAGGAAACAGAATATGAAAAAGCTTGGCGCTGCAATTATTGGCTGTGGTCAGGTGGCGGAGGAGTACGTAAAAGCCTTTCAGAAAGATGACCGTTCGCAAGTGCGTTCGCTGGTTAGCCGGAATCGCGCAAACGCACAACGGTACCGCGACCGCTACGACTTACAGTGCACTATCGAGACCGACGCTTCTAAGATGCTTGGGCAAGATGACGTCGACATCGTGGCAGTATGTACGCCGCATAACGTACACACCGAATACGTCGTAGCTGCAGCCGAGGCTGGCAAGCATATTATCATCGAAAAGCCGGTAGCGTTGACAACCGAAGGTGTGCGAAAGCAGCAGGAGGCCGTCAGAAAGAACAAGGTCAAGACCATCATCAGTTTTGTACTGCACTGGAACCCGTTGCTAATGACAATCGACCGGCTGCTCGAGCAAGAGGTCTTCGGAGACGTCTTTATGATCGAGGTCGATTATCTGCACCGGATATGGATGACGACGGATTTGAAATGGTATGGCAGCCGGGAAAAGAGCGGAACGGCAATCCTGACCGGCGGATGCCACGCGGTCGATGCACTGCGCTGGTTCGCACGAAGTCAGGTCGAGCAGGTCTGCGCCTATCAGGTAAAAACTGAAAACCCCATAGAATATCCAGGGACGATTTCAGTTAATGTGAAGTTTAAGGATGGCAAGATTGGGCGAAGTACAACGACCTTTGATGCCCAAATGCCGTACCGGTTCAACATAGGGGTCTATGGGACCGAGGGCACCCTTCGTAATGATGAACTCTTTGCGCCAAAACTTTTTCCCGGTCAGAAGGATTTTATGAAAATTCCATGCATCCTGCCGCACAGCGCCGACGTTGCCCATCATCCATTTGTGGACGAAGTCTCGCATTTTCTCGATTGCATAATTGACGATAAACGACCGTTCCCGGACCTGGATGACGCTGCCAAAACTATGGACGTGTGCTTTGCAGCAGACCTTTCCGCGCAATCGGGCAAGCCGGTGGCGATCAGCGAATTAGAAAATAAGCGATAATGTAGCAGGAGTTAGTGTCAGTGTCTTTCGAGTCACCTGTGTAGGGACCCCGCAAGGCGGGAACCTGATGATTACTATCTCAGGAACACTTTCAAAAGGATGGATGGCCAAAGCCCTGGGTGTAGTGTTTGACCGCGACTACTATTTTGAGCCGAGCAGACGCTATGCCGTTGACTGTCAGTGCAATGAATACGCCGCGGAGCGCTTCCCCGAGATGCGACTTTTCTATTCGGAATCTAATTTGGGGCAGATCGACTATTGGGACAAGAGCCAAATTCAGATCGGGGGTATTCAGCCGAATATGATTCTCGGGATGTTGCTGGGTGCCGATTTTGTACCGCAGGACAGCGGTGACGCCGATATCACACCAGGCTGCCTCGCGGGAAAGAATGCTGCCGAGTTGCTCATGCCTGAGAGTTTGCTTGGTCACCGGTTGACCATGCTTTTTGACGAACAGATTCGCCAGGTCCAGGACGATTCCCAGAGGCGGCTCCGTCCCATTCCGCCGTTCTTCTGGGACCTATCCGGCCGTGCCGCTGTGCACGGAGCGATGACCTCCACCCAGAAATTTCTCGGTGAAAACATTTTCATGGATATGATGACCGAACCACAGCGGGCCCTCGAAATCATGTACTCGATTGCAGAGGCCTTCATTGTCCTTTGCCGGCACTTTTCGGAAATAGCCAATCTGCCCATAACCGGCATACATGTGGGAGAATGTTCATCCTGCATGGTCGGCCCGGAAGTGATTGAACGTTTTGTAGTGCCGGTGACGTCAAAGATCGGACGGGAGCTCGGCCCCGTTCGCCTGCATTCGTGCGGGCCCAGCACCGGTCATCTGGAGACATTCTCCAAAATTACGAATCTATATTCTCTGGATCTCGGCGGTGATACATCCATCAGGCGGGCGCGTGAAGTGTTCGGAAAAAAAATGCTTATCAGTGTGGCTCCCTTACCGCATGATATGTCTGTTCAAAGTACAGAGCCGATTTTGAGCTGGGCCAAGCGCATTCTCGAAGAAAACAACGGCGGCAACCTGGAATACATATATCATCTTGAACCCGGTTACAATATTAATAATATTTATGCTTTGACAGATTTCGTAAAGCATCTGCCGGACTTCCAACCCCCGCCTGCAACCGGCGGGGGCACAATCTGAGCCAAAAATTCAATAACGGTTGCAGAGGTGAAACGTACCGGGCCTGCTAAATATTTTTCCCGTCAGCACAGACAAGACCGCTGTCGGGGCAGACATACGGTTCAGTATATGGATGAGGAGATATAACGTCGACCTCAAGCGTATCAGGAACTTGGCTGACACAGACAATTATATTTATCTTCCGCTCATAAAGAGACATTCAGCGGTTTGAATGCTCAACCATAAAGAACTATTTCTTATTCTTACCCTTCGGTTTGAAGTACCGCTGGCGGACGCGCCCGCTGGAGCGAGCTGCCTGGCCACGTACATCATGCAAGGCTTTCCTGACCACATTGGTTTCATTCTTGGCGGTCTTATGGTCGTCCTTCGCTATTTTCATCTCGCATTCGAGGCGTGTCCTGGTCTCAATGAGACCCTTATTCATAGCCCGCTGCTCCCCAAGCTGGATGCGTAGGTTAGCCACCCGGCTGTCGCCGTCTATAAGTTCCTTTCGGAGGTTATCCACTTCCCCGCGTAGACGGTTCACATCTGTGACCTTGTCCTTGAGATTCATCACGCGGGCCTCAAGGGTTGTCTTATCGCCCTCGACTTTCTTAGCGTACTTCTCGACAGAGGCCGCCTTCTTGTCAAGCGAGTCACGCTCCTCAACCACTGCCTCAAGCTGTGGCTGGGTCTCCGCGAGCAAGTTGGCAAACTTGCTCCGCTCTTCCTCGACAAAGGAGATGTCCTCGCTTAGCTGGTCGGCCAGAACACTCTGTGCTTCGAGCGACTTGACTTGTGCCTCTAACTGAGCACGAGCAGTCAGCTCTTCAAATAGCATCTTCTGAGTTATATCAAGCTCAGCTTCCAGGACCTCTTTCAGCTCAAATGCTGCGTCAACCTGTTCTTCGAGGCCCTTGACAATAGAGATGATGCTGGCCCTCTCCTCGAGAACATCCGCGAAGCCCTCCATCTTGATTTCGCTCTTCTTTGTGCCGCTGCCAACCCGCTTCATTTTCAGCTCGTGGGCTGATTTGGCAACCGTTGGCTGCTTCTTGCCCCTCTTGCCGGCGGGGGCGGCCAGCAGTGTGGCAACGGTACCGTCTACCGCAGCGGCCTTGGGCGTCCTCTTTGTGGTCGACTCCAAAAGGGGCTCGTTGATACTTCTCCTCTTTGCGATTCGCTTCTTCTTTTTCTTCACGCTTGTCTTTTGTTTCCGATGTTTCCGACTTTTTGACATAAGTTGACTCCTTGACTTAATTACTCGTCAGCGAGGGTTTCAATCGGCGCCGTTTTCCATCAAGGACCACAAGGTCGATGTCAAAAAACGCGCCTTCTACAACCCCCAATCTCAATTTTATCGGGATTGGTTTAGAGACTACAAAACCGCACCCGCGACTTCTAATCGAAAACTTGTGCCAACACGAATATCACAATTTCCCATCTATTATGTGGACACAGCCTTATCCGGGGTGCTCCTCCTGCCACCATTCGCGCCACCGTACAATCAGACGCTGAAGCGACCTTTCATCTGTTGGAAACGGCCCATACATCCTCTTACCGGTGATTGTTTTTAGGGCACAAACAATAGCCTTTCTGATTGACTCTTCAGGATCATTGAGGCGTTTAATGAGGGTCGAGACCACTTGCCGAGAACGCAGTTTGCCCATTGCCTCGATTGCCGCCAGGCGGACCGAAACCCTGCTATCGGCCAAGAGCGGCAACAACTTTACAGCAAGTTTCTCTTGACCCAGCCAGCCAACACAGGCGGCGGCCCTCCGTCGGACCTCTTCGTCCTCATCGGAAAACATATGTGCCAGTGTAGGGGCACTCTCCGCTCCAGCCAAATGGTATAGGGCCCACACAGCAGCCAAGCGGACCGAAGCTTCCTCGTCGGTCAAAGCGCGTTTAACCGCAGGCACTCCTTCCTTCATCTCCAGTGTCATCAGGGCCTTAACGTACTCTCGTCGTACTTGCGCCGATGGTTCGCTCGCCATCTGAGCCACAATAGCCTTGACTGACGACTTATGGCGGACGCCGGCTATTACTCTGGCCGCATCTGCGCGCATACCGGGGTCATGACTAACAATGTCAGAAAGGGCCCTTGTGAAGGTTATCTTATCGGCTACGTTCGGGAAAGCAGCCATGTGCGCCTCTTTTAGTGTCACATCAGGAGGGCTTGGTGCCTTGGCCTCAGCCTTTTTCTGTCGAGACCCGAGTTTTTTAATCATCACATTTATCTCCTCATTCGGTAGAAGCTTTCAATCTCTATTCATCACTCGTTTACTACAGCTATTATCGTGAGAAAGACGGCCCCACTTGAGAAAATAGTCACTCAAACTGACCGATTCCGGCAGAATCTGGCCTCAGAGTAGTAATAGCCGGTAAGAGTTTTGGATCCTCTGCAAATACTTTTTCTTTTTTTTCAAGAAGATAGCCTTCTTCGCCCGATAGTATCTGTGATAAATAGCCCAAGGCTCAAAATCATAGGGTCTGCCGGTATTATGGCGGGGTTTTTGTGGTAGGAGGTTAATCGAAAATCGGGTCGGTTGGATTGCCATTTCTGGCATAGTCTTGGGTGCGGCGGGATTGGACAATCGCGGCATTCCTTGAAACTGAAAAGCATTTCCAACGGGTCGGCGGATATAAAGAACCTTGGAGCCTGAAGGCATATTTGGATGAGCAGGATGAAACAAAAGAACTTGCTACCCAGAAGAAGGCTGCTTGAGGTCAGTGTAAGCAGCCCTCCCAAGCTTTCGACTACGGTTGGGGAACTTTTCGGGGATGCGATAGCCAAGGTTAAGGCTGAGGCCGAAGAGACAATGGCCGAGCAAAAGGCAAAGTCACAGGCCGAAGCCCAAGAGACGATAGCCAAGGTCAAGGCTGAGGCCGAAGAAAAGGTAAGGGTATACACCGATACAATAGCCAAAGTCACGGCCAAAGCCGCTGAAGCGATAGCCGAAGCCAAGGCCGAAGTCCAAGAGACGATAGCCAAGGTCAAGGCTGAAGCCCAAGAGATAATAGCCGAGCAAAAGGCAAAGTCACAGGCTGAAGCCGCTGAGACGATAGCCAAGGTCAAGGCTGAAGCCCAAGAGGCAGCAGCCGAGCAAGAGACAGAGTCGGAGGCTGAAGCCCAGGAGGCAGCAGCCGGGCAAGCGACAGAGTCGGAGGCTGAAGCCCAGGAGGCAGCAGCCGAGCAAGAGACAGAGTCGGAGGCTGAGGCCCAAGAGGCAGCAGCCGGGCAAGAGACAGAATCGGAGGCTGAGGCCCAAGAGGCAGCAGCCGAGCAAGAGACAGAGTCGGAGACTGAAGCCCAAGAGGCGGTAGCCGGGCAAAAGGCAGAGTCACAGGCTGAAGCAGAAGAGGTGATAGCCAAGGTCAAGGCTGAAGCCGAAGAGGTGATAGCTAAGGTCAAGGCTGAAGCCCAAGAGGCGATAGCCGAAGCCAAGGCCGAAGCCAAGGCCGAAGCCGAGGAGACGATAGCCAAGTTCAAGTCTGAAGCCCAAGAGGCAGCAGCCGGGCAAGAGACAGAGTCGGAGGTTGAAGCCCAAGAGGCAGTAGCCAAGCAAGAGGCAGAGTCGGAGGCTGAAGCCCAAGAAGCGGTAGCCGGGCAAGAGACAGAGCCGGAGGCTGAAGCCCAAGAAACGATAGGCGAAGTCAAGGCTGAAGCCGAAGAGGCGATAGGCGAAGTCGAAGCTGAAGAAAAAGCGGCGATGACAGATGAGAGTAAAGAGCAGGGACCCCGCAAGTCGGGAACCCAGCCGGTTTCCGAAACCATCCAAAGAATGGCACAGTCGCCGGCAGTTCTCCCGGGCGAGCACCCACCCACAGCGTTAGCATTATGTGCAAAAGACATTATGCAAAAAGAGCTTGTTTGGGGAAGTCCCGATGACAGCGTCCAGCAAGCTTTTGCAAAAATGCAGCAACACGATGTAGGCTATATAATGGTAGGTCAGGAGGGAGTACTGGAAGGTATTGTATCAAAGTCTGATCTAACAGGCGCGATGAGCACCTACCTGCGACCTATATTTGCCAAATGGCGTCGGCCATTGGATGATGCTACGCTTCAAATAAAAATCAAATGGATAATGAACAGGCCTGTTTGCACTATAAGGCCCGAAACATCGTTTGCAACAATAGTGGACAATATGCGTCAACTCAGCGTGCCATGTTTGCCTGTGGTAGATCAACAGGGCAAAGTGCAGGGCTTAGTAGCAGAAGTTAATATCTTCAAGGCATTAGTAAAACTAAACGGCGATTCACACATATCCGCCTCAGACAAGGTGCGTCAGGGACAACCCGCATCTATCACATCCTCCTCACCGCAGGACAACTCAATCGACAAGGACAATGGAAACCCCTCATAAATTCTCAAGTTGCTCAGCGGTTCATTGTTATTTCATAATTTCATAACAATTGCCTCGCTTAATAGCAGCCAAAATCTTGACTTTCGGCCTACAAGTTGCTATAATAGTTTCGTTGCCTATCATGGATGGAGAAAGTATATGTGCATCGCGCTGTAAGCGCATGTATTTTGCTGTTTATTCATAAATCCTCAGGAGGTATTAGTGGTAAAGTGGCGCTATTCTTTTCTGGATTAGTCAAATGGATGATATAATTGCTGCGCATGAACAGGGTGAGCAAGCGCTGCGCCATCTGACAGTAATCGCTGAGCGGGCGCGTGAGGGAATTATTGTGGTCGACCTCAACGGCGCCCTTCGGTTCGTCAATGCGGCCTGGGCCACGATGCATGGGTACGAAGCTGGGCACGAGCTGATTGGCAAACAGATTAGCATATTCCACACTAAAGAGCAGATGAAAACTGATGTGATTCCTTTCATGGAAGAAACCAAACGTAGAGGCCAGCTCGCCGGGCCGGTGGAACACGTACGAAGAGATGGAACACCACTGCCCACAGAGATGCTAATGGTCGTCTTCAAAGACGAGGCGGGCAAGGCCGCAGGACTTATCTGTTTTGCTACAGATCTCACCGAGCATGAACGCACAAAGGATGAACTGAAACGATACCGTAACCACCTCGAGGAACTCGTCAAGCAGCAGACTGCCGAATTAACAGCAACAAACGAACAGCTCCAAAAGCAAATCGCCGAACACGAGCCGGTGCAAAACGAATTACAAGAATACCGCGACCAGCTTGAGCAGCGCTTGACGCAACAGACTGACGAATTAACAGCGGTAAATGAACAGCTCCAAAATCAAATCACCGAACACGAGCGAGCAGAGCAGTGCCTCAAGCAGCAGACCGCCGAATTAACAGCAGCAAACGAACAGCTCCAAAAGCAAATCGCCGAACACGAGCAAGCGGAGCAGTGCCTCAAGCAGCAGACCGACGAATTAACAGCAGCAAACGAACAGCTTCAAAATCAAATCGCCGAACGTGAGCAAGCGGAGCAGCGCCTCAAGCAGCAGACTGACGAATTAACAGCGGCAAACGAACAGCTCCAAAAGCAAACCGCCGAACGTGAGCAAGCGGAGCAGCGCCTCAAGCAGCAGACTGCCGAATTAACAGCAGCAAACGAACAGCTTCAAAATCAAATCACTGAACACGAGCTGGTGCAAAACGAATTACAAGAATACCGCGACCAGCTTGAGCAGCGTTTGACGCAGCAGACCGCCGAATTAACAGTGGCAAACGAACAGCTTCAAAAGCAAATCGCCGAACACGAGCCGGTGCAAAACGAATTACAAGAATACCGCGACCAGCTTGAGCAGCGCTTAACGCAGCAGAGTGACGAATTAACGGCTACCAATAAACGGCTCCAACGCGAAATCTCTAAACGAAAGCAAGCGGAGGAACGTCTTGTTCTGCTTCAAACGAAACTGGACAATATCAACTCCATTATTCAAAAGTACTTGTAAATTAAATACAACTTACGTAAATGGTGCAGCGGACGGCCCACAAATAATTGCCAACCCCACCTGAAAATTCAATATTTCTGCAGCAGACGATTAATATTATGGATACGGACATTGAAGGCAGGATGTGACGAAAAGTAACTGCCGAGGTCCAATTGGCTGGCAGGCGAGTTCAGTTTGGCCAGGCGCCCGAGTAATTGCACGGCCGCGTGAGGGTCGTAACCGGCAGCAGCAGTCAGACGCACGCCGAGCTTGTCCGCTTCCGACTCCAGGTCCTGGGAATAGGCACTTTCAAGGAACTGCACACCCACCCTGCGCAGCCAACCGGTCACAAGGCCGCGAACCGGTGCGGCCCGGGATGCGGCGGCAATAGCCGAATTACTGATGATACGGTTCATTGCGTGTCCTCGGATGACGTGGCCCATCTCGTGCCCGAGAATGAATGCAACCTCGTCTTGATTCCACTGGCACAGTTCCACCAGCGACCTGGTCACAAAGATAAAACCGCCCGGCAGAGCGAACGCATTAGGTTCGGTGCCTTTGACGACTTCGAGATTGAACGTACGAGACTTGTTGGCCACGCAAGCGGCCAGACGAGGACCCACCTCATTCAACATTTGTCTAATCTGCGGTTCCCGGTCAAGCCCCAGCTGATGCCGGACTTCGCGCGCCAGGTCCTGGCCGACATCGTGTTCGACTTTGATAGCGTCAGCTTCGCTGCCGACCATTGACTGCCATATCCACTTAGCCTTGCGAACCTTTGGGCCGACCATTCTGCCCAAGTTGTAGAATAGCCTGCTCACCTTGCGATATCTCCCTTATGAGCTATACATCTGAGCATTGCCCATATTGTTCGGCGTCTTACCCTGGTCCTCTGCCGCCACTGCCGCCAGGTTCTCTGCCCGTCCAATGGCCGTATAAATGAGAGTGTTGGGACTCGAACCCAAGACCTACGGCTTAAAAGGCCGTTGCTCTACCAACTGAGCTACACTCCCAACGAGTTCTAAACCGCCGTAATATAATAGTTTCCCAGACACGCTGTCAATCCTTTTTGCCAAAAAACCCGCGATGACCCATTTTTGAAGGAGCTCCGGCTAAAAGCTGTGAGTTTGGAACCGGTTATAGTATTTCTGCATACACTATTGACGGGGCAAATTGAATGCTCCGACTTTTAGTCGGAGATGAAAATCGCATCAATATATTTCCCTCAATGGGAAATATATTGATATAATACCTTTGTGGTACCAAGCAGTACAAGTCATGCTGTTTATCAGAGCAACTACCATCTGGTATGGTGCCCAAAATATACAAAAGTACTAAATTCTAACGAAGTTTCTGTTAATAAGGCAAATCCAAAATGACAAGATCAATGACACGACGGGAGTTCTTGAAAACTTCTACGGCCGGCTCACTATCGCTGGCATCGTTTGGGTGCTCAGAATTGGCACCCGGATTGGCGCCGAAGCCGTCAGACCGTCCGCAGGCAGGCGGTTATCACGTCTACTTCGGCGATTTACACAACCACAACAAAGTTGGTTATGCGCAGGGGTCACTTGAAAGAGCTTTTGAGATTGCGAGCAACCACCTCGATTTCTTCGGCTTTACGCCGCACGGCTACTGGCATGATATCGGCCGGTACGAAAATAATATCGAGAAGAAATGGCTCGATGGATTCGAGGTAACAAAGAAACGTTGGCCGGAAGTCCTAGCAATGGTGCGCAAGTATGATGAGCCGGGCAAGTTTGTGACTATAGCCGGCTTTGAGTGGCACTCGACAAGTCTCGGCGATTACCACATTCTCTTCCCGACTCTGGACGCCGAGTATGTCCGGTTCGACAATCTGCGTCAATTTCAGCAGTTTGCCAAACAACGGCGTGCGCTTATGATTCCGCATCATCCGGCCAATCGTCTCGGCCATCGTGGTGCCAATCTTGATTGGCTTGATCCCGAGGTCTCACCTGTTATCGAGATCTATTCCGAATGGGGCAACGCCGAACACGACCGGGCGCCGTATCCATATATCCGGCATACCGAAGGTGGACGCTGGACCAAAAATACGCTCCATCATTTCCTTGCCCAGGGCCGCCGCCTTGGCATCATCGCCAGTACGGATGACCACCTCGGCTTCCCCGGCGGGTACCGCGAAGGCTTAGCAGCGGTGCTGGCGACCGAACTGACTCGCGAGGCAATCTTTGATGCGATTCGGAACCGCCGAACGTATGCGGTCACCGGCGACCGCATCGGTCTGGATTTTCAGCTCAACGGCCGGCTTATGGGCAGGGAATTGCCGTACACGCGCCATCGTGAGCTGGCCGTTACCGTCACCGGATGGGACCAGCTCGACAGAGTGGAAATCCTCAAGAACAACAGGGTGCTCGCCCGCGATTTTCCTATGGACCGGGTGCCAACGGCCCAAAGCTGGAACGAGCCGGTACTCCTGCGGTTCGAATACGGCTGGGGGCCTTGGCCTGCGCTCGATATGACCCGTATCTGTGACTGGGACATCAATATTGCATTAGAAGACGGTCTGTTGGAAGAGGTTCAAACTTGCTTTCAATCAGGACCACTCGACGAGATGCGACGAGACAGGATAATCGAACGCTCTGATAACCATGTGCGGGTGCGGTCTTTCACCGCCCTTCGCCAGCAGTTTGAGGACATTTCTACCAAGGCCGTTGTGTTGAAGATACGCGGCCGGCCAGATACACGGGTCAAGATTACCCTGCGGGCGCCTACCAGGGTATCGTTATCTCAAAGATTAGAACAGTTGGCCCAGAGCGGAGAAATGTTGTTCACCGGTGATTTCCCCAAGGAATCGGCTATGCTTCATCGGTTAGTCTTCCACGAGCACTACCACACGTCCTACAAAGTCTCCGACACTGATGATGGAAAAGGTTTGAACTGGTATTATTTGCGGGCGGTGCAGGCCAACGAGCAGCTTGCCTGGTCCAGCCCCATCTGGGTTAAGCCCCGCACCGGCAAATCGACGGCATAAATCACAGTTCACTTTCCTGTATCATCGAAAAACACGGTTTTCGGCCGCTTGAAGCCAAAACGGTCAGGGGCGACCCTTCGTGGTCGCCCTGAGGGCAGGCACATAGGTCTGCCCGTACGTGAACCGGATGCATTCTCCCCCTGCTCGCCTTGCCCTCGCTAGCGGCAAGTGCCGGCGTGAGCGCGGCGATGAAAAATAGTCGCTGCAACGATAATTTTGCACATATTTCTCTTGACGGGAAGGTAGCTAATCTGGTACAAATGATATTGAGTGGATTTGTGGATTTCGGACCTCTGACCTGTGGAATCTTCGCAGTTTTTCGATAGAGGCCGGGCCATTATGCGAAGCACAGAGCTGTATAGGAACTTTGTGCTGCAGAGCGAAGATTTTTACATTTCAATTGACAGCTAATATTGAGCTTTTGCTCGTCCGGCGAAGGCCGGCCGGCGCCGGAAAGGAAGGAGGCAAAGTAAAATCGTAGAAAAATTGTCCTGAGCAGAAAAGGATAGAATTTAGTGAGAGTGTAAATTGTTATCGGCCGTTTTGTATTTCTTTATTTTTTGTAGGAGGATAGCCATGTGTAAAAAACTAATTCCTTTTTATAAAGTGTTTTAACTTGAAGTTTTTCACCAAGAACAGATTACAAATATTAGCAAATAAAAGGAGAAAAAAAAATGTTTCACCAATCATCTAAACAAATTTTACTCAGTATTTTTGTCGCATTGTTGTTAATAACAATGCCAGTCTATGCTGTAGAAAACTTCAAAATCTCCGACTACGGAGGTGGACACCAGATCTGGTTTGAAGCCGAGGATTTCGATGAACGCGATCCCGATGAGTTCTGCCCGGTTGTTGACGTGGATGGCGCGTTCGGTCAAGCAGTTACCCGGGGAGGTGGCAGCGGCAGGGTTCGCTGGACATTCGATATCAGTGCAGCCGGTGGCAAGGGAGGTACGTGGTACTTTTGGGGGCGTGTTTTGAATCCGGACAATCGGTCGGACTTTATGCTCGTGGAGGGACACCCAGGTGACCCACAGATTCCTGGCCCACCCTACCCGGGAGGTAGCAGCGCACCGGAATTCACTGACGATGATGACCGAGTCTTTGAGGAAACGGCTACAACTTGGGGTTGGTGGGGAAATGAAGAAGGAAGCGACAAAGTGCTTCAAGATGGCCAGAACACGATGTACATCTTTGACAGGCAAGGGAATTCGAGCGTGTTCTGGGATGTTTTCGTGTGGACGGATAGCCTTGACTATGTGCCCACCGATGAGGATTATCAAAATGCCAAGACATTTGTTCCTGGCCCAGCCTCTAATCCAAGTCCGGCTAATGGGGCAACAGATGTGCCGCGAGACGTGGTCCTTAGCTGGGACCCGGGACCATTTCTAGCCCCAACAAACGGGCACAAAGTTTACTTTGGTGAGAGCTTCGAAGACGTCAACGCCGGCATCGGCGGTATCGCTCAGGATGCCAGCAGCTTTGCTCCTGCCCAACGCCTTGATTTGGGCACGACTTACTACTGGCGCGTCGATGAGGTCAATGGGCCACCAGACTATACGGTATTCGAAGGCAAAGTCTGGAGTTTTACGACCGAGCTACTTGCTTACCCCATCGAGAATATAACCGCCACAGCTTCCAGCAGCGCTACAGATAGAGGGCCTGAAAATACCGTGAATGGCTCGGGACTGGATGACAGCGGCTTATTGCACAGTATCGTGGGTGACTTTAATATGTGGCTGAGCGATGCTGCAGGGCCGCAGCCGAGCTGGATCGAATATGAGTTTGACAACGTTTACAAACTGCACGAGATGTGGGTATGGAACTCGAATACGAGTCTGGAGCCAGTGATCGGTTTCGGATTCAAAGATGTTACGATTGAATATTCGGCCAATGGCACCGACTATACAACATTGGGCACTACTGCCGAATTTGCCCGAGCGCCCGGAGCACCCGACTACGAACACAACACAACTGTCGATTTGAGTAGTGTAGCGGCAAAGTACGTCAGGCTTACAGCTAACAGCAACTGGGGAGGCATCCTGAACCAATATGGTCTCAGTGAGGTTCGCTTCCTATATATTCCTGTACATGCAAAAGATCCCGACCCTGCTCTCGGGGCAACAGGCGTGCCCCTGGATGTGGTCCTTGACTGGAATCCGGGAAGAGAGGCAGCTAAGCACGATGTGTACCTCAGCACCGACCAGCAGGCTGTGGTAGACGGTACTGCCGCTGTCACTACCGTGACCGAGACCAGCCATGGTCCCTTGTCGCTCGATTTAGGCAAGACTTACTACTGGCGGGTCGATGAGGTCAATGAAGCCGAGACCCCCAACATGTGGCAAGGCGAGATCTGGGACTTTGCGACACAAGAATATTTTGTCGTGGACGATTTTGAAAGCTACAATGACCTTGACCCCACTGACCCCGAGAGCAACAGGATATTTAACATGTGGATAGACGGATACGGTATCCCGACAAATGGCTCTCTCGTTGGTTATGATGTTGCTCCTTTCTGCGAGCAAACTATCGTTCACAGTGGTACGCAGTCAATGCCGCTCTTCTACGACAACTCCGGCACGGCAAGGTATTCGGAAGCGACTTTGACGTTGAGCTCCCAGCGGGATTGGACTCTAAAAGCTGTTGAAACATTAGTGCTGTGGTTCAAGGGCAATCCGGCAGGCTTTGTAGAGGAACCGGCCGGCACCTACACGATGACCGCCGCTGGCGCAGATATCTGGGGTACGGCCGACGAGTTCCGCTACGCCTGGAAGCAACTGTCCGGCGATGGCTCGATCACAGCAACGGTCGAGAGCGTCCTTTGGGTCCCCGGCTCCAACGACTGGACCAAGGCTGGCGTGATGATACGTGGTACGCTGGATGCCGGCTCACCCAATGCGTTCGTAGCTCTCAGTAGTGGCTCGGGCGATGGCGCAACTTTCCAGTGGCGTAATAGTGCTGGTGGTAGCTCCAGTTCATCGCGTACACTGGTGGGAATATCGCCGCCTTCTTCTATCAAGCTGGTGCGTGAAGGTAACATGTTCACCGGCTATGTCTTCCTGGACGGCCAGTGGCAGCAGGAAGGTGAGTCGGCTACGGTTCCGATGGTGGACCCGGTGTATATAGGCCTGGCGCTGACGTCGCACAGCTCCGGCGTAACGAGCGAGGCCGTATTCTCCGACGTCACCACCACCGGTGCGGTTACTGGAGTGTTCACGCAGCAGCCCATCGGCGTTGATATGCCTGCTAACGAACCTGAGTCCATGTACGTGGCTGTAGCCAGCAGTGGCGGTACTCCTGCCGTAGTGCGTCACGATGACCCGAGTGCATCGCAGATAGGTGCCTGGACGGAGTGGGCTGTCGACCTGAAGCAGTTCAGCGATGGCGGTGTGAACCTGACCAATGTCAATACGATTTCTATTGGCTTCGGCGATAAAAACAGTATGCAGGCTGGTGGTTCAGGTACGGTGTACTTTGATGATATCAGGCTGTATCCGGCCAGATGAATTCGTTCGCTGCTGAAACC
>JAUXAL010000008.1 GCA_030619925.1 Phycisphaerae bacterium | reverse complement strand
GGTTTCATCCGTGAACCACATCGTGTGCGTGTCGGTTACAACGTCGGCTTTGGCCCACATAGCAATAGTAAGTTGAGGCACACCTTGTATTTGACTGAAACCGATGACTGTTACACCTTGAGTAGTCCCGTCAAGGCTAATCGCCTGGCCGGTCCGGCCGACCACGTACAATGGACTGCCGAACGGGACACTCTGGACGGCGTTACCGGAGACGTCGTCCGGCCCACCGTCAAAGGGCCAGTGGCCGATAAGACCGGCAGGACTGGGAGCTGTCGTCGCAAGACTGTAATCACTAAGGAGCCAGTCACCTGCCATTAGCTCAAGGTCTAAATAGTTGACTACGCAATCGTTGTTGATATCGCCTTGTGGTTTTCTAAGCGAAGAAATACATCTGGAAGGATACAGCCAAATATCGTCAAAGAGCACCTTACCTGAACCGCCGGGTGTCGTACCGGTCTCGTCACCAACGCCAATACTAAGCTTCGTGACATTCTGCAGGCTAACGCCGAACAAAGCAAGGTCGATATTCCACTCCTGCCACGACGCTTGCCTTATGTCAGCCGCATCACCGTCATATACCACCTTAGAGCCGTTGACCTTCACATACATCTGCTCAGCAGCATTGTTCGGATCGCCGTGGAACCACAGTGACAACGCTTTAGCACCATGCTTTGTCCAATCCTGCGCCGGGCCCAGCGTCAGCTCTGCCTCTGAATACCTTGCCGTGCCGGAGTTGTCGTAGAACAGCGGCATCGACTGCTTACTACTGTGAACGATACTTTGCTCGGCAAAAGGAGGAGCATCATAACCGACGATAGAGCCGTTTGTCGAGATACCGTATCCGTCTATCCACACATTAAATATCCTGTTGCTCTCGGGGTCGTCGGGGTCAAGGTCATTGTAGGACTCAATATCGTCCACGATAAGGAACTCGCGTGTCGTAAAGCTCCAGAGATCGCTTTCCCAGGTAGTTGGGCTCTCGGCCTCATTGACCTCATTAATCTTCCAGTAGTAAGTCTTGCTCAATTCAAGCGCACCGGCATCATAGCCGGCCTCGGTCATGGTAGCAACACCGGCAGTACCGTCTATTACAGTCTGCCCGTCGGTGCTGAGGTACACATCGTGCGTGGCTGCCTCTCTTCCCGCTCTCCAGCTAAGGACCACGTCCGGGTCCACATCTGTTGTGCCCGAACCCGGGCTGGGCTCTCTTGCCCAGACAGGCATGTAGAAGAAGCGAACCTCGCTGAGACCATATTGGGGCAGGATGCCTCCCCAGTTGCTGTTAACCGTAAGCCTGACGTACTTTGCTGCGGCGCCGCCAAAATCAACAGCGGTATTGTGTGCATAGTCGGGCACACCAGGGGCCCGGGCAAACTCGGCAGTTGTACCCAATGGCGTATAGTCGGTGCCATCGACCGAATACTCAATGGAAACATCTTTGCAGCCTAAACCAAGCACTGGCTCCATATATTCATTATAGTTCCATACCCACATCTCGTGGAGTTTATAAACGTTGTCGAATTCATATTCGATCCAACTCGGCTGCGGTCCTGCAGCATCGCTCAGCCACATATTGTTGTCACCATCTTTGCCGTGCAATAAACCACTGTCATCCAGTCCCGAGCCGTTGATGGTATTTTCAGGCCCTCTGCCTGCACCGCCGCTGGAAGCTGTGGTAATTATGTTCCGGATGGGATAAGCAATGGGCTCGGTCGTAAAACTCCAGACGCCGCCTTCGTACACCGTAAAGTCCGGTGGGCCGTTGACCTCATCGATGCGCCAGTAGTAGGTCGTGCCGAAATCAAGGCGTTGGGGCCGAGTATAGCTGCTGGCACTCTGGGCGATGCCGCCAATGCCGTCGTTGACGTCGTTGAAGTTCTCACTAATGTAAACTTTGTGCCCATTGATTACGGGCGCATATTCTCCCGGCGTCCAGCTAAGGACCACATCCCGCGGCACATCTGTTGCCTCATTAGCCGGCGTCGGGTTAGAGACCTGGCCCGGCCCGCCGGTCTCCCCGAGCATATAACGAACGGCGTTGAGGAACAACTTTTCGCCCTCGGCGTTGAAGTTGTAGAAACCATCGGGAACACCGCCGCCGGCGAACCACATCCGCGGACCACCGGTATACAGGCCTGCCCCAGCGTAGAACTCCACTCCCGGCTCCCACTCGGCGATCCAGACCGCGCCGGTGTCTGCTCGCGTGCCGATCACCGTGCCATTGCCGGCATCTGTGACCGCACCAACGTCCGCATCACCCGAGGCCAGAATGTTGACCTGTTTGCTCGCATCGAGCGTCACGCCGGCGAAAACAGGATGGCCGGGAAGCACAGCCGACATGTTCGCCGTAGTGCTGGAGGTACTGGTGGAGTTGAGCCAATTCCAATCATTGCTCCGCACGAGATGCGCAATCTGCAGGATGATCGGCGCCGTGACGGAGCTCCACTGGGTCGGCTCGTCGCCATCGTCGTAGCCACCGCTGCTGATATCGCGACTTACGATAATAAGGTCGGCCGCATTGAGCTCGGCTATTTTCCCTGCATCCAGCTCTCGCCAGTACTGGGTGTCCGCGCCCCCGGACTCACCCCTGTAGTCCACGGTGTAGCCGGCAGCCCTAAGCACCTCCACCCAGCCCTGGTCGGCCGTGGCACCACCGGAAGGATTCTTGTTGTCCGAGACCCAGATGATGGTCGCGGCGTAGACCGACGAGCTTAGACCAAAGGTCAATACCAAAACTAAGAATAACAATTTTCTGCACACAATAGTCCTCCTTTCAAAAACTAAGTATGGGATGTTAATTGAAATGTAAAATATCTTAACTTTTAAGAAGAAAGTTCTTATTTAAAATTCAGCACCTCACTCACTAAGCTACCTAAATAAGACTATAGCAATTTCGCCTCCCGAGAAGCCAAAATCCACAGATACCCTGCTATGGAGACACAAACTTCACCAATCTTACTTATACCAGATTAACCACCTTCCCGTCAAGGAAAATCTCCGAACGAAATTATGCAGTCTTTCTTTATAGCATTAAATTTCATTGCAAAATCAGCTAATTACGAATAAGCTAAGTGCAAATTTTCCAAGTGACCTAAGTTAATTGCCGGTCAAACTTTAGCTATTCGAAAGGCATAAAATGGATTCAAATCGTATTGAAAGTAGCTCTTCCACACCAAAAACGCATCACAACAGAGTACAACCTTCAACGCACCTGTCAGAAGTCAGCTCTGTCCTCTACCCCCTGTTCTCTGTCCTCTGTTTTTTGTGCATCTGCTCGTCTATATGGGCGGACTGGCAACCGGCCCAGGGCCCGCTGATGACCCGATGGGCAAAGCAGGTCTCGCCGGATAACGTTCACCGCGAGTATCCTCGGCCGCAGATGGTTCGCAAGAACTGGCTGAACCTCAACGGGCTGTGGGAATATGCAATTCGGCCCAAAGCCCAGCAGCAGCCAAAAAACTTCGACGGGCGGATTCTTGTGCCGTTTCCGGTTGAGTCAGCTTTGTCGGGGGTGATGAAGGCGGTGGGCGAAGAAAACCGCCTGTGGTATCGACGCACATTTCAAATCCCCAATAAATGGAAACAGAAGCGCATACTGCTGCACTTCGGTGCTGTGGATTGGGAAACGACAGTATGGGTCAACGGCAGGCAGGTCGGCAGCCATCGCGGCGGTTACGACCCATTCGGCTTCGATATTACCGATGCACTGAACGATACCGCAGCGCAGGAAATTGTATTGAGTGTGTGGGACCCGACGAATGCCGGCTACCAGCCGCGAGGTAAGCAGGTAAAAGAACCACGCGGAATATGGTACACCGCAGTTACCGGAATCTGGCAAACTGTATGGCTGGAGCCGGTGAGCAAGGCATACATTAAATCACTCAAGATCGTTCCGGATATCGACAGTAAATCAGTGCGCGTAATTGCGACATGCTCGGGCGAGACGACCGGTTATGGCCTGGAGGCAGAGGCCAAAACCGGATGGTTCACCAAAGCCAAGGGCAAAACCAAGGTCGGAGAGCAAATCGATCTTGCCATCAAGAAGCCCAAGCTCTGGTCGCCCGATTCACCGTTCCTGTATGACCTCAAAGTAACGCTCAAGGACAGTCAAGGCAAAACAGTCGATGCAGTAAACAGCTACTTCGGCATGCGGAAAATTTTATTGGGCAAAGATGACAGCGGTGTTACGCGGATTTTTCTGAACAATAAATCACTGTTTCACTTCGGCCCACTCGACCAGGGCTGGTGGCCTGACGGGCTGTACACTGCACCGACAGATAAAGCGCTGCGCTATGACATCGAGGTATTGAAGCGGTTGGGCTGTAATATGCTGCGCAAGCACGTCAAAGTAGAACCTGCACGGCTGTACTACTGGTGCGACAAGCTGGGATTGATGGTCTGGCAGGATATGCCCAACGGCGACCGGCATGTTGGTCGCAAGGGTCCCGACATCAAGCGCAGCGATGAGTCAGCCGGGCAGTTTGAACTGGAGTTAAAGCGCCTCATCGATGCTTTCGGCAACCATCCCTGTATCGTGATGTGGGTGCCCTTTAACGAAGGCTGGGGACAATACGACACAGCGCGGATCGCCGATTTGGTCAAGAAGCGCGACCCAACGCGTCTGGTGAACCAGGCCAGCGGCTGGGCCGACCGCAGGGTCGGTGACGTGCACGATATTCACAAGTACCCCGGCCCGGCTGCGCCACCAACGGAAGAAAAACGCGCTGCGGTGCTCGGTGAGTTCGGCGGTCTCGGCCTGCCGGTCAAAGGCCACACCTGGCAGGACGAAAAGAACTGGGGATACCGCAGTTATAAAACCAGTGAGGAACTTACCGATGCGTACTTAGTTCTGCTCGATAATTTGCGTTCGCTGATTGGCGGTGGCCTGTGTGCCGGAGTATATACGCAGACGACCGATGTGGAAATTGAGGTAAACGGCCTGATGACGTATGACAGAGCAATGATAAAGATGGACGTCAAAAGAACCGCCGCGGCGAATAAACGTTTGTATCTGGCTACGCCGTGATGAACGCCGTTAGAAACTTGTCTGACGACACTTGTCTGACGACAGTCAAGAGTCAAGATTTCAAAAGGAGTAAGAATATGAGACAAAAAGCGAGGATTTTTAACGGGGTGAATCGACGGGAATTTATTAAGTTCGCGATTGGGGGAACAGCAGCGATGGCGATGCCGAACTACGGCTGCTCAACAGGCAAAGTGGGTGGTTTCTCGAAGACGGCGGCAGAACGGCCCAACATAATCCTGATTATGGCGGATGATTTAGGGTACGGGGACGTTGGCTGCTATGGCAGCAAAAAGATACAGACGCCCAATATCGATGCCTTGGTGAAAGGGGGAATGAAGTTTACGGATTATCATTCCAACTGTCCGGTGTGCAGTCCGACACGGGCGGCGCTGCTGACGGGACGCTACCAGCAGCGCAGCGGCATCGAGGGCGTCATCTATGCAAAAGGGCCGACTCGACAAACCGGAATTGCGCTGGAAGAAATAACCTTTGCCGAGGTGCTCAGAAAACACGGTTACGCGACGGGCATTTTCGGCAAGTGGCACTTAGGCTACAACGTCCAGTTCAATCCAGCCAGGCAGGGGTTCGACGAGTTTATCGGTTATGTCAGTGGCAATGTTGATTATCACTCGCATATCGACGGGGCCGGCTTCGAAGACTGGTGGAAGGATTGCGAGAAGGTCCCCGAAGAAGGTTACTGCACTGATTTGATAACCAGGCACGGGATAGATTTTATAGAGCGGCACAAGGACGAACCATTTTGTCTGTATCTGCCGCATGAGGCGCCGCACTATCCTTACCAGGGCCGGGACGACCCGCCGGAGCGTCTGGGTGGCGGCAGGAAGGGCAAAAAAGCCAAAGGCAAGGAGATTACCCGGGCGTATAAGGAAATGGTCGAGGTGATGGATGAGGGTATCGGACGAATTGTCGAGACGGTCAAGCGCTTAGGGCTGGAACGCAAGACATTTATCTTTTTCTGTTCCGACAACGGCGCTACCAAGAACGGCTCCAACGGTGCACTATCCGGCTACAAAGGCAGCTTATGGGAAGGCGGGCACCGCGTCCCGGCTGTTGCCTATTGGCCGGGGAGAATAAAACCCGGGACGGTTACGGGCCAGACGGCTTTAGGGATGGACTTGTTTGCTACGATGGTATCAATCGCCGGGGCAAAACTGCCGGCGGGCCTGAAGCTCGATGGTATCGACCTTCTACCGATGCTGGTAGAGGGCCGAAAAGTGCCGAAGCGGACGCTGTTCTGGCGCTACAGAAAAGAAAGGGCCGTCCGCAAAGGGCCATGGAAACTGCTGGTTCAGGGCAAAGATATAAGACTCTATAACCTCGATGATGACCTCGCTGAAAAGAAGAATCTTGCCGAGGCCGAGCCGGAGAGAGTCAAGGCACTTGAAGATGAGCTGGCCACCTGGGAGCAGGATGTTTCGGCCGGTGTTAAACTAAGGGCGTGAGGACCGTGTGTGAACTGGGTTGGACAGTTCGGGCAGTTGAGCGCAACCCCAAACAATTTTGAGGATGTTTGCAAAGCTCAAAGCAATACTGAAACCATTTCACAAACGCACACATCACCCGCGGATGGTCAAATGGCAGTATTAATGATCCGAAAAAGACCAGACAAGACAAAGCCATAAATTTCTTACGTAGATTAACAGAATTGAGAACTGAAATTTTTGAAATTTTGGGAAAATTGGGGTTTTTTAGGTTTTTTAGGTTCATTTCTGTGAGGACGTTGGTATTTCGGCCAAAAACGAGGATTGGTGTGTCATTATGCGTAGTTTAGGCAAGTTGGATAAGATAAAAACGTCAAAAAATGACGAAAAAGTGAGTATGAATTGGTTATAAATTCATAAAAACGCGCGCTTTTTAGGCAAAAATGAGTAAAAATGAGCACTTTTTAAAAATTAACATTTTGTTAGTTTAGGGAAGATAGGAAACGCTAAAGATTATCGGACGTTGCGGCGGGTGGGGTGGAGGTGGTTGTATATGGTGGGGTGATGGGAAAATGAGTGGATGAGTCAGGGGTTGATTAGTTATTTGGTTAATTAGTTGATTTGTGAATAGTGAACTAAAGTAAATTAAAGTGCCTACCAGCCGTGCCAGAGCCACGGCTCGGCAGGAAGTGAGCTAAAGTTGGAGGGCAGAAAAAAGAAGACGGAAGACAGAGGACAGACGACAGAGGACGGAAGACTGGATGCTCGATACTTGTGATTCGTCAGCCGTGGCTCGCGGCTCGTGGCTCGTTAGCGGAATCGGGCGAGGCTGGATGGGCGGCGATCTCGGCACTTTTTCCGAAAAGTGGGAAAATTAGCTTGACTGTTTTGCACCAGTCCGATAATATATCATTTACATTCAATACGATGGAGTAGTAGTGAGAAGGGTTGTTTTGCTTTCCATCAAGCTTTGCATCAAAAAAACGCTTGCTCTTTGAGCCAAATGCAGCAAGGGCGCGAACGGAAAAAGAGCATTCCGCCCCAATTAGAGAGGAGGTGATGACAATGAGATGATATGTTATTTCCTCGGTATTGCCCATTCTCAAGTTAAGAAAAAGAAGGAAAAAATTCTGGAGGAGAGTATATGCAATTCATTGTATTTGAGGTTTTGGAGGTCTTAGGGTCGTATTCGTGCGCATTAGGTGCGCTATAAATACTAACGATTTTTTGGAAGGAGAGATGAAAATGGAAAATGCAAGAACGACAGTTTGGGTGATGGCTGTAGTGCTATCTGTGGCCGGTTCGCCGGTACTCGGGTATATCAACTTGACGGGTGGCGCCACCTACGATATCGACTACGAAATCAACGAAGATGTGCGGGTTGATTACCAGGCCACCACAGCGATGCGAACCACAGTCAACCTCCTCGATGGCGGAAGCATAACGTACCACCTGCTAACGTACGAAGACAGCAGAGTAAATATCCTCGGCGGCTCCATAGGAGCCGGCCTGTATGCTTACGACAGCAGCCAGGTAGATATCTCCGGTGGGTCGATAGGAGACATCATGATTGCCTACGGCAGCAGCCAGGTAGATATGTCCGGCGGGTCGATAGAAGGTTGGCTGGACGCCGCCGGCACCAGCCAGGTCAGTTTATCCGGCGGGTCGATAAGAGATATCCTGAGCGCCTTCGAAAGCAGCCAGATCAGCTTCTCCGGCGGGTCGATAGGAATGTGGCTGGGGGCCTACGACAGCGGCCAGGTCAGTTTCTCCGGCGGGTCGATAGGAGGTCCCCTGATCGCCTACGACAGCAGCCAAGTAGATATCTCCGGCGGGTCGATAGGAAGTTACCTGAGAGCCGTCGGCAGCAGCCTGGTAGATATCTCCGGCGGGTCGATAGGAGATTACTTGCTTGTAGACCAATCGGGCATCTTAACAATAATCGGGTCGGATTTTGCCGTCGATGGAGTCCCCTTTGGTTACGGTGAACTTACCAGTATACTTGGCGGCTTCCCGTGGGATGAACCTTCAAGATATCTGACCGGTACACTGGCCAGCGGCGAGTTGATTGGCAATGATTTCTATATCAGCCACGATGGCAAAATCGTCCTGATCCCCGCGCCCGGCGCTGTTGTGCTTGGCAGCATCGGCTTAGGTTTTCTTGGCTGGCTGCGGAGACGCAGAACGCTGTAAGAGGAAAAAGTTGATTTGAGATTGCCACGTCCGCCTAAGGCGGACTCGCAATGACAGGTAAGGCTGTAAGTCCCGATGTATAGGAATTTGTTTTTTTTACCGCCGAGCTCGCAGAGACCGCTGAGTTTTTTTGATTTCAATTTTTTCTCTGCGCTCTCAGCGTTCTCTCCGGTTAAATTGCGAGGTAGGTGAGATAAGGCGCTAATGGGCAGGTTTTCTGCTCTCCCGGTAGAATTTGCCCATCAACTCCATAGCTTTGTTCAAACTTGGAGCCGAGCCGTCCATCTTCGCATAGGCATCGACCAGCTCCAACAATTCCACAGCCGGCTCAACCAGACCATAATTGTGCGCAACGTTAACAATGGCCGCATCAAGGGCCAAGACGAGATTACCATTGTGCCGCCGGAGTAATAAAGAAAAAAGCAACCCCCGGCCAGAGGCCGGGGCTAAACATAACGGGAAAGCAACCCTCGGCAAAGCCGGGGGCTAAACATAAAAGGAAATTAAGGGCTGGCTTGGCCAGCCCTTTTTTGGTTAAATCAACGGCGAGAAAAAGTTACCCCGGCCAAAGGCCAGGGGTGAAACATTTTTTAAAGAAAACACGTGGGGGGAGAGTAGTAAATAGTAAATTATAAAAGGGATAATTAAATGGCGTTATTATTGGGATACGATGTTGGAAGCTCATCCGTAAAGGCAACGCTGATGGAAGGCCAGACGGGTAAGGTGCTAGCGACGGCGACTTCGCCGGAAAAAGAATTGGAGATTGTCGCAGAAGAGTTAGGCTGGGCTGAGCAGCACCCTGAAGTCTGGTGGGAGCACGTCAGGAAAGCCACAAGAGAGATAGCGAATAGCGTACAGCGTACAGCGGATAGAAAACTAAACGCTAAACGCTATACGCTAAAGGATGTGGAGGCGATTGGGATTTCGTACCAGATGCACGGACTGGTTGTGGTGGATGAAAATAAAGAGGTGCTGAGGCCGTCGATAATCTGGTGCGACAGCAGAGCAGTGCATATCGGCGAAAAGGCGGCAGAAGATATCGGGAAAGAAAAGTGCCTCAAAAGATTGTTCAACCTGCCGGGCAATTTTACAGCGTCGAAATTAAGATGGGTCATAGAAAATGAGCCGGAGGTTTATTCTAAAATTCATAAAATAATGCTGCCGGGCGACTATATTGCGATGAAGATGACCGGCGAGATAAAAACGACTCCCTCGGGTTTGTCTGAAGGGATAATGTGGGATTTCGAGAGCGACGGATTAGCTGAATTTGTGCTCGAAAACTACGGCATTTCCTCCAAGCTGGTTGCCGAAACAGTCCCTACGTTTTCCGTCCAGGGCCGGCTAACAGCGGCTGCCGCGGATGAGCTGGGACTTAAGGCCGGGACCAAAATAAGCTACAGGGCCGGCGACCAGCCTAATAACGCTCTGTCATTAGGCGTATTAGAGCCCGGGCAAATCGCTGTTACGGCCGGCACTTCGGGTGTGGTGTACGGAATCAGCGACAAGAAAAACTATGACCAGCAGTCGCGCGTAAACATATTCGTTCATGTCAATCATTCACAGAGCAGTCCCAGGTACGGTGTATTGCTTTGCCTTAACGGGACGGGGATTCTGAATAGTTGGTTGAAACATAATTTTGAAAGCGGCCAGCCGTTAGACTATGACCAGATGAACAAACTGGCGGCGAAAATTGCGGTTGGGTCCGACGGGCTGGTAATACTCCCCTATGGCAACGGGGCTGAAAGAACGCTGGAAAATAAGAATATAGGGGCATCTGTTCACGGATGGAATTTTAATGTGCACAAAAAGGCCCATTTTCTCAGGGCTGCCCAGGAAGGAATCGTTTTTGCGCTGAATTACGGGCTTGGGATAATGCGCAATATGGGAATTGAACTAAAGACCGTCAAGGCGGGAAATGCCAATATGTTCTTGAGTCCGCTGTTTGCGGAGGCCTTTGCAACGATTACCGGCGCGACCGTGGAACTATACAATACCGATGGTTCGCAAGGGGCCGCGAGGGGAGCAGGTATTGGTGCAGGCATCTACAGCGGAGCAGAGGATGCTTTTGTCGGCTTAGAGCCTGTCAAGACAATCGAGCCCAACGAAAAACTAACAGGAGCATATCAAGAGGCCTATAAAAGGTGGGAAGATGTTTTGAAACGGCAATTGACCACGAGCCACTAAGGCACAAAGAAAGATACCACACATGTAAATGTGTGGAGGCGAAAAAACAAAGAGACCCCACACTTACGTGTGGGGAATGTCTTGGTGTCTTTGTGGCAAAAAACCGAAAGGAGCAGGTAAAATGGCAAAGAAATCTTTGCATAGTATTTGCAGATGGACGTTTAATCCGGGTAAGGGTGGGTTTGTGCCGGGGGACATGCGGCCGGAGTGGGGCGGCAAGTTCGGCACGCCGGAGATGATTAAGCTGGTAGGCGACAAAATCGCCCCACGGCTGCCGGACAACATCGAGCTGGGTATCGAGATACACTACGATGCGGAAGTCGATGACGACAATGCCGCGGCGGTGGCCGATGCGCTCGTGGATACGGGGCTGTATCTGGCGATGGTTACGCCGGGTGCGCATTGTCACTTTGCGTACGGCGGGGTTGCGTCGCTGGATGCGAACGAAAGAAAGGCGGCTGAGGACCTGGGCACAAGGACGGTCGATTTGACCTATGGGCCTCTCAAAAAGGCGTGGCATCCGGAAGCGGACAAGGCGCCATCGCTTATAATCTGGAACGGCTCGTTTGGTTATGACATTGCCACTGTCGGCATCCGGCAGATGTATCAGAATCTCAAGGAAAGCATCGCCGGGTTGTGTAAATACGAAGAAGAGAAAGGTGGCAGTCTCTATATAGGCTTTGAGCCGAAGCCGAACGAGGGACACCCCGCGATGTTAATCCCGACGGTGGCAAGTGCGCTTTTGTTCTGGAGAAAAATCGAGGATGAGTTCGGAGTTTCCAGAGATAAGAAAGGTGTAAACAAAGAGTTCGGACATTCAGAAATGATAGGGCTTGACCACGTATACGACACAGTCGAAGAGCTGGATAACGATATGATGGTGCATATGCATCTGAACAGCCAGGGCTACAACGACGGTATTATTCTCGGCGGGCCCGGCAAGTATGACATCGACCACGGGGCCAGAGTAAACGGAATGAACGTTGCAATCGCGGGACTTATCCAGCAGGCCGGCTTTAGCCGGTGGAAAGGCCATGATATGCAAACGCGGGCATACGATACCAGCGAGCAGGGAATCGACAGAGTGGTAAGAAGTGTGCTGAGCTGGGAGGCCTGCGAAAAAGCTGCGCGAGAGCTGGATACGGCCGGGCTGATGGACGTGCTCGCCAAGCGAGAGACTGCCAAGGCTGAAGATGTGATGAGAGGTGCAGTGGTCAGCGCCCAGCACTATTTTGACAAGATGTATAAGTAATTAACTACAGGGGTCAGAAGCGAATTAGCTTTATGTTCCTGGCTTTTCAGATAATCAGCATTGCGTCGCCGTAGGAATAGAAGCGGTATCGCTGCTCGATAGCGTGATTGTAAGCGGCGAGGATGTTTTCCAGTCCCGCAAAGGCCGCCACAAGTGCAAGCAACGTCGATTTCGGCAGATGAAAATTTGTTATCATTGCATCGGTGATTTTAAATTCATAGCCGGGCTTTATGAATAAACTTGTTGTGCTACTTACGGCTTTGATTTTTGAGCCGGCGGCTATTGTCTCGAGGGTCCGTGTCGAAGTTGTGCCGACAGGGATTATTCGCCCGCCCTTGCTTTTTGCTGCGTTTATTATCCGGGCGTTTTTCTCGTCGATGCTGAACCGCTCCTGATGGATTTTGTGGTCTTCGAGATTCTCTGCGGTTATCGGTTTAAATGTCCCTGTTCCTACATGCAGCGTTATATACGCAAAGCGGATTCCGGCCTGTTTTAATTGCTCGATCAGCCCGTTTGTAAAGTGCAGCCCAGCGGTTGGCGCCGCGACGGCGCCGGGCTCGCGGGCATAAACCGTTTGATACCGCAGTTTATCCACCTGGGCTACAGCAGGGTCGTCGTCACGTTTGATATATGGCGGCAGTGGTGGAAAGCCAATTCTATCGAGGACAGTCTCGGCGTCTGCATCCGTTTTTAGCTTCAGCCGGCATCTGCCGTCACCCTTCTTTTCGAGCAAAGTTGCTTTGCAAAAATCATCTTTTTGCCTGTCCTTCAGATATAACAGGTCGCCGGGTTTTAGTTTGCGTGTACCTTTTATCATTATATCCCAGGTTCTATCAGTATTTTGGGCGAGGAATAAACCTTCGAGTTTTCCACCGGTAGTTCGACGTGCAAAAAAACGAGCGGGCAAAACCTTCGTATCGTTGAGCACAAGGCAATCTCCGGGCGAGAGAAAATCGCCGAGTTTGCTGAACCGGCTGTCCAAAATATCGCCTTTGGAGCGATTAAGAGCCAGCAGCCGCGAGTCGCTTCGAATACCAAGAGGCTGCTGGGCAATCAACTCGGGTGGCAGGTGATAATTTAGCTTTTCCGTCTTCATAACCCAACGTTATCAGACGGTCGGCAAAATGACAAAAAAATTTTAGGCCAATAATAAGCTAATTTAAGGGTTTGGAATGCGATACGGAATTTGTCGCAGAAGTGGGTTGACGCAAGGGACGATACTGAATGCAAATCCAACTTATTAAGAATTGGTCCTTCAAAGGTCAAGACGATGGGTTCAAGAGAGTACTTCGAACAAACGACTACTTCAATCGCTGCTTTAGGCAGGACCGAGCTTGAGAAACGAATCAAAAATTTCAGAGGCCGATTTAAGCTGGATTTTACCGAAGATTACCTCAACAACCTCAGCGTTGACAGGTTAAGACATATCCTATTAGCTGCGTTAATAAACGGAAAGCCGCACAGTTAAAAAGCTCCTTCCAACTTGAGCCGATAGGCACACAGGTTTGCGTCAGATAGCAGAACCGGAACCATAGAATCCCATCGCAGTACCTGCTTATTGACGAATCAGCTTGAGGAGTCCCTCGATTATCTACGGCCGACGAACAAAAAACAAGAAGCACAAAAAATTGCCTATGGCTTTATCTAACCCTCTATCTCCCACCAACAGGACTTCCTGACTCTGTACAAATCCTCGTGGCCCGGCTCGCTTTGAGGCACAACATGCTGGGAAGGGTGAGTGCGGTCGCGCAGCTTGCCGCCCTTTATCGTCTCGGGGCCTTTCCACTTCCAGTATTCGCTGTGACCATCTGCAAGAGAAACGCTCGTCCCGTTACCGTGCCGCACCATAGGGTCGTCCCACCATTCTTGTCTATTTTGATAAACAGCGTAACTGTCCGGTGTTACCCAGCCTTCATCAATAAAAACTATCCTCTGATCCGGGCTGCGAATCGTGAGCCGTTTCTTAATGAGCAATCTCTTTATGACGGCGTCTGCACCTCTGCCCTTGGGATTATTCGGCAGAGGATGACCATTCATAGAATCCATTGCAGCATAGGTTACCAGCTCTCCTCGCGTACCGGTCGGGCAGCGGTAGAGCTGCAGGTTCTTACAATACGACCATAGAGCTCCTTTTTTGATTTCAAGTTTTTGCTCTTCCACCGGTAGCTGGTCGCCGCCTCTGTAATTACTGTGCCAACACCTGCCGACCCAGGGGGTCTCAACGACCCCATTATATGTGTGCCAAACACCTCCGTCGCCGCTAACAATTTTGTCGTCGTTTTCATCTGCATACATAATCCATGAAAGTGTCAGCTGCTTTAGATTGCTCAGGCAGGCCGCACGTTTGCCCTGTTCTCTGGCTTTATTCAGTGCGGGCATCAATATCGCCATCAATATAGCGATAATGGCAATTACCACCAGAAGTTCTATCAGGGTAAAAGCCTTTTGTTTGCCCATAATGATACTCCTTCTGTATTCTTCGCTGGTTTACTTTTTGCAGTTTTGTCTTGCAAGTCCAGTATAATCTTTTGTGGGTTTTTGTGCAAGGGTTGTTTCTCAGTAATCCCTGAAATTGTTCATCCATTCCGGCCAAACCGGCGACTCAGCATGTATATCGAATACTCTATGCCACTTAAGCCTCCACATTTCCTTTAGCCCTATTGCTCTGACAGTGAAATCCACAAAACAGCCATTAATTGTCCCATTGTGCCGGTTCAGACAGAAACGCCCAAAACCATTCGTGAAAATGTCTTCATACGGGGGAGGCTCATTCCAGCCGCTTGGAGAAGCGCTATCCCGTGTGTCATATGGAGCACCGCCCCAGCGCCAGCAATCTTGAAACAGCGGTACATTGTTGGCGCCTTTAATCTCGGTAACCGTCCAGTTATTGGCAGAGGGATTGCCCCACATAAGAGCTGAGGTGTCTGCGCCCGGCGGCCGGTTATAAACCCAGTTGTTGATACCAAGGCTGCCGCGATAAACCCTCTCATCCTTGGTGTACGTATTTACCCTGTCCCACGCGGCAAACGTATGAAGAGCTCCTTCCTCAAGACTCCTTGTAGCTGTCGGACAGACACGCATTGCCTCACCAACGTCTTTATAATAGGGCCTGAGCGGTTCCACCCATACGCCTGCATTCCAGTGCATGAATTTGTTGTCGTTGTCGCCGGTGTACATCGCAAAAACGACCCCCCATTGTTTAAGGTGTGCCCGACACCTAACTGCCTGTGCCTGCTTCTTCACCCGCTGCAGTACCGGCATTAATATCGCCATCAACAGCGCAATGATAGCAATTACCACCAAAAGTTCAATCAAGGTAAACCCTTTTTGTTTGTTCATAAATGATATTTGTTCCGTATCTCTTCGTTGCTTTGGAAGCGTTATTAGTAATCCTTAAAGTTTCTCATCCATAGCGGCCAGTCGCCCGGTTGGACGCCGCCGGCTTGGGTCCAGGGGCCGGATATGTCGAACTCTCGATGCCACTTGAGCTTCCACAACTCCTTAAGCCCAATCTCTCTGACAGACCAATCCGCAAAAACGCCGTTTGTCGTCCCATTTTGGTGTCGGTTGAGGCAGAAACGCTTCATTTCATTTTGATTGAATTCCACCACCACATTACCATCATATTCCGGAGGTTGATCAGTGTGGTATGGATCGGACCCGAAAAAGGAGCTGTCCAAAAGCACCGGTATATTACCTGCACCTTTAACATTGGGAGTCCTCCAGAGCAAGGGAAGTCTATCTATACCACCCAGTCCACGAGAAGACGTCCGTGGATCATTGCGAACCCAGTCATTCAGCCCATAGCTGAGGTAATTAGCCGCTGGAGTGTCGGGCTCAGTAGGCCAGTAGCCGGGCTCATAGGAGGAGATGGGCCCCCACGCTGCAAACGGCTGCCGGGCTCCCTTATTCGAAGGTTTCGTGGCCATTGGGCAGAGGCGTAGCTGTCCGTCACTGTAGTACGGCCGTAGCACATACATCCACATTCCCGTCGGATCATTAGGAGCGGTGTTATCACCACTGGGGAAAGAGCCGTCGTTGTCGCCGGTATACATCGCAAAGACGACACCCCATTGTTTAAGGTGTGCCTGACACTTAACTGCTTGTGCCTGCTTCTTCACCCGCTGCAGTGCGGGCATTAGTATCGCCATCAATAGCGCAATGATAGCGATTACCACCAAAAGTTCTATTAAGGTAAACCCGCCACGCGTATGGCGGGTAAACCCTTTTAGTTTGTTCATAAATGACATTCGCTCTGTATCTCCTCGCCGCTTTGGAAACGTTATCAGTAATCCTTAAAGCTTCTCATCCACATCGGCCAGTCGCTTGGCTGGGCATTGCCGGCTTTGGTCCAGGGACCGTTTATGTCGTAAGTTCTATGCCACTTTAATGTCCAGAGCTCCTTAAGTCCAATTTTTCTGGCGGACCAATCGCAAAAAAGGCCGTTTATGAATCCGTCGTGACGGTTGATGCAGAAACGGTTCATTGCATTTGCGTCACTTGCCCATCTGTCTCCATCGTAGTTCGGGGGGGTATTGGTATGCTCTGGCCAGCCGCAAAAGAACCAGCCGTCCAGAAACATCGGTATATTATATCCACCCTTGACATTAGGAGTTCTCCAGTAATAATCAGCCGGCTTTCCGTACAATGGGTCGCTCCCTGGCACATAAAGGTAGCCATTTATCCCGTAGCTGCCGTAGGTACCGACTGGCCCCCAACTTTCGTTTGGCGTCATACCGATCTTGCCCCATGACGTAAATTTGTCGCCACCTACTACAAGTGTGCTAGTGGACCCGGGCGGGTACGGGACCTTAATTTTTGTCGCCATCGGGCAGACGCGTATCTTCTCCTCCCGATAGTAGTAGTCGTACAGGACATTTATCCAACGACCGCCCGACTGCGTGCGTCTGGAAAAGAAGCCGTTGTTGTCGTTGGTGTACATGGCAAAGATAGTGCCCCATTGCTTGAGGTTTGACTGGCAAACAACGGCTTTTGCCTGTTTCTTGACACGCTGCAGCGCCGGCATCAATATGGCCATCAACAGCGCAATGATAGCGATTACCACCAAAAGTTCTATTAAGGTGAACCCTTTTTGTTTGTTCATAAATGATATTCGTTTCGTATCCCTTCGTTGCGTTGGAAGCGTTATTAGTAATCCTTAAAGCTTCTCATCCACATCGGCCAGTCGCTTGGCTGGGCATTGCCGGCTTTGGTCCAGGGGCCGTTTATGTCGTAAGTTCTATGCCACTTTAATGTCCAGAGCTCCTTAAGTCCAATTTTTCTGGCGGACCAATCGCAAAAAAGGCCGTTTAAGAATCCACCGTGCCGGTTGACGCAATTGCGCTCCATTTCATTTGTATTAGGCCTATCCGGGATCGCCGCGTAGGTGGCTGTAATATCAGGAGGTTGGTCATTGTCCCTTGGCCAGGCATCAACCCACCAACTACCGGTAAATAACGGTATATTGTCCGCACCCTGAACATTGGGGGTCTTCCAATGCATCAGCCTGCCTTGACTATCCTTAGTCGGGCGGCTCCATACTGTTGACGCTCCCGGCCGATGGTTGCACATCCACCCATTCGGGCCGTAGCTGCCTATATATTCAATGCCTGGGTCTGTGACTATCCAAGCATGATCCGCCCACGCACCTATTTTCCCGCGACCGGAAGGTTTAGCGGCCTGGGGACAGACCCGTATCTTTGCCTCAACAGTGTAGAGCTCACTCATCGGCTGGAACCACCATCTGCCGCTGCCACGGCCTTCGCCGCTAAGCCAGTAGCCGTCGTTATCGCCACAATACATTGCCCAGATAATGCCCCACTGTTTGAGGTTCATCTGGCAAGCGACCCCTCGTGCCTGTTTCTTTACCCGCTGTAGTGCGGGCATCAAGATCGCCATCAGTAACGCAATAATGGCGATTACAACCAAAAGTTCTATTAAGGTAAACCCCGTTATGGGCTTGGCCATCTGGGCTTGGCCATCCTGTGGACTGCGGAGAACTCGCCCTCGAAGCTCTGGTACCTTCCGAATCCGATTTCTTTCTAACGGGGTAAACCCTTTTCGTTTATCCATTCCAATACTCCTTCGGTGTCTTTTCGCCGCTTTCCTTTTCGCAATTTTGTTGTATAAGTTCGGCAAAATCGTATTTTTTTGTTCGTTTTTGCGGGACGGTTATTTTCAGTAGTCTTTAAACCTTTTCATCCATTCGGGCCAATCGCTCGGCCGGACGCCACCGGCTTGGGTCCAGGGGCCGGATATGTCGAACTCTCGATGCCACTTGAGCTTCCACAACTCCTTAAGCCCAATCTCTCTGACAGACCAATCCACAAAAACGCCGTTTGTCGTCCCATTTTGGTGTCGGTTGAGGCAGAAACGCTTCATTTCATTTTGATTGAATTCCACCACCACATTACCATCATATTCCGGAGGTTGATCGGTGTGGTATGGATCGGACCCGAAAAAGGAGCTGTCCAAAAGCACCGGTATATTACCTGCACCTTTAACATTGGGAGTCCTCCAGAGCAAGGGAAGTCTATCTATACCACCCAGTCCGCGAGAAGACTTCTGTGGAGTATTGCGAACCCAGTCATTCAGCCCATAGCTGAGGTAATTAGCCGCTGGAGTGTCGGGCTCAGTAGGCCAGTAGCCGGGCTCATAGGAGGAGATAGGCCCCCAGGCTGCAAACGGCTGCCGGGCTCCCTTCGTCCAAGGTTTCGTGGCCATTGGGCAGAGGCGTAGCTGTCCGTCACTGTAGTACGGCCGTAGCGCATACATCCACAGCCCCGTCGGATCCTTAATGGGGGCGTTATCAACATCACCACTGGGGAAAGAGCCGTCGTTGTCGCCGGTATACATCGCAAAGACGACACCCCATTGCTTCAAGTTCGACCGGCAAACAACTGCCTTTGCCTGTTTCTTTACGCGCTGCAGTGAGGGCATCAAGATCGCCATCAGTAATGCAATAATAGCAATTACCACCAAAAGCTCTATTAATGTAAACCCCGCCCCGTTAGAACCTTTGTCCTTCGGGTCTCTAACGGGGCCCGTTAGAAATCCCGCTCGAAGCTCTGATACCTTCCGAATCTTGACTGTCGTCAGACAAGTTCGACTGATTTCTAACGGGGTAAAACCCCTTGATTTGTTCATACCAGCACCCTTTCCCCTTGCTGGGAGGTATTATACCTTGAATCTGTTTTTTTTGCAATATTAAACTTGTTAATGCGAAGTATCAAAATATGGTTCTCCCGCCCTAAAGCCGGTGAATCGCAGCCTTGCCATAGGGTGTTTTCTATCAACTTTTTGGCAGTTGCGCTCTTTTGTGCAGCGGTGATTTTCTTAGTGCTCTTTAAACTTTCTCATCCAATGAGGCCAATCGCTGGGCTGGACACCACCGACTTTGGTCCAAGGGCCGTTTACGCTGAACCGGCGATGCCACTTGAGCTTCCACAACTCCTTAATACCAACTCTTCTGACGGACCAATCCATGAAAAGGTGGTTTACAAACGCGTTGTGTCGGTCGATGGCGAAGTGCATCATTTCGTTGGAGTAGTTGATCCATTGACCGTCGTATTCGGGCGGAATGATGCGGTTGAATTTAGGGTCGAGTGGACCACTCTCATTAGTACGATAGCAAGGCCCGCCTCCTCTCCACATGGCATCTGCGAAGACCGGTGCGAGGGCCGCACCTTTGACGTTTTTGGTCCTCCAGTTCCATGCAGCCGGTCGGCCCTGAATCGCGCTTGTGCCCGCCGCCGGGTCATAAATCCAGTTGTTTCCCCCGTAGCTGGGTTCTTCACCGCCTCCTATGCTGCCGCTTCCGCCCAACGGCATATAGTAGGTGTAGAACGTGCTGCCCCACTGGTTTCCATTAGGGTGCCGTTTAGTGGCCGACGGGCACCGGAGAATATCTGTCTTTGTCTGGTACAGAGACCGCAGGCAAATTATCCATTCTCCACGATGCCATCCAGAGCCGCCAACAAGACCTCTGCTGAAATTGCCATCGTTATCATCGCAATACATCGACCAGATAACGCCCCATTGTTTCAGCAAGGCCTGACAGGCGACTGTCCTTGCCTGATGCTTTACCCGCTGGAGCGCCGGCATCAATATCGCCATCAACAGCGCAATTATGGCGATTACCACCAAAAGCTCAATTAATGTAAAACCTCTTGGTTTACCCATGATAGTGTTCCTTGCATATCTCCTCGTAGGAGAAGGAAAGCAGGCCTAGCCAGACCCTCCGGGTGGGGATTGCTAGGGGACTTGGACCAACATTTTCCCGGATATTCCCAGAGTGTTTCCACTCCTTCCTGCTTTCCTTTCAGAACTACTTTACTTTTGATAATCCTGTTTTATAAGTATGACAAAATCAGGA
Organism: Phycisphaerae bacterium; assembly: GCA_030619925.1. Lineage (GTDB taxonomy): Bacteria > Planctomycetota > Phycisphaerae > Sedimentisphaerales > Anaerobacaceae > JAUXAL01. The sequence continues at coordinate 49,215 of JAUXAL010000008.1, read as the reverse complement.
CTCTTTTGCCCGCTTTTTTCTAATAATCATTTTCAGTCGTAGTCTTTAAAATTCCTCATCCAATCCGGCCATACGGGCGTGCCGGCGTTGGCTCTCTCTTCGGTCCAATTTCGATGCCACTTAAGCTCCCACAACTCCTTAAGTCCAATCTTCCTGACAGAGAAATCCATAAAAAGACCGTTTGTGAAGCCGTTGTGTCGGTTGACGCAGAAACGCCTGAGACCACCGGTGTGACCGCCGCGGGCCTGCCACGGCTCACCACTATATTCCGGCGGTTCATCGACGGCCATTGCCCAGCCATCGACCCACTGGGCATCCATCAACAGCGGTATGTAACCTGCATCCCTAACATCGAAACGCCTCCACTGATATTTAGTCTCATATTGGTAATGTGCCTCCATTCCCAGCGGAGCATTACCGGCCCAGGTACTTAGCCCATAGCTTCCGAGACCGTGATCATTATGATGTTGCAAGCGAGACCTGCGATAGGCTCCAAATGTGACCGAGCCACCCTCATCGTAAGCCTTCATGGCCGTTGGGCACAGGCGCAGATCAGGTTCCTTGTAGTACGGCCGAAGGGCGTTGCCCCAGACGTCGCTGTCCGTAGTGCCGCCGCCGTGATAAGCTGCGAACATACGCCCATCGTTCTGAGTCGCATACATCGAAAAGGCAAGGCTCCATTGGTGCAGCTTCGATTGACAAGCAGCCGTCCTCGCTTGTTGCTTGACCCGCTGCAGTGCCGGCATCAATATCGCCATCAATAACGCAATGATGGCGATTACCACCAGAAGCTCTATCAAGGTAAACCCTCTTGCCTTGTGCATAATGTTACCCTTTCTTTTACTATCTTATTTCACGCAATTTCGCTTTATAAGTTTGGCAAATCAGAGTGGTTCACATGCAAAGGGATACAAATAGCTTCTCCTTTCACAGGCTTGTCCATTTTACCAGATGACGAAATCGCTATCAAGGCAAATTTGAGATTGCAAGAGCTTTGGAGCTTTGGGGTTACGGCAGGCCCTTACCCGGTTCAAGGCAGTATTCATCAGGGAATATCAGGCAGTTAATGGAATACGCCTGCAGAAAGAGCAGTCAGGCGTCAGCTCGATTAGCTGCCGATGAGCTGGGCGAGTCAGAGGCGCAAAAGAAAAGGCTGGAACCCTGATGATTCCAGCCTTTGTGAGACAGGTTTTCATTTAGAGGATATACTGCAAACTTATAAAGTATCTACTGCCTCACCAAAGCCAAGATGTATGAGAAGAAAAGAGCTATTAATACAATCTCAATTATAGGCGCCGTAACAACTTTTGCAAGCACTTTTTTTCAAAATTTTTTAATTTTTTCAAAAAATTTCTTACTTTCTGGCAATTTACTGTTCAAGCCCTACTAACTTCGGCGTTCTTCGCCCCATCAGGGCGATTTGGGTCTTGAGCGATTGGCCGATGGCCGGGACAATCCCGGAGCCGAAATTTCGCCTACCGGCCTTAGAAATCGCTATTCGGCTAAGTTTCGTGATTTTTATTCGCTTAATCATTCGACTACGGGAGCAACGCAATAAATGTAAACAAGTGGTTCGGTGCCGATATTTTTAACGTCGTGTCCCGTATGCGGTGGTATATAAGATACCTTGTCCTGGCCGACTTGAAAAGAGCCATTTTCGCCAATCAGCAGCTCGCCTTGGCCGGCAAGAAAAACGAGCACTTCCTCCTTATTGGCGGTACTATGTTGGCCGCAGGCCTGCCCGGGGGCCAAATATACTCTGCCGGAGCGCATTCCGCAGGTCTGCGGCTTGCCATCCAAGAGCTTTTGGTTTTCGGCGTTTTTGTTCAAATCTATGACGAGAACTTTTTCCGGCGATGCCATATAATCTCCTCGAAAACATTTCGTTATCAAATGAGCTTATTTAAGAAACTCTTGTTTTTCTGTCAATTACTTTCTTGACTGGATAGCACAAATTCGTTATTTTTATGCGCAAGCTTCAACAATGAATATTAGTTCTTTCGAGGAGTGAGCTATGACAGCGGAACTGAGTGCTCTTGTTATTACCGCTGCCTCCATAGGCTTTTTGCACACTGTGCTGGGCCCGGACCATTATCTCCCTTTTATCATGATGTCATGGGCACGAAAGTGGTCACGAGTCAAAACTACTTTCATAACTTTCTTGTGCGGTCTTGGGCATATAGCAAGTTCAGTGGTGCTGGGTTTGATAGGGGTGTCGATGGGCCTGGCGGTCAAAAAGCTGGAGCTCATCGAATCGGCGCGGGGCAACTTGGCAGCGTGGCTGCTTATCGCCTTCGGGCTGGCGTATCTGGTCTGGGGATTGCGGCGGGCGTACCGGAACCAGCCCCATATGCATACCCATGTTCACACAGGCGAGACCGCGCACGCGCACCGGCATAGTCATCATCAAAAGCACAGTCATGTTCACAACGGCAAAAACACTTCAAACATCACACCGTGGACGCTGTTTGTCATTTTTGTTTTCGGGCCGTGTGAGCCTTTGATTCCCATACTGATGTATCCGGCTGCGAAAAACGGTTTCTTCAGCGTGCTGTTAGTTGCCCTTGTGTTCGGCATAGCAACCATTGCTACTATGTTAGGAATTGTTCTTCTTGCGAGTACGGGAGTGAATTTTCTACCTTTGGCCAAGGTGCAACGCTTTGCTCACGTTATAGCGGGGGCAACCATATTGCTTTGTGGCCTGGCCATTCAGTTCATGGGGCTGTGAGCACTAAGAGTTTCTAATAGACGGAATGCTGAAAAGGATAAAGAGGAAGAACTTATTTAACAGATTTCTCGACTCCGCCTTCGGCTACGCTCGAAATGACGGGTGTGGGCTACGCTCGAAATGACTGTTGAAGTTAGTTGCTCTAAGAAACTGCAGTTGAGAAAAGAACTCTCCGCAAACGGCAGATGTACCCCTATCCGCAGAAAGAGCTGAAAATTGCTTGCAGTGATAGCAAACAAGTCTTAAAATGCACCCTTCAAATCAACAAAATAGGGGAACAATATGTTAGCCAGACTGCACAGTGTTACACTTGAAGGTATTGAAGGGATAATCTGCGAGGTGGAAGTTGACGTTGCGCGGGGCGGATTTGAGAAGTCCGTTATCGTTGGCCTGCCTGATGCTGCGGTGAAGGAAAGCATCGAGAGAGTCAGAAGCGCAATTGTTAACTGTGGCTATAAGTATCCCAAAACCCAGTCGCTAATAAATCTGGCTCCTGCCGATGTGAAAAAAGCGGGGCCTGCCTTCGATTTGTCTATTGCTCTGGGTATGCTCATCGGTCAGGGCAGTCTGGTCAGTTTGGCTCTTAATGACATCATTATTGTCGGTGAGCTGGCTCTGGACGGCAGGGTCAGGCCGGTCAATGGCGTACTGAGTATGGCGATGACCGCGGCGGCAAACGGTTTTGGCCGAATGATAGCCCCCCTGGACAACGCCAAAGAAGCCGCAGTAATTGCCGATATTGAGGTCTTTGGAGTTGGGTCGCTTGCTCAGACAGCAGGTTTTCTTTCAGGGCAGCTGCCGCTGGAGACAACTACCGTCGATGTCGAGGAGCTTTTTGACGTAGCATCAAATTATGAAGTTGATTTTAGTGATGTTAAGGGCCAGGAAAGCGTCAAACGGGCACTGGCCGTCACGGCTGCCGGCGGACACAACATCATGATGATAGGCCCACCTGGAGCGGGAAAGACGATGCTGGCGCAAAGATTAGCGACGATTCTGCCGCCTCTGAGTCTGGAAGAGTCTCTCGAGACTACCCGTGTGTACTCGTCAGTAGGGCTGCTGGGTAAGAACAAGGCGTTGCTGGCTACTCGGCCTGTGCGAACGCCGCACCACTCAGCCAGCGGGCCGGCTTTGATCGGCGGCGGAACAACACCGCGGCCCGGCGAATTGTCGCTGGCCCATTTCGGGATATTGTTTCTCGATGAATTTGTCGAATTTCCACGATACATTCTTGAGATGATTCGCCAGCCGTTGGAGGACGGTTTCGTCATTGTCTCACGCGCGAAAAAGACCATCAGATTTCCCGCACAATTTATGCTTGTCGCGGCGATGAATCCCTGTCCGTGCGGTTATTTCGGCAGCGATGCGAGAAGATGTAACTGCACGCCGGGGCAAATCAGGCGATATCTATCAAAGGTATCCGGGCCGCTGGTGGACAGGATTGATATTCATATAGATGTGCCTGCGATAAGCTTCGGCAGGCTTCGGTCAAAGTCAGGTCAGCTGGACTCATCGGCGATGAGGCAGGATGTTATCAGGGCCAGAGGCGTTCAGACAAAGCGGTTCAGTGACGGCGCGGTTATGACCAATGCAAGAATGAGCCATAAACAGGTAGAGAAGTTCTGCAAGCTCGATTCAGCAAGCGAATTTATTCTAAAACAAGCGATGACGGAATTCGGCCTAAGCGCCCGAGCCCACGACAAAATCTGCAAAGTCGCCCGCACAATAGCCGATCTCGCCGAGGCCGAAAACATCCGGACCGAACATATCGCCGAGGCCATCAGTTACCGAAAATTAGATAGAAAATTATAGAGACCACTTCTGATTCCAGAAAGAACAGCGGCAGATTCAGACACGCTCTCTAAGAGTCAACTAAAAGGTTTGCTCAAGGCTCCTGAGAATCCTATGCTTGCTGGTTCCCAATCGAACGAATTAGCCCGATTTTCCACTTAGCGTGTGCTCGCATTGCGAAAAATGCAGGAAAAACGTCTCTTCGGCTTTGTATAGGAGCGTGTCCGAGTATTTGCCGTCAAAATGCGTAACTCTTTACTGTTAAAGAACTTAGAGACTTTGAGCCTAAAACGCTTAAGCCTTTTGTTTGCAACTACTTATGAATTTCAAGGGGCCTATTACTCAGACAGACTCCTCGAAGTAGGAAATTTAGAAATTTTTTCAAAAAAGTGTTGACAATGAGACACAAATTTCGTATATTATAATTCCGATTGAGATAGTTGAGAATAAGTTGCTAATGCGAATATCCAAGAAATGCCGATATGCTCTGCGGTCCATTTTTGAGCTTGCATTGCGAGATTCCGGTCAGCCGGTGAAAATACACGAGATCGCTGGTGCCCAAAACGTACCGCCCCGGTTTTTGGAAGTGATTCTGAATGAACTGAGACATGCGGGTTTTGTTGATTCACGGCGAGGAAATGACGGTGGCTATATGCTGGCCCGGGATGCCAAAGACCTGACGGTCGGAGAAGTCATTGAATATATCCAAGGCCCGATTTCAGTAGCTCCAGATGCGATAGGAAGAGCGAACAGAAATGCAGCATTTTTTGGAGATGATGCGTTTAAACAACTATGGCGAGAGGTTAACACTGCGATATCCGAAGCTTGTAACAGTAAGACCTTTGCCGAGCTGGTGGAATTTGAACGAACCAAGAGAGAGACATGTGCTCCCAATTACAGTATTTAGCTGGAAGTAGCAGCGTTTTTATGAAGATGATATTTTTTTTACTTATATTCCCAGTATTTCGACGGGAATACTTTCAATTTAGGGGCGAAAAAAAGTGGAATCGCACGTTCGGACCATAATGAAAACCCTTAGCTGGCGCTCGCTCGCCACATTGGTTACCTTTACCGTGGCCTGGTTTGCCACGAGGAAATTTACTCTCGCCGCGGAGATCGGTGTAGCTGACACACTGATAAAGCTTGGTGTGTACTACTTTCACGAGCGGCTCTGGATTCGCGTGAAATTCGGAAAATTAAAGAGCCCTGAATATGAAATATAGCAATTTACATTATTTGGATTGCATGGAGATTTAAGATTATGTTAATCGAAGAAGTTGCAGAAAATGTTACAGAGCTTGTTGAAAAACTGAATTTTGCCGAGAAGGTCGAGCGTTCGCTGGGGCTGATTGACCAAGCCTACAAGGAATTCGGTGAGCGACTTGTGGTTGCCAACAGTCTTGGCAAAGATTCCAGCGCTGTCTGGCACCTTGCCAAACGTGTAAGCCCGAGGATTCGCGGCTTCATCGTAACAACAAGATTCAAGCCGCCGGAGACCAAGCAGTTTATGGCCAAGGAGGTATCAAGATATCCGGAGTTGCGGGTGTTCAGCAACGACGAAGAAATTCCCGAAAAGCTCTATGAGACCGACCCAGACAAGTGCTGCGAAATCCTTAAAGTCAAACCGACACGACAAGCCGTCAAAGAGATGGACGTTGACTGCTGGGTTACGGGCCTTCGCTGCACCGAGGGCAGAACGCGCACGAACTTCAAAGAGATACAGGAGCTGGACAAAGGCCTGATTAAACTCAATCCCATTCTTATTTGGTATGAGCGGGAGGTTTGGCAGTATCTGGCCTTGAATAGGGTGCGCGTTAATCCTATGTATGCGAAGGGCTACAGGTCGCTTGGCTGCTGGCCGTGCACGAAGATAGCCCAGGGTGCGGATGAACGGGCAGGCCGATGGATTGGAACGAGTAAATGCGGCGGTGAGTGCGGCATTCATACAAAACCTTTACTTGACTACCAGATATGACAGATAGCATGTGTTTTTTTCGATAAAAGGGGAATTTCAATGAAGACCGATACACTGGCTATACATGGTGGTTTTACTGGTGACAGCTCCAGCGGCGCAACTGCAGTACCAATCAATCAGACGGTTTCGTACGCCTACAAAACTGCACAGGAGCTTGCCGATGTTTTTGACGGAAAAGCGCCCGGATATATCTATACGCGGATCGCAAATCCTACCACCGCCGCTCTTGAGGCGAGGCTTACGGAGCTCGAGAATGGAATCGGCTGCATCGCAACGGCCAGCGGGATGGCGGCTATAGCATCCGTTGTGATGGGCCTGGTCAGGGCCAGCGATGTGATAATCGCTGCAGCAGGTATTTTTGGGGGGACGGTATCTCTGTTCGAGAATACGCTGGGACGGTTCGGCGTAAAAACCAATTTTGTTGATGCCGCAGACACAGAACAATTCGCCAAAGCCGTCAATAACAAGACAAAGCTGATTTTTGTCGAGACCATCGGCAATCCTCGAATGGATGTGCCTGCCATACCGGCTATTGCTGAAATTGCTCATCAGGCCAACATACCTTTTGTTGTCGATAACACCGTTACTACGCCGGTTCTTTTCAAGCCCGGAGAGTTTGGCGCTGATATTGTTGTTCATTCGACTTCTAAGTTTATCAACGGCCACGGCACTGCAATTGGCGGGGCAATAATTGACACCGGAAACTACGATTGGAAATCAGGGCCGTTTGATGATATAAGGCAGTTATCCAAAAGAGTCGGCCAATTAGCCTTTCTTGCTCATCTGCGCAATTTGATTTATCGCGACCTTGGCGGTTGTCCTGCACCGATGAATTCTTTTCTGATGCTGCAAGGTCTGGAGACCCTTCCCGGCAGAATGGTTAAACACTGTGAAAACGCCGAGAAATTGGCCCAATACCTGCGAGACCATCCAAAAGTTTGTTGGGTAGACTATCCGGGTCTGCCGGACAGCAAATTTCGCAGCAGGGTTGTTAAGTTGTTCGGCGGCAGTGGCGGTGGGCTACTGACATTTGGGCTTGGTGACAAACAGAAGGCTTTTAGATTTATAGATTCGCTGAAGCTTGCGAAGAACCTGGCGAATCTGGGTGATGCGAAGACCTTAGTGATACACCCTTCGTCTACTATCTTTCATGAGTTTTTGGTAAAGCAGCAGAAACAAATGGGGGTTACCGAGGACATGATTAGAATTTCAGCAGGTATTGAAGATTTCGAGGATATCAGGAACGATTTTGAACAGGCGATAAAAAAAGCTTTCGAGGAATAGAAATGAAACTTATTATAAACGGTAAAGAGACTGATTTTAGTGACGGTTTGACAGTAGGCGAGCTTTTAGTAGAACAAAAGGTAAAGATGCCGGAGATGGTATCAGTTGAGCTTAACGGCCAGATTCTAAGAAGAGCCCAGTTCGAAAGCACAGCCCTCGAAGATAACGACAAGGTGGAGTTCCTCTATTTTATGGGAGGCGGAAGTGGAATTAACTGAGCAACAAATACAGCGCTATAGTCGACACATAATACTCGAACAGGTTGGCGGTACCGGGCAGGAGAAGTTACTTTCATCCAAGGTATTGATTGTCGGAGCCGGCGGTTTGGGTGCACCGGCAGCGTTATACTTAGCTGCGGCAGGGGTCGGGACAATTGGAATTATCGACGCAGACAAGGTGGACCTAACGAATCTTCAAAGACAGATAATTCATCACACCGGTGATGTGGGAGTGGAAAAAGTTGCCTCTGCCGAAGCCAAGATGCGAGCAATAAATCCCGATGTTAAAGTCAAAACCTACCATCAACGGGCAAAAGCCGACAACATCAGAGAAGTCATTCGCGGATATGATTTTGTAATCGATGGTACAGATAATTTCCCTGCTAAATTTCTTGTCAATGACGCTTGCTATTTTGAGAAGATAGCATTTTCGCATGCGGGGATTCTCAGATTTGACGGCCAGTTAATAACGGTACTGCCCGGCCAGACAACCTGCTACCGCTGCATTTTTCATGCTCCACCACCTGCGGACGCAGTACCTTCGTGTTCGCAGGCAGGGGTACTTGGTGTGCTGGCGGGCGTTGTTGGATCATTGCAGGCAACAGAAGCGATAAAGTATTTGCTGGGGATTGGTGACTTATTGACCGGCACACTGCTTACATATAACGCATTGACAATGGAGTTTCGCAAGGTGCGGTTGAAGCGCAATCCGGAATGTCGGCTCTGTGGCGAAAATCCACAAATAACTGAACTTAAGGACGAAGAGCAAATTGTATGCGACCTTAAGGACTGTAAACGTTGAATTTAGAAATCCCAAATAACATTTTTCAACAAATGCTGAAACAGGCCGAAGCTGAAGCGCCGATCGAAGCATGTGGAATTCTTGCCGGCAGCGACAGTAAAGTCGAAAAGCTCTACAAAATGACAAATGCTGATAAAAGCAGCGACCATTTTATGATGGAACCTGCAGAACAGTTTAAAGTGGTTAAGGACATGCGCTCAGCCGGCCTCAAAATGCTGGCTATATATCACAGTCACCCAGCCACGCCGGCCAGACCTTCGCAGGAAGATATTCGCCTGTCACTTACGCCGGACGTAACATATATGATAGTTTCCCTACGGGATTCAAGTTGTCCCGCCGTTAAGGGTTTTCTTATAGAGAACGGCAATGTAACTGAGGTGCCGGTGAAGATTATAGACCAGTAGGTAATTACTGCAGGGGACGTTATGCGTTCTATTAAATGGACCTTATTGCTGCTTTCGATTAGCGTGGCTGTTTTCGGATGCAACCAGATAAATTTTAGGGAAGATAGTAGTTTTGCACTTCAGCCGGGAGATTTACTTTTTCAAGATCTCGATTGTGGGCCTCTTTGCGATGCTATAGAAAAAGTTACAACCGGATTCCAGGGAGCGAATTTTTCACATGTTGGTGTTGTTGCGAGAGACGACGGTGGCAATTTAGTTGTGATTGAAGCTGTGTCGAGTGGTGTGGAGGTAACGCCATTGCAAACTTTTCTTGACCGTAGTTTTGACGCCCGACACCGCCCTAAAGTTGTGGTAGGACGTCTAAAGAAGCCTTTTCGTCCTCTAATACCTTCTGCGCTTAAAGAATCTATTGCCTTGAAGGGAAAGCCTTATGATAAGGTATTCGCCATTGACAATAAGGCTTACTATTGCTCAGAACTGATTTACGAAATATTCCTACGGGCCAATGATAATAGCCCTGTATTTGTATTACAACCGATGACATTTAAGAATCCGGACACGGGGGAGACTCTTGCCGCCTGGGAAGAGTATTTTTCAGAACTGGGTGTTTCCATTCCCGAAGGTCAGCCGGGTATCAACCCAGGTGGCATTTCACGTTCGCCTGTTTTAGCTATAGTTCACAAGTACGGTACTCCAAGTAAAAGTCCGCTACACCGAAGGCAATGAAATTAGTATTGGAGATAATATTGAACCCAGAATGCCGGCAACCATTGTGAAAGGGCGGAGATGTGTAAGGTGAAACAGCCTATTTTGCGTATCCCGGAAAGTGTCAAAAAAGACACTTTCGCCTATCGCAGCCGGGTTGAAAAATTTGTCCAGGGTCAAACTTCCGCGGTTGCCTTTCGAGCATATCGCGTGCCTATGGGAGTCTATGAGCAAAGGGCCGCCGGTAAGTACATGGTCCGTATACGTATCGGTGCCGGGCTTGTTTTACCGTATCAGTTAGAACGAATCGCTCAATTAAGCAAGACATACGGCAATGGAATTGTTCACGTTACGACAAGGCAGGATATTCAGATTCATGAGGTTAATATCGAAGATACACCTGATGTTCTTGAAGGACTGCTTGAGGTAGGGCTTTCACCACGCGGCGGCGGCGGCAATACGGTGCGCAATGTTACGGCGTGTCCGCGAGCGGGGGTCTGCCCCAAAGAAGAATTCGACGTATCACCGTATGCGCTCGCAGCCGCTGAATATCTATTACAGTTCAAAAACTCTTACAATCTTCCGAGAAAATATAAAATAGTTTTTTCAGGCTGCTCGGCTGATTGTGCATTTGCTTCAGTGGCCGACCTTGGCTTTTTTGCGCACCAAAAAGATGGGGTTAAGGGCTTTGCTGTTTACGCCGGAGGGGGGCTGGGTTCAAATCCTGCCGTAGGTTTGAAAATCGAAGACTTTATAACCGACAATGAAATCCTGGAAGTAGCTGAGGCCATCAAAAGGCTCTTTGATAAGTATGGGGACAGGTCAAATAAACACAAGGCGAGATTACGATACGTGGTCGCACGGGTTGGGACGCAAGAATTTATCAAGCTATATAAAATTGAACGGCAAGAAGTTCGCAACCAGGGCCTTCGAGGCGATATTCCAAAAGTAAGAGCCGGCGCTTCAAAGTTTGAAGTCCCCAGGTCAGTGGTCGACAGCGATAATAGTCGGTCACCGCTCCGGCATAATGTATTAGCTGAGAAGACAGAAGGGCTATTTACCGTGATGCTCAGGCTGAATCTTGGTGATATACCTGCAGACGACCTAATCAAGACAGGGCAGACCGCAGAGAAATTCGGTCAGGGCCTGGTTAGAACCAGCCAGCTGCAGAATCTTTTAATCACATCTGTGCCACGGCAGAATATTGAAAAAGTCAGGTCCACTTTGGAAGGTCTTAGTATTGATGTAACTGGCAACGGCAGGGGCAAGATTGTTACCTGTACCGGAGCCGCGACATGCAAACTGGGACTTTGCCTTTCGAGAGGTTTGGCCGATGCAATTTCCGATAAGCTCAACCAGAGCAAAGCTTCGAGGCAACAGGGCGAAACGATTATCAGAATCAGCGGCTGTCCTAATTCATGCGGACATCACTACATCGCCGATATTGGATTTCAAGGCAGAGCCAAACGAGTCAATGGCAGGCTGATGCCGTGCTATGATGTTTTGGCTGGGGCCCAAACAACTGAGCGTACCGCACATCTGGCGGAAAGGGTCGGCTCAGTTCCAGCTAAGAAAATACCTGATCTGCTGGCTGAGGCCTTCGCAGCCGGTGCGATTAAGAAAGAACAGTTAAAAGGTCTTGTCGAGCGATATGATGACTTTTCTTCTCCGGAATTTCCGGATGAGTACTACTACGACTTTGGTGCGACCGAGCCGTTTTCACTGGCCGGCAGAGGCCCCGGTGAGTGCGGAGCAGGGGTAATGGACGTAATCAAACTGGATGTTGACCAGGCCAAAGAAGCCATCAGGGCGGCACACAAAACCCAGGCAGCGAAGGACAAAAGCGAAAGTGTATATGAAGCAATTATCGCGGCGGCAAGAGCGCTTCTGGTCATATTCGGCCTGGAGCCGAAAAAAGACAGAGAGATTTTTGCTGCTTTTAGCAAGCATCTTATCGAGCCGGCCTGGGTCAAACCTCAAGCGCAACAATTGCTTGACAATGCAATCGACTGGCGTATGGGAGATAGAAACTCGATTGACGATTTGCTGCCACAGGTCGAGGACCTGGCAAAACGAGTAGAAGAACTTTTCCTGTCACTCGATGCTAATCTTAAATTTAAGGCCAAACCAGCCGCCCAAAAAGCCAATGCCGGCGTTCCGGAAGACAAAGCGCAAACACAAAAGCACACTGTTGACCTGCGAGGAGTTGCCTGTCCGCTGAACTTTGTTAAAGCCAAGATTGAGCTTGAAAAAATTGACGCCGGAGAAATTCTTGAAGTATTACTTGACGATGGCGAGCCTACTAAGAACGTGCCGGAAAGTTTCACACACCAGGGTCAAGAAGTGATAGAAGTTAAGAACGTCGGCGACCACTTTTGCGTTAAAGTACGCCGAAAAAAATAACTGTTCCTTAATCCGCTTTATGACATAATTTTAGAAGGTCGAGAAATGAATATAGCGAAAGATATGACAGAGCTGATTGGCAAGACACCATTAGTATGGCTGAGCAAAATAGGCCAGGACTGTAAGGCAAGGATAGCAGGTAAATTAGAGTTTTTCAATCCAGCCAGTAACGTCAAGGACCGCATTGGTGTAAGCATGGTATTGGACGCCGAACGCCGAGGCAAAATCAAACCTGGAACCGTCATCGTGGAGCCGACCAGCGGTAACACCGGCATTGCCCTTGCGTGGGTCGCGGCAGCGAGGGGTTACAAGCTGATTTTGACTATGCCGGAATCGATGACAACCGAACGCAGAAAGATACTGGAACTGCTTGGTGCAAAGCTTGTGCTTACACCCGCTGAAGAAGGTATGAGGGGCGCAATAAACAAAGCCGGCGAGATTCTCAAAGAAACCGACGGTGCTTTTATGCCGCAGCAGTTTGAAAATCCTGCAAACCCCCAGATACACAGGGAGACTACCGCCGAAGAAGTCTGGAAGGATACGGACGGTTTGGTGGATATTTTTATTGCCGGCGTAGGTACCGGCGGAACGATTACCGGTGTCGGCGAAACGCTAAAATCGCGAAAGCCCTCTGTCGAGATCGTGGCTGTTGAGCCTTCCGCCTCTCCGGTACTTTCCGGCGGCAGACCTTGTCCGCATATGATTCAAGGAATCGGAGCCGGCTTTGTTCCAGACGTTTTAAATATGGAAGTTGTTGACGAGATCGTTCAAATAGGAAATCAGGAGGCGTTCAGCATGGCAAAACGTCTGGCCAGGGCCGAAGGCATCCTGTCAGGAATATCATCCGGGGCTGCTGTGGCTGCGGCGGTCAAGATAGCCAGGCGAAAGGCAAATACCGACAAACTCGTTGTTGTGGTATTGCCTGATACGGGCGAGAGGTATTTGAGTACGGAACTTTTCTATTAGGATTTTCAGAGGTAATGACGGTCGGCAAATACAACATCGAGCTGCTGCCACCAAGTTTCTCGGCCTGGTCGCCTAAGAAGGCGCGTTCGAAGCAAATAGCGGTGTTAATGAGCGGCGGCGTGGACAGCAGTGTCGCTGCACATTTGCTCAAGGAAGACGGCTGGGATGTACTGGGTATCACAATGAAGATTCCTGTCTCGTGCAGCTCAAGCAGTCGCCGCTGCTGCGGAGCTGATGCGGCATTTGTCTGCAATGAGTTAGACATACCCCACTACTTTGTTGATGTTACCGAAGCCTTCGAGCAGCTCATAATTGAACCATTCCGCCGATCCTACGCAAAAGGCCAAACTCCAAATCCCTGTGTCGACTGCAATACACTGCTGAAATTCTCACTGGTTTGGGATTTTTTGGAGGAAGCATTTGAGATTAGCCATCTTGCCACGGGTCATTATGCGCGGGTTACCGAAACCGGCGGACAAGTACGCCTCAGCAGAGCGGAAGATAAGGCCAAGGACCAAAGCTATTTTCTGTACGGTATCGCTTCGGAAAAACTCCCGAGATTTGTTCTTCCTTTAGGGAAACTGACAAAAGAGCATGTCCGCTCGATTGCCGCGCAACTGAACCTGAGCGTTGCCGACAAACCGGAAAGCATGGAATTATGTTTTGCCGGAGAAGGCGACTATCGGGCAGCTTTGACTGGCGATGAAGCCAATCAGCATGGCGACATAACAGATATGCAGGGCAACAAGATAGCCACACATACAGGAATTGCCAATTACACGCTTGGCCAAAGACGAGGTGTTGGTTTCGCCGGCGGTCAGCCGCTCTATGTGGGCAGAATAGATGCAGAGACAAATACCATCGCCCTGGGCACCAGAGAGGAAGTGAGTTCCCGCACTATAAGGGCAAATCAGATAAATGTTCTTATACCTGAAGAGCTGGTTATCGGCAGGCAGGTTTATGGCAAGATTCGCTCGTATGGCGACCCTCAGCCATGCAAAGTTGTTAATGCAAGCCGAGAACATATCACCGTTGAATTTGACCAGGCTCAATTTGCACCGTGCCCCGGCCAAAAACTCGTGCTTTATGACAGCAATGATAATATCATCGCAGGTGGTACAATATCCCCAAAAACAGCAGCTTAGGCCTGAATTGTGAAAAAAGATTATTTTTTTTGAACATAACATACCCCCAGGGGGTATAACAGGAGTGCAGATACAAAAGGGACAAGAAATGAAAAAAAATCCAAGTCATAAGGACAACCTGGTTGCATTAAGGCGAATTGAGGGGCAGGTTCGCGGCGTTCAAAGAATGATCGAAGACCGTAAATACTGTATTGATATTCTAAATCAGATATATGCCATCAAAGGTGCCCTTGGCAGGGTAGAAGAGAGGATTTTAGAAAAGCACTTTCAACACTGTGTAACCCAAGCCGTAAGAGGAAGCTCTGAAAAAGAAAAACAGCAAAAGCTGGATGAAATTGTCAAACTGATACATCAAACGCGCAGGGGATAGAATATGGTCATAGAAAAGCGATTCACCATGGCAGCTCTCAACCCTGCAGGGGTAAGGTTGGTTTTTTGGTGCGCAGACGCGAATTTTCCCGATGTATAATGAGATGGTTATACAGTACAATTTAAGGGGGTAAGAATATGAAGGTGCAAGCCGTTCTGACTATGGTGGCGCTTCTGCTTGTCTTTATACCGTCTGTCTGGGCCTCGCAGCAGCCGAGCGACACAAATAATTTGCAAACGCTTCAAGACTATCTATGCTATGCTTCATTAAATAATGCTGAACAATGTTCTTGCAAAAGAGGTAACATCATATAAGAAAGGTATATTAGCCATGGAAAGCAGGGGAAAGAAATTATGGCTTCGCAGCACGGCCGCTAAGATTGCACTTATAGCAATTATTGCATTTGTGGCGGGGTATCTTTTCAAATCACTTTCACAACACCCCGCCGGCGCAGAGCACGAACATCCCGGCCGGCAGGGTGTTACGCAAGAACAGACGTGGTGGACCTGTTCGATGCACCCGCAGATTCGCCAGCCAAAGCCGGGCAAGTGCCCGATTTGTTTTATGGATTTAATACCGATAGCTACTGAAGATGGTGTGGTTGGTGAAAGGCAGATTTCCTTCTCCGAAGCGGCTATTAAGCTGATGGAGATTGAGACTACACGGGCCGAGAGGAAGTTTGTTACGGCCGAGATCCAAATGGTCGGGAAAATCGATTTTGACGAAACGCGGGTCAAATATATTACCGCCTGGGTGCCCGGCAGAATCGACCGCCTTTACGTGGATTTTACCGGCATCACGGTTAGCAAGGGCGACCATATGGTCGAGCTTTACAGTCCCGAGCTAATCAGCGCCCAGGCCGAACTGCTGCAGGCTTCAAGGGCCGCCGGCAACATTAGGACCGAAACTTCTGACCTTGTTACCAGGGTCACTTTTGCCACACTTAAGGCAGCCAGAGAAAAACTACGCCTGCTTGGCCTTGCCGCTGACCAGATTGACAGGATTGAGAACTCCGGCGAGCCCGTCACACACATAACAATCTATTCACCTATGGGCGGGATAGTCATCGACAAAAAGGCCACCGAAGGTATGTACGTCGACACGGGCACACCTATTTACACTGTCGCAGACCTCTCGCGGCTGTGGGTCAAACTGGATGCTTACGAATCCGATTTGCCCTGGATTCGATACGGGCAAGAGGTTGAATTTACGACCGAGGCGTATCCGGGCGATGTGTTCAAAGGGAGAATAAGCTTTAGAGACCCAGTGCTCAATGCCAAGACCAGAACGGTTAAGCTGCGGGTCAATATTGAGAACCCTGACGGCAAGCTTAAGCCTGAGATGTTTGTCAGAGCGGTGGTGCGGGCAAAAGTCGCCCAGGGAGGTATGGTGATGGACGCTGAGATGGAAGGCAAGTGGATTTGTCCGATGCATCCATCTGTTGTCAAAGACCAGCCGGGCACCTGTGATATCTGCGGTATGGATCTGGTGACCACCGAATCGCTCGGCTATGTCAAGGTTGATGCCGCCGGCGAAGCTCCTCTGGTTATTCCCGCCTCAGCAGCTTTGATTACGGGAAAGCGTGCGGTGGTTTACGTCCGGCAGGCCGACGCGGACAAACCAACTTATGAGGGTAGAGAAGTAGTGCTTGGGCCCAGAGTGGGTGATTACTATATTGTAAAATCCGGATTAGAAGAAGGCGAAATTGTTGTAACCAACGGCAATTTCAAGATTGACTCTGCTATGCAGATTCAGGCAAAGCCAAGTATGATGAATCCACGAGGGCCCGGAGCGGCGAGTCATCATCGCGGCGCAGAAACCAAAGCAGAGCTATCGGCAGATGAAATTGGCCAGCAGACAACCTGTCCCGTAATGGGTCTGCCAATCGACAAGGACCTCTTCACTATGTACAAAGGCAAGAAGGTGTATTTCTGCTGCCCCGGCTGCAAGCCGGAATTTGAGAAGGATCCGGACAAGTACCTGGCCAAGCTGCCGCAATTCAAAAAGAAAGATTGAGAACCTAATTTTGAAAGGGCAATAAAATGAACAACAAAACGAAACAATTTGAGATGGTTGTTTTGCTGGCAGGCCTGTTAATTGTAGGACTGATTGCGCTGAACGGCTGCAAGAAGTCTGAGCCGGCCTCCCCCGAGACACCTGCTGAAAGGATGCAGGAAATGCAGGGGCATGAACAAATGGCTATGATGGACGAATCGGCAGAGGCAGTTGCTACCGTAGTAGAGCAGACCACCTGTCCAGTTATGGGTGGTGCCATCAACAAGGCCATTTTCACCGAGTATAAAGGCAAGAAGGTTTACTTCTGTTGTTCTCCCTGCAAGGAGAAATTTGAAGAAGAGCCTGAAAAGTATATTGCGAAGCTGCCCCAGTTCAAGCAGTAAGCTGGGCAGGAGAAAACGTAATGGCGCCGAAGTAATACCATTGTGGGTGCAGCACTGAGCTAAAGTGAGCAAAAGTTGCCCAGTTGTAGAAGCTTGTTTGTCGGTGTCGAAGCTGGTATCGGAACTGGAAGCTCGACGTTGGATGCTCGAAGAAAAGCGAGTTTCAAGCTTCTATGACAAGCATCGATACGAGCATCGACAACCTTAAACAAAAACTACACTTTAGGCACTTCGTTTTTTGGTTCAGGTTTAGTGAATGAAATTATGGACGGACTGCTTGCTCAGAAACAATCGCCGATAGACAAGGTAATACGATTTTGCCTTGAGAATAAGCTGATTGTGGGACTTTTAGTAATAATGTTCCTCGGATGGGGTGTCATGGTTGCCCCATTTGACTGGGACCTTTGGGGTCTGCCTCGCGACCCTGTGCCGGTCGATGCGATACCGGACATCGGGGAAAACCAGCAGATAGTCTTTACCCAATGGATGGGTCGTTCGCCACAGGATGTGGAAGACCAAATATCATATCCTCTGACCGTCTCGCTTCTGGGTATTCCCGGGGTCAGGACTATTCGCAGTTACTCATTTTTTGGTTTCTCCTCGATTTACATTATCTTCGAGGACGATGTGGATTTCTACTGGTCACGAAGCAGGGTCCTGGAGAAGCTCAACAGCTTACCCACCGGTTCACTGCCCGCAGAAGTCCAGCCCGCTCTGGGGCCTGATGCAACTGCACTGGGACAAATCTTCTGGTATACGCTCGAAGGTCGAGATGAGCAAGGCAATCCGACCGGAGGGTGGGGTCTGGACGAGCTGCGGACTGTCCAGGACTGGTATGTGCGCTATGCCTTGCTCTCTGCCGAGGGCATAAGTGAAGTAGCCTCCGTGGGTGGTTTTGTTAAAGAGTATCAGATTGACGTGGACCCCGACGCGATGCGAGCCTACAACGTTGGCTTGGACGAAATATTTATGGCGGTCAAGATGTCCAACATTGACGTCGGAGCCAGGACGATTGAGATTAATAGAGTCGAGTATGTAATTCGTGGCCTGGGCTTTATCGAGGACCTTTCAGACATAGAAATGTCCGTAATAAAGGTTAACGAGAATGTCCCGGTCTACATTAAAGATATAGCGAAGGTGTCATACGGGCCTGCACTGCGGCGAGGCGCGCTGGACAAGGGTGGAGCCGAGGCCGTCGGCGGTGTGGTGGTTGTACGCTACGGCTATAATCCCCTTGAAGCCATCCAAAATGTAAAAAAGAAGATCGAAGAGATATCGCCGGGACTTGACAAAAAAACCCTGCCCGACGGCACGGTTTCCCAGGTGACAATCGTCCCCTTCTATGATCGCACAGGCCTTATTTACGAAACTTTAGGCACATTGAACACAGCTCTGACCGAGGAAATTCTCGTTACAATCATCGTGGTTATCGTTTTGGTGGTGCATCTCAGAAGCTCGGTACTCATCAGCGGCCTGCTCCCTTTGGCCGTGCTGATGTGCTTTATCGCAATGAAGACCTTCGGCGTCGATGCAAATATCGTGGCGCTGTCGGGCATTGCGATTGCCATCGGCACAATGGTCGATATGGGCATAATCATTTGTGAAAATATCCTAAAGCACCTCGACGAAGCAGCACCGGACGATAACAAGCTCGAGGTCGTTTTCAAGGCGACCAGCGAGGTCGGCGGTGCAGTCCTAACGGCCGTCTCGACTACCATCGTCAGCTTTTTGCCGGTTTTCACGATGACCGGGGCGGAAGGCAAGCTCTTCAAGCCGCTGGCATTTACCAAGACCTTTGCTTTAATCGCTTCGGTAATAGTCGCTTTAACCATAATCCCGCCGGCCGCCCACATCCTGTTCACAAGAAAAGCCGCTCTCAAAAAACTGAATCGATACATATTGGGCGGATTATTAATTGTCGTCGCTGTTATAGCAGCTTTCCGGCTTACCTGGTGGATAGGTGTTCTCATCGGCGCAATCGGGTTTTATCATCTCTCAAGAGACTACATCCCAAAGAGAGTGAACAGTTTCCTGCCCCTGATTGCCAATGCCGCGGCAGTGGTCACAGTTGGCGTAATACTTGCCAGCCACTGGCTGCCGTTGGGCTCGGATAAAGGTTTAGTGCGAAATCTCGTGTTTGTCGTTCTCCTGATTGGTGGGCTGCTGTCGTTTTTCAAGGTTTTCCAGAAGTTCTATCCGGCCATTTTGGGCTGGTGCCTCAGGCATAAGACGGCGTTCTTATCGATTCCCAGCGTAGTCGTTGTTGTGGCTTTGATGGTGTGGCTTGGGTTTGGCAGAGTCTTTTTCTTTGTGCCGGAGAAGTTGAAGTCGAACAGATTGTGGTTTGCTGCGGTGCACAGTTTTCCCGGACTCGGCAAGGAATTTATGCCGCCTTTGGATGAGGGCTCATTTCTGTATATGCCGACAACTATGCCCCATGCCTCAATTGGAGAATGTCTGGACGTCCTGCAAAAGCAGGACATAGCCCTGCAGTCCATCCCCGAGATCGACTCGGTAGTGGGAAAAATTGGCCGCGTCGAGTCGCCTCTTGATCCTGCCCCGATATCGATGATTGAAACTGTCATCAATTACAAGCCGGAGTACCTGACCGACAAAGACGGGCATCGTATTCGCTTTAGATACGACAAAAAGGCCGGCGAATTTATCCGCGATGACCAAAACGAACTCATACGCGACAAATACGGCAGACCCTTTAGACAATGGCGAGAACATATTAAGAACCCGGATGATATCTGGGACGAAATAGTAAATGCCGCTAAGATTCCCGGCACCACCAGTGCGCCCAAGCTGCAGCCTATCGCCGCGCGAATAGTAATGCTCCAGAGCGGTATGCGCGCGCCGATGGGCGTCAAGATCAAGGGGCCGGACCTCAACACAATCGATCGGGTTGGCCTGGAAATCGAGCGCTTTCTCAAGGAAGTTCCCAGTGTAGAGCCGGCCGCTGTAATTGCCGACCGGATCGTAGGCAAGCCCTACCTGGAGATTGATATAAACCGCCAGGCCATAGCGCGGTATGGAATGAATATCGGGCAGGTTCAGGATGTTATTGAGGTTGCGATAGGGGGCAGGCGCATTACTACAACCGTTGAGGGACGCGAGCGATTCGGCGTAAGAGTCAGATACGTGCGCGAATTGCGGGACCAGGTCGAAACGTTAGGCAAGATTTTAGTTCCATCAGCCGATGGGGCCCAGATACCACTTATCCAATTGGCGGAAATTCGCTATGTGCGTGGTCCTCAGGCCATAAAGAGCGAGGACACATTTCTTGTCGGTTACGTACTCTTTGATATGAAGCCCGGGCACGCCGAGGTTGACGTCGTCGAAGAATGTCAGCGGTATCTCAAACATCAAGCCGAAACATTTAGCAAGGCTTTTGAGGATGCCTCGGAAACAGCAGCAAAACAAGGCCGCACCCTTACCGAGCAGAAGATTGACTCTCTGCCCGGACTAAACCTCAGAGGAACCAGTTATGTCTTTGCCGGCAGCTATGAAAATCAGATTCGCGCACAGAAAACACTCTCCGTAGTTATACCCTTGGCCCTTTTTATCATATTCATAATTCTCTATTTCCATTTCAAATCCACCGTGACCAGCCTGCTGATATTTTCGGGGATAATTGTCGCATGGTCGGGCGGATTCTTAATGATATGGCTGTACAGCCGGGAGTGGTTCCTGAACTTCGGCGTGTTCGGGGTGAATATGCGGGAGCTGTTCGACGTGCACACGATTAATCTCAGCGTCGCTATCTGGGTCGGGTTTCTGGCGCTGTTCGGGATTGCATCCGACGATGGCGTTGTGATGTGTACGTATCTCAGGCAGTCGTTCCAGGCCCAAAAGCCCCGTGGAGTTGCTCAGATCCGCCGGGCCGTGGTTGAGGCTGGTACTCGCAGAATTCGTCCCTGTCTTATGACAACCGCCACAACGGTCCTGGCGCTTATCCCCGTGCTTACCTCGACCGGAAGGGGTTCTGATATTATGGTGCCGATGGCAATACCTTCCTTTGGAGGAATGACGATTGAAGTACTTACGATGCTCGTCGTGCCGGTTCTGTATTGTGCAATGAAAGAGTTCGCCCACCGAAGGCGGGCATGAGCAGACCGGCCGCTGGCCGGCAAGATTAAAGGGCCGGAATCATCACCAATTGATAACGATGGAAAAGTGTGACGCCCGGATATTTGCATGGCCTGCTAATCTTCGTCAAAAGCGCTGTCCCAGTCTTTCCAAACCGGTTCGGCGCCCTGGGCCCTTATCATAGCGGCCACTTGAGCCGGGCTGCGACTATCGTCAATTTCAAATTGCCTCCCGGCAACGCAGGGTCTGATCATACCCGCCTTCGGCGGGGCATCTGTCTGCTCCGAATATCCGCCCGGACAGGTCTTGCTGCCCGCGCTCATTTTGGTTGTCCCAAGTTTAATCAGACGGTCTCTCAATTCGGCGCGCTCCCGAGTTGACAGCACCAGTCCCGCATCAGCGAAGCACAATCGCAGTGCCATCATCATCTGTACAAGGTTCTTATCACTAAGTAGATGCTTGGACTGCCCCGCCACTGCTTCAGGGGCGGGGTACGCAGGCCGCAGCCTTGGAAAAGAAAACGACACGCGCGACCGCCAATAGCGTTTGACCAGGTAGTGAGCATGTTCGGCTAAGGCCAGGGTCTCAACTCGCCAGTCCGCCTGTCCCGTTAGAAGTAAGCCGTCAACTTCTAACGGGACCAGGCCCAAAAGAACGCCCAATCCAATCTCGCGCATACCAGCAGCAGCAACGCGGTCCGGAGTGTCTAATCTGTTATCATAATCAGACTTTGGGCCGGCAGGATGATAATATGCATATGCCTCCCGGTCATATGTTTCCTGATAGACCGTAACTCCCTTAATACCTGCCTCAAAGAGCTTTGCATATTCAGCGACGCCCATCTGATATACTTCTATCGAGATAGAGCTGAATTTGCTTCTCAGTTTCTTCGCAAGTTCCGTAAGATACTCAATGCTAACAATTTTTCTATCTTCACTACTGACAAGCAGTATGTCTCTAAAACCTTCGGCTGCGATAATATCAGCTTCGGTAAGAGCCTGCTCAATGGTCAATCTGGTTCGCTTAAATTTATTTTCTCTATTGAAGCCGCAGTATCGGCAGCTGTTGACGCAGAAATTGGACAAATACAGCGGGGCATAAAGTCTGATTGTCCGCCCAAATCTTTGAACGGTAAGCTGCCGGGCTAACTGCGCCATCTCTTCAAGGTAATCTTCAGCGGCCGGCGAGATAAACGCCAACAGCTTCTCCAAACTATAGCTACCGGTGGCGCAAGCCAAAGCTCTTTCAACCTCCCTGCCACTTGTGTTCTCCAGCCGGTCGCGCCAGAGCCGGCCATTGCTATCGAGGCCCTTCTCAGCCAGTATCGTTTTTATGTCTGGGCCGAGATATTTCCGTGTGCTAATCATTTTCATCTCTCAAAAAGCCCGTCAGCGGACTGGAAGCACTTGCTCTTTTACTGACAGGTGCCGACCCGGATTCATAAGCCAACCGCCCTGCCTCAACAGCGAGTCTAAATGCTTTTGCCATTTCAGTCGGCTCAGCCGCCGTTGCAATTGCTGTATTAACCAGAACTGCATCTGCGCCTATTTCCATTGCCTCGGCCGCGTGTGAGGGAAGCCCCAACCCGGCATCAACCACGACCGGCACATTGCTCTGCTGGATTATAATCTCCAGCGACGAGCGGGTCTTGAGTCCCTGATTTGAACCGATAGGGCTCCCAAGCGGCATCACCGTCGCAGCGCCGGCGTCTTCAAGCTTCTTTGCCAAAATCGGGTCCGCATTGATGTAAGGCAGAACAACGAAGCCATCCTTTATCAGAATCTCGGCTGCCTTTAGTGTCTCTACGGGATCCGGCAGCAGATAATACGGGTCAGGCGTAACTTCGAGTTTCACCCATTCAATCCCCGTTGCCGCCCGCGCCAGTTTTGCAAGGCGGACCGCCTCATCGGCATCGCGAGCACCGGAAGTGTTGGGCAGCAGCAGATATTTTTTGCGGTCAATTGCGCTTAGCATATCGTCGTTTTCGTTTTCGATATCCACTCTGCGAAGCGCAACAGTAACGATCTCGGTGCCCGACTTTTCGATAGCATCAGCCATAATCTCACACGATGCAAACTTGCCTGTTCCCACAAGCAGTCGGGAATTGAACTGTCTTTCTGCAATCACTAACTTATCCATACAATCAACGGGTCCCCAAATACCTTTTTTGGGCGTTTGGCATCTAACCTCCGGCCACGAATCGTACCAATTCAATACTCTGGCCGCTGCACAGTCGCGTCCGGGCAAACTTTTTGGATTCAATAATCTGACCATCAACTTCAGCCACTACCGTTGCCGCCTCAATACCCAGCTGCTTCAACAATTCAGCTACAGTTGGAGGTAGCTGCCCAGCCGGAAACTGTTTCTCAACGCCATTTATTTTTAGCATTTCCATTCTTTAACCTTACGAAACAAAAAACCCCTCCGCGAAAGAGGGGCCTCAAACTTACTCTTATCTGCCTCCCTTCGCAGGTCCTAACCCGATCAGGTTCGTAGGGTCACCACTCTCGGCGATTTCTCAGCTTCAGCCCGGATTTGCCTCCGGTCATCCGCTCCCCTGGCAAAACCAAATTTTTCAAGGGTATTATTATAACACCGCCAGGTAATCATAACAAGCATCTTTTAGAAAATACGTCAGATAGTTGTACTTCCCAGGCAAATCCTGTGTTTTAATATAATGAAGAGCCGGGCAGCGCAGCCGAATATAAATTTATACGGAAAACGCCGGACCAAATAACCAGGAACCAGAAGAAGCGCGATGAGCGAAGAAGACAAAAGATTTGTCATACTACCCGGCAACATAGTATTCAAAATGTCCAGGCTTCGCTCAAAGGCAGGGACGGCGAGGTCGAAGTCGAAGACCCGCTTATGGCGGGGCGAACAGGCCCGGAGCCTGTCCCGAGCTTGTCGAAGGAGCGAGAGTTTTGAGATTAGTTTATTGGTCACTTCAAGCTAAAATCAAAAAGAGACAAGGAATAAAATTCTTACCCTTTTTCAACGGCTCGTATTAAGCATCCGCCTGAAGATACAGAAAGAGCAGTTTTTATAGGTCCATGTTGCAAGGCAAATAAAAATCAGCCTATTTTTGGTTTAACTTAGTCCAAACGTGTGCCGATAAAACATCTGAAACTTACGACAGACCCTATTTTGCAATAAGTTACAAAATGGGAACCCCGAAAGCTTTATTGACTTGAAAAAAGGAGATTGAGATGGGGATTCAAGATTGGTCTGAAGATGTCATACTTGTGGACTTGCCCCAGGAGCCGGAAATGGGGGAGGAACTCAAAACCGTTACCGAGATGGTGCGTGACAGAGGTAACTGTGAGGTGGTAGTTGACTTCTCCAGCGTGGATATTATAACTTCTTCCAGCCTCTCGAAGCTACTGAAGCTGCGCAAGCTGTTGGGCGATTGCGGGCATCGGCTTATCTTCTGTAACGTCGCCGCAGCAACCAAAGGTATCTTTACGGTAACCGGCCTTGATGGAATTTTTGAAATTGCTGATGACAAGTTTGTTGCTTTAGCAAGCTTGCAAATGGTAAGTTAGCGGGTAAGCCAAGTTCCCATTTTGCGAACCCGCGCCAATCAGGCGTGAGCTTAAGCTCAATCGGTGCGGGACAAAAGGGGGACTTATGTAGGGAGCTTTACAGATGGCCTATCCTTTGATATTGTGATATTTTTCTTGTTGAGCCGGCTACGAAGACCGCTGATTGTAGCGGTGTTCGTAATCTGCTCGCAGGGTCCTTATAGAAGTAGGACGTATTAATATGGATGAAGAAACTCTGCAGCAGCTCGAGCAGACAATAAGTCACAAATTTTCCGACAAAAGTCTTTTAGCCCAGGCATTTACTCATTCCTCTGCGGTTGATAATCGTCTTTTAAGTAATGAAAGGCTGGAGTTTCTCGGTGACGCCGTTTTAGCTGTGGTTATTTGTCAAACCCTCTTCGAGAGGTTTTCAGGTTATCTTGAAGGCGACTTAACGAAAGTAAAGAGTATGCTTGTCTCCCGCGGCTCCTGCGCTCGGCTCTCCAGGCAGCTCAGGCTGCACAAATTCCTGAAAGTCGGTAAAGGTATGGCCTCCAGCAGGGCGCTGTCAGGCTCTCTTGCCGCCGGTGTATTAGAGGCTGTTATCGCTGCAATTTATATTGACAGCGGATTTGACGCTGCCCGCAGTTTCATCCTGAGAATTTTCGGTTCACTAATTAAGCAAGCCGATGCAGAACAAGTTCAGGGAAATTTCAAGTCGTTATTGCAACAATACGTCCAGGAACAGTTTAATTCCACACCGACCTATGTACTGCTCGATGAAAAAGGACCCGACCACGACAAATGCTTTGAGCTGGAAGTGGTTGTCGAGGAGCGTCGTTTTCCAGGCGCATGGGGGACAAACAAAAAAGAAGCGGAGCAGAAAGCGGCTTTCAACGCTCTTGTCGAGTTAGGCGTCCTTAAAAAGACTTCGCCAGAGGACAATGATTAAAATGCCCGCGAGCTCAAGTGGGCTGGATTGGGGGGGCGCGGCAATCACTCCGTAATCAGCCACGCCAAAGTGCACAGGGCCAACGAAATTATGACTATAAAAACAATAATTGAACCGAATAGAATCGCTACTTCTTTTAGGAAGTTGCCGGCTTTTATTTCCGGCAGCTTTGTCGCTTTATAGACGACGACTATCGCCGCTACTAATGGCAGCAGCCACAGCATAGATTGCGGATTTGCTCCGATTTTTTCCGGCGCAGTAAAGCTCGCCACTACAAAAGCACCTATCATCGACATTTGGAGCCTCCGTCGGTTTCCGCCCTGCGCAGATGAGCCAGGTAAACGGCGTTTACAATACACAAAAGGTTGAGCAGGCCCGCGATGCTCGTGTATATCTGTCCGATTTCGTTCGGCCTGCCGTAGACAAAATAATGTCTCGTTGTAGTCAAATGCCCCAAGCCCGCGACCATCGGCGAATTCATAATTTGTGCCACATACCACGGTGTTGCTCCGACGGGGTTAATAACTCCGATTGAGCCGACATATAACCCTGTGGAGAAAGTCAGGACAATAGTCGCGAATATAATTATCGCGCGTTTTTTTTCTTTGAGCAGAAAATGTCCCGCCCCCGGCACGAGCCAGGCCAGCAGCCCCACAATCAGTAAAAACAACACATGGTTTTCTTTTGAACGCGGCGTCATTACGATGCTGCCTCCGATTCTACCGGGCTACGTCGGGCTTCGCCCGGACGAGTGGGCGTATCGGCATCCGCTGGTTCTTCACCGGCCCTGGCCAGATCGTCATTCTGGATTGTTCCCAGGCCCTGGCTGTCAGATATCCCGGCGTTCGTGGCATTAGAGAGGTTAACGTAGAACGTCTCATCCGGCTCTACTTCCGTATCTCCGTTAACCAGAACCGTCACAGGCTGCGATACCTCACCAGGATTAAATGTCAGGGTTCCGGAAGTGTCCTGGTAGTCCCTGCCCGCCACCGTCGCCGTGCCATCGGCTGTGGCATAGTCAACTGTTACCGTCTGGCTGGAAACCTGTAACAGACTTACCGTAAAGACAAAACTCGTAGTGCCGCTATTGCCCTCGGCCAACGAAACGTCCCCAATCGTCAGTACCCTGAAGTCCATACGTTTTAATATATTTTCGGGGTTAAGGTAGACCGCCGCCAGGCTCTGGGTCTGAGTATGATCTTCTCTGTATAATCGCATCGCCTTGAGTCCTTCGTACTCTTCCTGCCCAAGGCGCTTAACTGAAATATTCTTTACACAATAGTAGCTCATATCCGGCTTGAATTCCATAATCAAAGGCACAGTGTCAACGGTGTTACTGTCCTGCGGCAGGAGCGAATAAAGTTGGTCTATGAACCGGCGCTGTTTTTTACGGTCGCTCAGGAAGAACTGTGCCGCCGGCTTGCCCGCACTTTGCACAGCTAATGTCTCTAATGTCGCCCTTGATATCCTCCGCAGGTTTGTAAGACTCTGCAGCTTGAAGGGTTCCGAAACGCTTTTTTCGGCGTTTGGGGTCGTGAGCGCGTTGGGGTCGCCCTCGTTCTGCGTGGTTTGCCGTTCGTGGAGTTCGTTAAACTTATCAAGTGCGCTCTCCCAGCCATCCTTTGCCGCCAGTTCAATGAACTCTTCTGCTTTGCTTCTTGTGGTATCCATTGCAGCAAGTTTTTTTAAGTCTTCGGCTACTTTTTCTTCCACCGAATAAACATCCTCGCTTAGCTGTCCTTCATCTCGCTCAAATTCAAGTGTACCGGTGCTAAAGGTTTGATTTATGGTTTCCGGTTCAGAAGCCTTTTCGGCTTTAATCACCCGTATAAGCGCCATTGTTTGTCCGAACATATCTGTTAGCGGCCCGATATTTACGTACATTCTCGGCTTTTTTCGCATATCAAAGGGGGCAAGCTCGCTGACGGCCAGCTCATCGACGGCGAACACGATCTGAGTCAATCCCACCGGATTATACCCGTAGTCTTGTAAATACAGCGTCGCAAGATGAACATCGGTTTGTATATCGATTGGACTGAGCAGACCGGTCCGGCCTGCATATACCTTGATATTGTGTTTTTCGCTTAATTGCCCGGCGGCAGTTTCATAATCGCCGACTATTTCCGCAAGCCGCTCGGTACTGAGGTTCGCAAACTCCATATCATTTATATCTTCCAAATCAGCCTCAGTAAGTGTCTTTGCTTCCTGCAAAATGCTCTCTGTTTTGGAGTTTATTTTGTTCTTGCGAAGCTGGTCTGAAATGGCACCTGCAACCTCGGCATAGCTTTTTATTCGTTCGGTCAGCGGCGAGTTTGGGTCGTTCGGATTCAATGGTACCTGTTCAGTGAATAATTGTTCTCTATTTCTTTGGTAATATTCCTCAGCCTCCTGGTGCGTAAGCGGCGTTATTATGGGCGCAACATCATCGAGTTTGACGGCCATGTATTCAAGCTGCACTCTGTCCGGCAGCTTATACCCGAAGCCATAGGGGTTTTCCTCGCTTGCAGCGCCGGCAACAAATTTTCTGTATTTGTCAAAATGTTCAGCCATTCTTTCTTCGCTCGGCTGGCTTTGAGTTTTGGCAAACACGGCCGAATCAAATTCTACAAATTCAACGTCCATTGTTTCATTTTCCCAGCTCGCCGCATGCATTATCTGGGAGCTTGTAACATCTTCGCCTGAGCAAATCATACGGGCGTACTGTAATACCGCCAGCAATTTACCAAATATTGTCCATATCCGCTGCTCTGGAATCCTGTGCTGGTTTATCAGTGCTCCAATTCGCTGCGAATATGTCTGGCCGTTGAATAGTTGTGGTATTGCCTGTCCGAGCAGTTTGCCCACCTCTTCATTTTGCACCCTAATCCCGGCGAGCTGCGCTTCATTTTTCAGCAGCAGCCAGTATACACCGCTCGGCACCGAGCGTCTGTACATATCGCTGATTTGTCTATCGCTGATTCTATACTGGTTTGTCCTTATCGTTTGTTTTATAGGATTGAACAACGCCGGTGACGTTCTCTGCTCGGCAAACAACAGCTCGCCCAGCAGAACTGCCAGTAAATCCTGCGACCTTAGCAGCTGATCTGCCCTGAGCATTCTGAGGACGTCCAGCTCTTGGCGTGCCAGAACGTATATGTCGTGGTTTGTTATTTTCTTATTGTCCCCGAAATAGGCTATTGTTTTGTGCAGCCCTGTTGCTCTTCGACTAAGCTGCTGTAGTAATGTGCCGCCGCCGATAAAGCCGAACATTATAACGATGACCACAACAGCCATCACTTTCTTGTTATTTTTTCTAAACCACTTGACTAAATTCATACATTTGCTCCAATTTCAGACAAATTTCTAAAACCTTGTGAGTTTAGCAAATCGCGCAGGCATTGCAAGAAAAATAGTCCTCCCCTGGCTGCAAAAACTGTTGTGGCCGGAGTTTATACAAATAGTTTGAATTTTGCCGCCAATCGTCTTATGATAGAAAGACAGAGGACAGATTACAGAGGACAGATGACAGAGAAGTCAAATAAATCGGCACAGGCCTTTGCCGAGGCGTGTAATTGTCTGCCGGGCGGCGTCAATTCGCCGGTGAGGGCCTTTGGCGGGGTGGATATTGGTCCTGTTTTTGTCGCCGGGGCAAAGGGCTCAAAAATCCACGATATTGACGGCAATGAATACATCGACTACGTCGGCTCGTGGGGGCCGATGATACTCGGACACGCGCATCCGGAGGTATTGAAAGCTATCGGCGCCGCGGTGGAGAAAGGCACGTCGTTCGGAGCACCGACGTTAGCTGAGACTGCTCTGGCTAAGAAAATAATCGCCGCCTTTGATTCCATCGAGAAGGTGCGGCTTGTAAGCAGCGGCACTGAGGCGGTAATGACCGCTATCCGGCTGGCCCGTGCATATACCCCAAAAAAGTACGGGCGGTTCGCGAACCGCCCCTACATTATCAAAATGGCCGGCTGTTATCACGGCCACAGCGATTCATTGCTGGTGGCTGCAGGCTCGGGCCTTGCCGAAGGTGCCATCGCTTCGAGTGGGGGTGTTCCTGATTCGATTGCGAAGCTGACCGTCGTAATTCCGTATAACGATATCGAGGCGGCAAAGGCCGCCTTCGGAACGCACAAAGGAAAAATCGCAGCGGTTCTCGTTGAGCCTGTCGCTGCGAATATGGGCGTGGTGCCACCAGTTGAGGGATACTTGCAGACGCTTCGGAATTTGTGCGACCAAGACGATTCGCTTTTGATATTTGACGAGGTGATAACCGGCTTTCGCTTGGCCCTCGGGGGAGCACAGGAGCTTTTCGGGGTAAAAGCTGATATTACCTGTTTAGGCAAAATCATTGGAGGTGGCCTGCCGGCAGCGGCCCTCGGCGGCCGAGCCGATATCATGGATATGCTGGCCCCAACCGGGCCGGTCTATCAGGCGGGCACGCTGTCCGGCAACCCAATCGCAACAGCAGCAGCCAATGCGACACTCGATATACTGACAAAAGAAGATTGCTATCGCAGACTTGAGTCTTCAGCAGCAATGTTAGAGGCCGGCCTGGCTGATGCCGCTAAAGAGGCTGGTATTGCTGTTACAATTAATCGTGTCGGCTCGATTATGAGCTGTTTCTTCACTGAAAGAGAAGTGCGGAACTTTGCCGATGTTCAGTCAACCAATATAAAACGGTTCAAAAGATTCTTTGCGGAGATGTTAGAGCAGGGCATTTATCTTGCTCCAAGTGCTTACGAGGCAATGTTTGTCTCATTAGCTCACAGCAAGGCCGATATTGAAAAGACTATTGAAGCAGCTAAAAGTTGTTTCCGCAAAATAAAGAGCGAGAAATAGCAGGCTAATCTCATAGAGAAGGAGCCCGCTTTTGAGCACAAATAAATTCCTTGCACTTACAGCAGGCACAAAACATAATAATTCAAAAAGGGATACCAGATGCTCGATGCTCGTGGAAATGGTGAGTAGTTAACTAACCGATTAACCAAATTAGGAGATTTGAAAATGAATGAAAACCAGACCAGACCAAAAGATTTATCGGATACTCAAGATTGCCTCGATGTTTTTGACGTGGTCAGAGGATGGAAAAACTTTTTGTTTGCAATCGTAATTTCGTGTCTTCTGCTGCTGCAGATATCCTTCTGGCTCGTAGATACCGGCTACATTGGAACTTGTGAAGAGAACGAGGGTAATGAGGCTGCTGTTGTAGGTGGGGTCCCACGTGAAAACGTACAGGACATTGACGAGGCTGCAAAAAAGGTGGCCGCGAAGGCAAACCAGCCAGCCGAAGCGATACCGCAGTCCGCAGGACGCCTATCGGTGGAGCCCCAGCAATCCGCCGCGGCCCGACCGAGCTCGCCGAAGTCAGCGAACTCCCTATTTGGCATGACATTCGGACATTTGGCCTGGCTGGTCCGCTTTGTTAACGCTGTGCTTATACTGACAGCTACGCTTTACTGCCTGACAATACTTTTGGCCTTAAAGGTTTCGTTGGTAGGCAGGCTGGGCGGAATAAACCATATTTGCAGAGCATTTTTCATCTCGCTGGTTATGCTGGTTCTGCTGTTGCCGTGGCAGAGTGTATTTGGCTGTGTAGTTACGGGAGCGATGTATACTCCCTGTGAGCTGGCAAAGTGGTATTCTGCTGAAACCAGCGGCATATTTTCTACCATCCTTTACTATTTGCGGTTCACCGGTTACTGGCTGCTGATAATGCTATTGCTTATCCTCTCGCACATGCGAAGCTGCCGGTGGACAAAAGCCATTCGTCGCCGGCTCGAGGTGATGTAAAAAGATGGCCAAAGAGAGAATCGGCTTTGTTGGTACCGGTATCATGGGTAAGCCGATGGCGCTCAACCTGTTAAAGGCGGGATACCGGCTGACCATCCACAATCGCACAAGAACAAAGGCTGAGCAGCTCCTCACCGAGGGTGCAGCCTGGGCTGCAAATCCTGCCGATGTTGCGAACCGCAGTGACGTTGTAATAACCTGTGTCACCGACACACCCGATGTTCGGCAGGTATTGCTCGGTAAGAGCGGCGTAATTGCAGCAGCAAGGCCGGGCCTTATCTGCATAGATATGAGCACCATATCACCAGCGGCGACAAAAGAGATGGGGCAAATTCTTGAAGGTAAAGGTGTAACCTTAATCGATGCACCTATAAGCGGTGGTGAAATAGGAGCGATAGAAGGCAAGCTTTCGATAATGATGGGCGGGCCGAAAGAAGCGGTAGAAAAGGTGCGTCCGGTTATGGAGGTAATGGGACGAACGGTGACCTATTGCGGCCCACTCGGTTCAGGGCAGATGACAAAGCTGGCCAACCAGATAATGGTCATTCACACGATAATGAGCCTCGCCGAAGGTCTTGCGTTTGCCGAAAAAGCAGGTCTGGATTTGGAGACTACCTTGAAAGTAACTTCTGCAGGTGCTGCGGCAAGTCACTCGCTGAAAGCCCTGGGACCAAAAGTAATTGCCGGCGATTTGAAGCCTGCCTTTATGGTTGATTTGCAACAAAAGGATTTGCGGCTGGTTCTCGAGTATGCTGAGCAGTTAAAGCAGCCCCTACCGGGTGTGGCTTTAGCCAGGCAGTTATTGGCCGTCCTTCAGGCCCAGGGCCGAGGCCGGGACGGAACCCAGGCATTGGTCGATGTCATCCGGCAATTGGGGAGAAAATAACGCATTTATATTCTTTCACCTGCTCATTGAGCTTCAGCCGTTTGTTCCAGAATTTCAGCGCGGATAGAATTGGAGAGCTGCAACCACACCCTCAAAAGTTTTTGGTAGTTTAAGGAATGTACTACAAATTAGTTTTCGGGATGACCAGCAGTTTCATTCAATAGTTTGTCGCTGCGGGGCTTTACAGGCGGAAGTTTTTGGCTATACTTAATTGGCGCTATGGCAGAGATTGGGAAAAATTCGGTTGGCATTGTGCAGACGCAGACAATACGGCTGGTGGAGCCGGAGCAGCCGTTGGAGCTGGACTGCGGCAAGAGCTTGGCTCCGATTGATGCGGCCTATGAGACATACGGGCAGCTTAATGCCGCCGGCGATAACGCCATCTTAATTTGCCACGCTCTCAGCGGCAACGCTCATGTTGCCGGCTACAATAGTGCTGATGACAAAAAGCCCGGCTGGTGGGATGTTATGGTCGGGCCTGGTAAAGGAATCGATACAAATAAGTATTTCGTTATTTGCTCAAATTTCCTCGGCGGCTGCAGTGGGACCACAGGGCCATCTTCGATTAATCCGGAAACAGGCAAGCCATACGGTTTGGACTTTCCGATTATCACCATAGCCGATATGGTCAGGGTCCAAAAGCTATTGTTAGATAAGCTGGAGATAAAACAGCTTTTGGCGGTAATTGGAGGTTCGATTGGCGGGATGCAGGTTCTGCAGTGGGCGATTGAGTATCCTGACTTTGTGAAAGCTGCATTACCTATTGCTACAACCAGCCATCTTGGTGCACAGTCAATTGCGTTTGATACGGTAGGTCGAAATGCGATATTAGCGGATGCGAACTTCGCCGGCGGACAATACGAAGACAAAAGAGGCCCGGATAGAGGTCTGGCAATTGCGCGAATGATTGGGCATATAACGTATCTCTCGGAACAGGGTATGCGCGAGAAGTTCGGTCGGAAACTGCGAAGCGCCGAGCAATACAGCTACGATTTCAACTCCGAGTTCGCAGTTGAGACATACCTGGACTATCAGGGGCAGACCTTCGTGGAAAGGTTCGACGCGAACAGTTATCTGTACATAACCAAGGCGGCGGACTATTTTGACCTGCAAAAGGAATACGGGTCGTTAAACAAGGCCTTTGCGAACGTCAAATCGAGATTCCTCGTAGTTAGTTTTGCGAGTGACTGGCTCTATGCGCCGGCTCAATCCAGGGCGATGGTCGAAGCTCTTGCTGCAAACAGGAAGGACGTAAGTTATTGTGACATTGCATCGCCTTACGGCCATGATGCGTTTTTATTAGAGCCGGAAATATTAGGCTGGTTCATTTGCTGTTTTTTACAGGCTACCTACAGGCTTCAGACAGAGCAGCAGCCGTGTTCGTGTTACGCACGGAGTATGCGGGAGCTCAGCAAGTTTGAGCACGCGCACAGGGCGCGTGTGGATTACGAGCTGATAGAATCTCTTATTGAACCGAACAGCACAGTGCTTGACGTCGGCTGCGGTGACGGAGAGTTACTGGCCAATCTTGTGCGTGACAAGAACATAAAAGGCGACGGCATCGAGCTTAACCAGGAGCTTGTGCTTGATTGTGTCTGCCGGCGGCTGCCGATTATTCAGCAGGATATTGAACAGGGACTGAGATATTACGGTGACAAGAGCTTCGATTATGTGATACTGTCGCAAACGGTGCAGACGGTAAAAAATCCCGAAAAGGTTTTTACCGAATTGCTGCGAGTAGGCAAGAAAGTGATTGTGAGCTTTCCCAACTTTGCCCACTGGCGATGCAGAGTACACTTGTCGCTGCGTGGTAAAGCTCCTGTAACTAAGCAGTTGCCTTTCGGCTGGCACAACTCGCCGAACATACATTTTCTGTCGATGAAAGATTTTGACGAGTTTTGCAAAGAGCTGGGCGTCAAGGTGGAAGAGAAGATACCGCTGACTAAAACGCGTCTTGGCCCGGTAAGATTCGCGCCGAATCTGTTTGCCGAGCAGGTAATCTACGTTACGAGCAAAGAGACTAAAGTGCATAAGCCATAATCGATTTTCGTTGAGAACACCCCCAAACAAGTTTGAGGGTGCCACCCTGGTGGTCTGTGACAGATGATTTGAGGAATTGTCATTCCGCACCCATTCGGCTTTGCTCAGGGCAGGCTTTGATGCGGAATCCAGAACTTCGATACATCTGGATTCCTGCTTTCGCAGGAATGACATTCATCCATCATTTGAGTTGTGATGGACCACTATATTGTATTAACGCCGCAAAGCTCAATAAAGGGAACAAAAATGAACCGAGTCGAACGTATAGGGGTATCACTGGATAAAAAGCTGCTTACGAAGTTCGATAAGCTCATCGGCGAGCAGGGTTACCAGAGCCGGTCCGAGGCGATACGCGACCTTGTACGCCGGCAGCTAAGCGCCGAGCGTCTCCGGCATCCAAAATCCAAAGCGGTCGCTGCCGTATTTCTGGTTTACGACCATCATTCGACAAAGCTGACGGAAAAGCTGATAGACCTGCAACATATGCATATTCTGGCTTCGTCCCTGCAAGTGATTTCTTCTCTGCACGTTCACCTGGATGAGCACAATTGTCTGGAGGTAATTGTGCTCCGAGGACGTGTCGGCGAAATCAATAAGGTGGCCGAGAGCATATTGAGCATGAAGGGTGTCAAATTAGGACGTATCAATGTTGTCGCGAGTTAATTTGGGATTGACGATTTGCGGTTTATGATTTATACTTTCAACCCCTGATTCAATCAGGAGAAATCGAACAACGGGGCGATTAGCTCAGTTGGCTAGAGCGCACGGATCACACCCGTGAGGTCACAGGTTCGAATCCTGTATCGCCCATTATCATAACTCCTTTTAGTAACCGGGCTCATCGTCGGAATCATTATTTTCCCAGGATTCAACAAACATGCCAGAATATGCTCGATTCTGACGGAACATTACGCCGAACGTATCCTGTCTTTGGGGCGGCTTATTGTCACGTTTTGTTTCATAACGCCATATTTCCTTCAATTCCCTGGGCTCGACCTGAAATCTGAATCTTAGTACTACCTTCTGTTGACTATTTCTTGCCCCCTACACTTGTCCACCATTTCTCCCACATTCCGGTCATCTCTTCGACTTTGTCCGGATATCGTCCGGCCAGGTCGTTTAATTCCGTCCTGTCTCTGGCCAGGTCGTATAGCTCCCAGTCAGAACGGCCGTATTTCACAAGTTTCCAGTCACCTTTGCGAACGGCCTTTGCATTGCCGAACTGCCAATAGAGGACATCATGTCCCTTTCTTTTCCTGCCCTTGAAAATGGGCAAAAGCGACTTTCCCGACGGCCTCTTAAGTTTTCTACCATCGATCCGGTCGGGATAACCGGCCCCGGCGACCTCCATAAAAGTCGGGAGGACATCAATAATATGCCCTACCTGCTCGGTGATCTGCCCCGGCTTGATCACGCGGGGCCAGGACGCAATAAAGGGCGTGCAGTTGCCACCTTCATAGTCGGTCGATTTGTATTTCCGATAGGGCGTATTACTGGCATTGGCCCAGGCCGGTCCTAACGCCCGATAGCCCTCCAGAGGTCCCGGCGGTATGTCAGGAGTCCTATCAGGAGTCTCGGCGCAGCCGCCGTTATCAGAGAGAAACAGCACCAGTGTATTTCGCCATCTACCGATTTCTTTGAGTTTGGCAATCACCCGTCCTATCCCACGATCCATGCATTCAATCATCGCGGCATATACCGCCATCTTGAGGTCTTCGGCGTCCTTCTCCGACTCGGTGAGCAAATCCCATTTCTTTACACGCTCATCCCGTTGAGAGAGCGCAAATTTCGCATCGATAATGCCCATCTCGATCTGACGCTTGTAGCGGCGCTGGCGGATCTTGTCCCACCCGATCCTGTATTTGTTGCGGTATTTGGCGATGTCCTCGGGCCAGGCGTGCAGGGGATAATGAGGGGCAGTATACGGAAGATACAGCAGAAGAGGTCTATCCTCACCCTTATATTCATCGAGCCTGTCGACCGCGTAGTCCGTAAAGGCATCGGTAGTGTAGAAGTTCTTGTCCTCAGGTACATAGCCCATGATTGCTTTATCCTCAATGGCCCAGCGACGTGGTGTTGGTCTTTTCCGGCCGGGCTTGCCCTCGCCGGGTCTGGCCCTGGTTCCGGGATTCCAATAATTACAGCACCCGTCGGCCAAGCCGAAATACCTGTCGAAACCACGGGTCGTGGGAAGGGGGTCCTGATGCCATTTACCGGAGGCGATTGTTCGATAGCCCGCAGCCCGCAGCACCTCTGCGAACGTGCTGCCGTGCTCCATGTTTTTGACTCCCACAGCCTGATCGTACTGGCCGGTCAGAAGAGATGCGCGGGTCGGACTGCATTTGGCACAGTTGTAAAACTGTGTAAAACGCATTCCACCTGCCGCCAGGCTGTCGAGGTTCGGCGTACTAATCTCTCCACCATAGCAGCCGATATCGGAATAGCCCATATCGTCAGCCATGATCACGAGAATATTCGGTTTGTTACTTGCGCCTTCGGCGTCGGCAAGACGCGATATCAAAGCTGGAACAAACATACCTGCCGATACTGTTTTCAAAAATTGCCGTCTATTCATTCTGATTCTCCTGTTCGTAAGGCCATAGCGTCTTAAATAGTTCCTGTTGCGGAAACAGTATTTGTCTAATTCCTTCAACTACTGAGCTTACCGCTGTTCTTGTTTTACTTCTCGACGGTGATAATACCGCCGCCTCACAAAAATGTCTTAGCAAGCTACGTTTTCTCATAATCAATCTGCCTGGGCTCCTACACGCGTCTTATTGCGTTTGGGGCCCCGCTTCCAATTTATC
This sequence comes from Phycisphaerae bacterium, assembly GCA_030619925.1. GTDB lineage: Bacteria > Planctomycetota > Phycisphaerae > Sedimentisphaerales > Anaerobacaceae > JAUXAL01. Next base: position 11,946 of record JAUXAL010000008.1, on the reverse strand, counting down.
ATACCAGTTTTTCTTGAGGAACAATGATGTGACGACAATTACTTATATCAAAGTTGCATCACGGTGTCAAACTTATTACAATTGACCCGGCACGTATGAAGAAAAATAATAAAACATTCGGAACCTGACTTAGCCGCAAAATGGAAACCGAAGCGTGAAACGAGATACGAGATGCGTCATATCCCACTAACCAGAATCCAGAAACTCGCCGGCAAAAGGATGCTGGAATCCAAGCTGAGTAAGGCCTGTTTTTACGTTGAGTCAAGAACAGACGTTACCGAACTAATGGCCATCCGGCCCAGACTTAGAAAATCATTGGGCATCAAAATAACCACAAACGCTTTCTATATTCGTGCCCTGGGGCTGGCGGTGCAAAAATATCCTCTCGCGGCAGGTAAGCTTGACGGTGACAATATAAGGATTGCCCAGCGCGTCAATGTCGGCTTTGCAGTCAGCGCTCCGCAAGGCCTTGTTGTGCCGGTGGTGAAGGATGCCGGCAAGAAAACGTTGGCAGAAATTGCCCGCGAGGAAACGTCGTTGACCGATAAAGCACGTGATAATCGATTGACACTTGAAGATATAGAAGGCGAAACTATAGCGCTGAGCAATCTGGGCGCCTACGGCATCGATTCCTTTTTGGGAATCGTACCGCCGCCAACCAGCACTATATTGGCCGTCGGTAATGTAGTGCCCACGGCGATGTATCGGGGCGAAAATGATAAAATAGCAGTACGAAAAATGGTCGGCCTGTCCCTGGCAGTTGACCACAGAGTTATTAACGGAAACTACGCGGCGCAGTTTTTAGCCTTTATCGCAGAACAATTGCAAAACCCACAACAGTTAATCTCAGAGAAAAGCTGGTCCGACTAAGCTCGCCGAAGTCGTTCGGCGGGACCGTTTTATCTGCGTTATGATCGCGATGACGTTAGCTGCCCCCTGCCTACGCAGGGTACGTGTTTAGCGATGTGTGGCTTAAATGGCCATCCCCAAGCTTGGACTCCGCTTTGCTAGAGTCCTGCGCTTGAGGCTGCCACACCGGGAATTTCAAATTTTAAATTTTCGATTTGGGTGGCAGCCTCAAAGCCGAAGGCTTTGGGGATGGTTTTTCCCTGGCCAAAACACATACTACGCAGGGGTAAGCTTGTCGGCGCGAAAACGCGGAGCGGAGATTGGGACCCGACTGTGCTTGCGGCTTTTATGAGCACCAATATCGAAACTTCGGTTATCCGGATTCAGGGGGATTTTGCTCGGTTGTTGTCTGTGTAAATTCCGCAGGTGTCTTAGAATCAGGTTGTGAGATTGTTCTGATTTCGATGGGAGGCTTGGCCTGGTTTTCGGCGGCAGCAGGCTGTGTGTCAGGGTGTGTCGGTGGTTGGAATTGAGGGAACCCAGCGTGTATGAATTCGGCCACTTTCCCGTAATCTTCGACGCCGTGACAATTTTTTTCGTATTCAAAAATTGTTTTGCCATAGCTTGGCGCCTCGGCGAGCTTGATATTTCTTCGGATAACGGTGGGTAAAACCCGGGCTTGTGCCCAGGCGCAGTTGGTTCCGCGTGCTTTGCTGAGGAATTGTTCGATGTCGGCTTTGACTTCATTCGGAAGTGAGGCCCTGCTGTCGAACATACACAGTAAAATTCCGTTGACTTTCAGATTCGGGTTGATTCTTTTGTTCACAAGTTCGATGGTTTGCAGCAGTTTTCCGAATCCCCGCAGGGCCAGGAAATGCGGTTGAAGCGGTATCAAGACCTCCTGGGCGGCAGCGAGAGCGTTGAGGGTCAGCAATCCGAGCGAAGGGCCGCAGTCGATAAGACAATAATCGAATTTATCTTCGGCCGTTTGAATGGCCTCTCGCAGAATGGTTTCCCTGCCGACCACACTCACCAGCTCGCTTTCGGCGCCAACCAAGTTGATGTTTGCAGGCAGCAGCCAAAGATTCGGACGCACGAACAGAATTTCCTCTTCAAATTTAGCTGACTGAGTCAAGACCCTATATGAGCCTGACTCGATGATTTGCGGCTCAAGGCCGAGGTGTATCGTCAGATGCGCCTGAGGGTCAAAGTCAATAGCGACCACCGTTGAGCCCGCGGCAGCAAGGGCTGCTGCGGTATTGACCACTGTTGTGGTTTTTCCCACTCCTCCCTTTTGATTTAATACCGCAATCGTTCTCATAGTAAATTAAAAGCTTAAAGCTAAAAATGAAAAACCATAACTGAAAAATTCAAAACTTTGCATTTTTCGCTTTAACTTTTTAGCTTCTTAAGGATGGCATCAAGCACGCCATTAACAAACGCGGGTGACTTATCAGTACTGAACTTTTTTGCAAGCTCGATGGCTTCATTTATCACAACCTTCGGCGGGATGTCGGGACAGAATTTCAATTGATAAACCGCCAATCTCAAAATGCCTTTATCAACAGGTGAGAGTCTTGTAAATTGCCACTTTATTATCGAGGCAACTATCAGCTCGTCGCACTGTTTCAAATTTTCCCACGTTCCTTTTGTCCAATCCAAGGCAAGCTTTCGGACAGACTCGTCTGTATCTGCTTCCGTAAAGAACCGGCCTAAAAGCTCAAACACGTCAGGGCCCTGCACATCGAGCTGATATAACGCCTGCATTGCCAGTTCTCTGGCCCTTGTTCTTCTATCAAAGTTCATTGTTCTTTGTTCATTGTTCAGAGTCTATGAACTATGAACTCATAACTATCAACTTAATTGTTCCATCACGTTGGCCATTTCCATCGCCGTCAGTGCTGCGTCGGCGCCGGCATTGCCCATTTTCGTCCCGGCTCTTTCGACGGCCTGCTCGAGCGTATCGCAGGTGAGGACACCAAATACAGTCGGCACATCTGAATCGTAGTTGATTTGTCCGATACCTCGGGCTACCTGTTGACAGACAAAATCGTAATGAGCGGTTTGACCTCGTATGACCGCGCCGAGACAGATGACCGCGACGTATTTGCCACTCTGTACGAGCTTTTTGGAAGCTTGCGTAATTTCACAGGCACCGGGCACCCAGACTACGGATATCTGTTTATCAGCAGCACCATTACGCTGGAGACAATCTATCGCACCGGCAAGCAGCTTAGAGGTTATGAATTCGTTGAACCTGCTGACTACGATAGCGTAATTGCCCTTGCCGGCTGTTACTTGACCTTTTACTTCTTTAATCATAGCTTGGCTTCTCCCAATTATATTCGCGACCCGCAGTTCGTGACTCGCGATTCGATTCCAGATTCACACGTTGTTACGACCCATATAGCAGTCACACATTATAAGACTCTCGGTGGCTGCTTTCCAGAAAAACAGCCCAGCAGCAGAAGAACTCCGGCTCATGCCGTTCCGGTGCTGGGAACTAACCCGTGCAATTGTAAGAGTTTACAATCCGAATTACCAGCAAAATTTTATCGCAGGTAAAAAGGTCTTGAGCCGGCCAAAAACCGCTAACCCGAGCGTATTTTATGGGCGATAACGCCGTTGTGTAACTGCTTAATTGCTGGGTGATAGACGGGGTAAAGGTGCGACTATGCTTTTTGAAGATATGGAATTCGGCTCCTATGAAAAGGGTGAACAGTCGGCGCGGAAAGCCTTTGAGCTTTACGAAGACGGCAAAATGTCACAAGCTCTTGCCGAATTAGAAACGGCCCTTGAGATAAACCCTTCCAACAGTTCGTGGCATTTCAACAAGGCGCTGACGTTGGATTCCATAAATCAGTTTGACGATGCGACAAGTGAATACGAAATCGCCCTGCAGCTAAACCCTGATGATTTAGAGATATTAAACTCGCTGGCGGTCGATTATACCCGCACGTGCTACTATGATCTGGCTATCGAAACTTTCGAGCTTATCGAGGAATTAGATCCGGCGTTTGAACCGTGCTACTGTAATCGAATAATTGCCTATACTGAAATGGGCCTACACGATTTAGCTGAGCAGATTTTTTACCTCGCCCAGCAGATAAAGCCGGACTGTGCGTTGTGCTACTATAATATCGGCAACAGTCTTTTTGCTCGGGGCCAGTACAAAAAAGCCATTCGCTGCTGGCTAAGAACGGCTGAACTTGAGCCGAGTCACCCACAAATCAATTATCGAATTGCTCAAGCCTACTGGTCCGCGGGTGACAACAAACACAGTCGTGAGCATTTCCTGGCAGAGCTTCGTGTTAACCCGGGTGACGTTGATGTTATTCTCGATTTCGGTTTGTTTATGCTTGAGACCGGCGAGATCGAATCGGCAAAGGAAAAGTTCAACAGAATACTCGAACTTGAGCCGGCATCAGGAGTCGCTTTGTTCTATCTTGGGGAGATTGCTTTTAGCAACAATGACTATGAGCAGGCAGTGCAACTATTTAGTCAGGCATTGCAAAAGGACAATACACTCGCAGGGCCATGCTATAGACTGGCCCAGTATGCATTAATGAAAGGCCAAGAACAAAAGGGCAGAGCTTATCTGATTTCTGAATTGAAGCTGGCACCTGAAGATGCGAATATTTTGGTTTCTATGGGGTCGATGTTTTTGAGAATGGATGAGCTCGATTATGCAACACAGTGCCTGCTGCAGGCTGTTGATATCGATCGCGTTAACGCAGATGCCTATTACTATCTTGGAGTTGTTAGGGCTATAAAAGGGGTGCTTGGGGATGCTGCAGAGTTTTTTGCCCACACGCTTGACATCCAGAGCGGGCACGTTTTGGCTTTAAGAGATTCGGCCTTTGTTTACCTGGCAATGGGCAGACTGGCCAACGCTGCCGAGAGGATTAAGAAGGCACGTTCATTAGCGGATAACGATTCACTGCTAAAAGCACTTGGCTGGAGAGTCAGCCTGGCCCAGGTATGGCAGCGAATAGCAGATTTTCTTTGTCGATTCAGGCTTCGATTTGGCTTCAAGAAATTTCTTCACTGATTTTTTTCTCGCTCATCTTCCAACTATCCTCCGTCAAAGCCACTTCGACTTGCAATAAAATCGCACCATACCCCCCTAAGACATACCAAAAACTGCGTTTTTGCAGTTAAGAATACCATTCGAGCTTGGGTTAGGTCGGTCGAAATTCATCGTGAGTGGAGTACAAATAGAGACCGGACACTTCTATCCCTAAATAGGGATTGGAAAAAGAGTTGTACGTGTGGTCTGGGTGTAGATCATCAAGAAGCAGGTCTTTCAGCGTAAAACGTGACTTTGAATTTGATTTCGCCTGCGATAATTTTTTGATGATTATTGATACTTACGCAGAATATATGTTTGACTTTGACGGCCAACTCAACTAAATTTATTAAAATAGGTGTTGTTAGCCTAAAGTTATTTATTGTTTCAACAAGTTCTGATGAGTTTTTTACGAGCTGATACCTAAGGGATTTTGTGTTTCACCGAAGGGATTGTGGGTTTCGATGCACAGTGATTTGGCCAAAGCAGCAAAATTGATAGGCATAGAATTGCCTGCACTGAAGGAAGCGTCGGTAACCTCAGAACGATTGTTAAGTGGATACGAGAATGCTCTGAAGAAGGAGTTTTCAAAGGACAAGCCTGATGATCTTGAAAACACTGACATAGTCTTGTGCGGGTCTATCGCCAGGGAAGAATGCTCTTTTCAGTCGGACTGCGACTACTATGTCTTGCAAAATGGGGCTTCGCCAAACACAACTCGCAAGCTAATTGAGGCTATGGAAAGAGTGGAGAAGGATTTCCCTATTGGAGAAAGAGGAGGCCAAAATGTTTTCAGCGAAATTGTCGTGGCAGCGAACCTATATGAGAGTATAGGATTGGAATCCGACACAAATGCTAATATGACGCGACGTATTCTTCTCTTAAGCGAGTCAAAGCCAGTTACTTTGGGAACGACCCATACGACAGTCATTGATAACATTTTGGAAAGATACTGTGCAGACTATCTTCCACCCAATCGCAGTAAAGGCAGCCCGGCAAAGGTTCCGAGGTACTTGTTGAACGATTTGGTCAGGTACTGGAGAACTATGGCGGTTGATTTTGGGACTAAGCGGTGGCGCGGTAGTGACTCAAATTTGCGGCTCGCAAAACTAAGAATAACACGGAAGATTCTATTTGCCGGTCCATTAGCAACGGTTCTTTTGACCGATCAGAAAATAAAAACTAACGATCATCTCAAAAGCTATCTCAAGAAATCGCTTGTAGCACCTCCATTGGCCCAGATAGCGAAGCATGTTGACTTGATGTCCAAAGAATCACAAAGAGCAATGAAAGTTTTGCTGCAAAACTACGACCAATTCATAGGCATCCTTTCAGGAGATAAACGAGATGTACTCAAATGCATCAGTGGAGATAGCAAGAGCCGCGAAGAGTTAAAAGAGCAATGTCAAGTAATGGGTGATAACATTCAATCCAGTTTGGAGCAGATATTCTATAAAGACGCCCTGTTCAAAAATACTTTTCAAAAATACGCAGTGTTTTAATATGGAGGTAATAGACAATGACTCATCTGAAAGAATTTACCGCATCTATGGAAAAAGCTTCCCAATCAGATCCTATGATGCAAAAATGGCTATATGGAACAAAAGAACTGGAACGCCAATTATCAGAAAGACTGATTCGTCTCTGTAAATATCCAGACATGATTCCCAAAGCATTGCTGGCGAGCTATACTGAAGTTCTATTGGAGGCCTTGGAAAATGCAAAGGAGGAAGGTACGTTTTCTGCTTCTTCGGAAGATCTCGTGGAGAGTTTAATTGCGCTTGCGGAAACCTTAGAAAAGTCTGGAGACCCCCAGATGGAAGAGAAAGGTCAGCAGATACGTACAGCAGTAGGTAAGTGACATCTGATTAACATACAAGAAAAATCGAGTTTCAGACTTAGGTTGCCACAAGATGAAATTCTTTGTATCTGGTAAAGTTGGTGTAGAGGGGAGTGTCAGAGAAGCGATAAAGGCACTCAAAGATGCGGGGCATGAAATCACTTTCGATTGGACGACAATTGATCATCTTAGACCTTACGATAAGAATGCGGAGGCGTCTCGAGAGGCTGCAATCAGAGAAAGTCGCGGTGTTGAGGATGCCGACATGCTCATTATTCTACCACATGACCGGGGGGTCGGAATGTATGTTGAACTTGGAATAGCAATTGGCTCTAGGATACCCATACGCGTCGTGACCGGTGTGGAAAGCCGAACAATGTTTTTCCATCATCCCTTAGTCAAAAAGGTAGATAGTCTCGAAGAGATTCTCAAAGAGTTCAGCTAACATCTTGCCCGAAAACACGGTTCAAACCACAGTAGGTTATATCCCAGCTTTGCTGTTGTGACCTTGTCCATGTTGTTTTGAATGGAATGTTTTTCGGGATAACTCCCGCGATCAATTTGTACGTTTGTCTCCTTTGAGTTTTTCGGGAAACAATTTGCAAAATTTTGTCGGATAAGTTAGCCTATTGCGTTCGGCCGAGTGGCGGAACGGCAGACGCTGGGGACTTAAAATCCCCTGCCCGTAATGGGCATGTGGGTTCGACTCCCACCTCGGCTATTACAGAAGACAGAGAGAAAACGGTGATTAAGAGTGTAAAAGATTTGAAAGTATATCAGATTGTTTATCAGCTTGCTATGGAGATATTTGAGATAACCAAGAAGTTTTCTAAAAAAGAAACATATTCATTAACAGATCAGATGAGACGTTCATCGAGATCAGTTGCTATAAATATACGCGAAGGATTTGCTAAAAGAAAATATGAGCAAGTGCTCATTAGGCATCTAAATGATTCTTTAGGATCGTCTGAAGAAACAAGAGGATGGTTAGACTTTGCAAAAGATTGTATGTATATTACGAAGGATGAGCATAAGAGGTTGGATAATGGATATGACGAAGTCAATGCTATGCTTTATCGTTTAATGAACAATTGGCAGAGTTTTTCTGACTTCTGTTTTCTGACTTCTGACTTTGGAGATAAATGATGGCTAATAAGAACCTTAGACTTGTAAATGTTGAAAAACCCAATCTGTATCGCCAGACGTTTTCGTACACTGAATTTCCGCGGTTGATATTCGACAATCGAGAAGTTGAGTATGATATTCCGGAGGAAATCTGGATAACCGATACGACGTTCCGCGACGGTCAGCAGTCCCGGCCGCCTTTTAGGCCGGAGCAAATCCTTAAGATTTACGACTTATTGCACGAAATAGACGGGGGGACGGGTTTGATTCGCCAATGTGAGTTCTTCCTATACTCAGAGCGTGATAGAGAGGCGGTAGAACTGTGCAAAGAGCGAGGTTACAAGTTTCCCGAGGTAACAGGCTGGATCAGGGCTGTAGCGGCCGATTTTAAGCTGGTCTCACAAATGGGGCTCAGCGAAACCGGCATTCTGACCTCAGCAAGTGATTATCATATATTCCTGAAGCTACGAAAGACCCGGGCACAGGCGATGAATGCGTATCTTGATATTGTCAAAGCCGCTTTAGATAGCAGCGTTATTCCGCGCTGCCACCTTGAGGATATAACGCGAGCGGATTATGAAGGCTTTGTACTGCCTTTTGCCGCTGAGTTAATGAAACTTTCCAAAAAATATGACAAGCCTATCAAGATTCGTCTTTGTGATACGCTCGGATTTGGCCTGCCGTGGGCGAGGGTTTCTTTGCCGCGGAGCATCCCTAAACTTATTTATGGGCTTCGACAAATAGGTGTTCCGTCCGAACGGCTCGAATGGCACGGCCATAACGATCTGCATAAGGTCCAGGTAAACGCTGCGACGGCATGGCTGTACGGCTGCAGCGCCGCCAACGCTGCGATATTCGGCTGTGGCGAGCGAACAGGCAATCCGCCCCTGGAGGCGCTGGTTGTTGAACACGCCCAACTGAAAGGAATGACTGAGGGCGTTAACTATGCGGCGATAACAGAACTGGCTGAGTACGTAAGAAAGGAATCGGGCTTCGAGATTCCACATAATTATCCGCTGGTTGGAAAGGATTTCAATGTTACCCGGGCCGGCATCCACGCAGACGGCTTGTTAAAGAACGAGGAAATATACAATTGCTTCGATACCCAAAAGCTGCTCAACCGCCCTGTCGGTGTGGCAATTACCGATAAGACCGGAGCGGCAGGTATCAAACACTGGATAGAGACCAGGTACCAGATTGAAATTCCCAAGCATGACCGGCGTATAACCAAGATAAAAGACAGAATCGACGCCGAGTATGCAGCCGACAGGGTATCGATGATATCAGACGAGGAAATGTTCGAGTGGGTACGGCAATCTTTTGAGGATAATTTGCCGCCATTGAGGTAAAAGCAATTGTCGGATAAAAAGATCAAGGCAGTGTTGTTCGATCTCGGCGATACTTTGCTGAACTTCGGCCAAGTCAATACGACCCGGCTTTTCCGGCAGGGAGCTATATCATCGTACGATTTTCTCAAGAATTCAGGCCAGCCGGTCGGCGGTTTCAATTACTACTATTGGCGAAACCTGATAGCTCTGCGCATATGGCATTGGCTTTCCAATATAACCGGAAGGGATTTTGATACGCTGGCACTGCTAAGAAAGTCCGGCACAAAAAGGGGGGTCAAGCTCAATCCAGAGCAGTGGCGGCACTTAGCGTGGCTTTGGTATGAACCTTTGAGTCAAGTTGGTCAGACTGAGCCGAAAACAAAAGAGACTTTAGCGGCACTTAAAAATTTGGGTCTAAAGCTCGGCATAGTTTCCAACACTTTTGTGAACGGCTGTTCTCTGGACGAACATCTAAAACAATTGGGCATATTAGATTTCTTTACGGTTAGAGTTTATTCATACGAATTTGATTTTCGAAAGCCCAATACTCAGATCTTCAAAGTCGCCGCCAAGAGGATTGGCGAGACACTGGAGAACATATTGTACGTAGGAGACCGCATCGATAAGGACATTAAACCTGCGGTAAAAACCGGCATGCAGGCTGTTCTAAAGGCTGCTTACACTAATGCCGGAAAGAAAGTACCGGAAGGGGCCTGGAAAATAAACCGGCTTTGCGAACTACCAGGCCTGATAGAAAAAATCAATGTCGGAACATCACACTGACTGAGAACGGTGTTGCAAGAAAACACAGAAAACTTCGTGACAAACAGACTGAAATCTGATAGTCTAAAGCTTACGATGGGTGGCAGCCACTAAGCGAACACAGTGAGCGAAGTGAATGGTAGTTCTCTTAAAACAATAACCGGATTTATTTTGTACGTTTACCGATTTCCGAATATGTTGGCGGAGAATAAAAATCCTACGGCTTACGGGACTGATGGAGAATACAGGACACAGCATACGAAATTCGAACATCGAGAATTCAGCATCCAGCATCAAGAATCAAGAATCGAGCAGAGAGGACAGTGCTTCGGCAAATACTTTGGCTTCGGCCCCTTCGAGTATCCGGTCACCGTATTGTGTTCGCCACATTGCAAGAGCCTCAGTGCCCCACCTCTTTTCTCATTATATTCTGACCGCAAGACATTCTAAGCGGTATTCGGCTTGGCTGTCAATCGGCTCTAACATCGCACCCTTGACCTCAACGCGCCAGAACGAGCGTGGGAAGCCTTCTCGTAAGTGTCTGCCCCTTTTATCTGTCTCTTCTTGTGAAGACAAAACGGGGCCTATGCCGAACTAATCAGTATAGGCCCCAAATTGGCGCAAATCCATTGCCCTATCGTCTGTCATCACGGCTGTGGCCACAGTTGCTCATCAAGCCGTACATCCGCCACGCAATTGCCGCTCAGTTGGCTTGTGGTTACGGAGCCGGCGGATACAGCCGGATATCATCAAAGTACACCATACCTGAACCGCCAGGCTGCGGATTATTCTTATCTCCAAAACCAATGGAAATCGTATTGACATTAGTCAGGACCACACCCTGATCTGCAAACGCTTGCAGGTTAATACTCCATTCCGTCCAGTCACCTATCTGTGCTGCACTGGGGTCATCGTGATAGACCGCTGCAGGAGTACCGCCACTGTTGGCCAGAGCCACGTACATTGAAGCAGGATCGTTGGCAGGCATATCAGCGCCGATGGCCTGCTGCGTGAACACTCCAGTAACCGCGCCGGTGACCGTGACGTCGGAGAATACGGCCTCGCAAGTCACACCAGCCACATGGCTTGTCAGCGCCAAACCTACGTAGACGCTTTGATTCAGCAGAATATTCTTGAAGGACGGCTCCTGAGGATTGGCTGTCTCAACCATGTCTTCCCACTTGACGCCATCACTGGAGTGCTGAGCTGTGATAGTATTGCCTTGACGGGTCAGCTTCACCCAGTGTGGGGCCGTAACGACGCCCTCGTCACTGCGCGTGCTGGTGGAAGTACCGCCAGCCATCGGCCGATACTGCCAGCCAACTCGGCCGCTCGGCGTGATGAAGGCAATCGCATTGATAGAGTCCGCGTCAAGCGTGTTGCGAATCATAACACCAGCCTTGGCGAAGCCGTGCGTGTTCTCCACGCTGAGCACCTGGGCAACAATCTCGCCGTCACCCGACAACTGCTTGTAGACGTAGCGGAACTCATCAGAGGTATCCCAGATATCTGCCCCTGAGGCGTTTATCGTAAACGTGCCGGCCGGTTCCTCTACCAAGGCCGACGGGTTGCCCCTGAACCACAACGACAATGCTTCAACACCTTTTACAGTCCAATTCCGCCCGGAACTCAACGTCAAGGTCGCCTCTGAATTCCTTGCCGTGCCGGAGTTGTCATAGAAGAACGGCATCGACTGCTCGCCGCCGTGAACAATAGTTTGCTCAGTGAAAGGAGGAACATCATAACCGACGAGAGACCCGTTTGTCGGGATGTCGTATCCGTCCAGCCACGTTAGAAATATCCTGTTGCTCTCGGGGTCAGTGGGGTCAAGGTCATTGTAGCTCTCGAAATCGTCCACGACAATATGGTCGCTTGTCGTAAAGGTCCAGAGCGCACTTGGCCAGGTAGTTGGGGTCTCGGCTTCATTGACTTCATCGACCCGCCAGTAGTGAGTCACGCCTAAGTCGAGGGAC
>JAUXAL010000125.1 GCA_030619925.1 Phycisphaerae bacterium | reverse complement strand
CATGCCCGTAGCCGAGATTGCCGCTGGTGTCGGTGAAGGTTACAGACTTGGTTCTGCTGACCCCGAAGTTGGCAATTATGTCATTCTTATCCGTACTCCCACTTGCATCTTCGGCATCTACCACACCGCCGGCATCTGCGTTGAAGTCAGGGCCGATGAGTTCCTGAAAAGTTGCCAGGTCGATCACGTTTTCGGGACCGGCGTTGCCTGTATGGCTATCGTACGTACCACTTTGATCGACTTGATTATGGTGGGGCTCATCGTTCGGGTCGTACACACCTACGGTGTCGTAAGTCGCCTCTGCGGCGCCTACAGCCACGCCCAGCACCAAAACAAAAGAAACCAAATAAATCAATTTCTTAGACATAATAATCTTACTTCAAAAGCTCGATATGAGCGGTTAATTGAAATGCGAAAATCTCTACTCTGCGCCACAATAGCTCCTCCTTTAATCATCTTCCACCTTGTTATCTGTGCCCTGTCCGCAAGCCATTACTGAGCAGCATAAATCTAAGATCTCTCGCGTCGTCACTCGCTAATAACAAATCTACACTATTTGAGCGGGATAGTCAAGAAAAAGTTCATATCTCGTAAGATATCTGAACCGTCTATAGCACACCGGAATCTGATTTCTTTCTGCGGACATACTGCAAGGTCGATTCATATTTCTTACGAAGAACTAAACCGCTTCGCGGTGGTATACACATCGCGTGGCTATTGCCAACCATCGTATCTTGAAAGTCGAAGACGGCTTGGTCACCTTCCGGTATAGAGATCGTACCGATGGTGACAAGCGCAAGCAGATCACTCTAAGTGCCGAGGAGTTCATCCGTAGGTTCTTGCTCCATGTGCTTCCTGAGTCCTTTATGCGGATCCGCCATTATGGCTTTCTGGCCAACCGTTGCAAAAGGGAGGATAAGGCCAATAGTGAGTGCCTTAGCTGCGCCATTAAGGGTCCTATGTCCTTGATTCAGCAACTTCCTGGCGACATGTGACTTGGCACGATTTGCTTTCCAAATCACGATGCAAAAGAAATCAAAAGCCAATAAATATCCCTGATTCCTAAACCGAGGCTGAACTGTGTCGAGCAAGTAGGATTCAAGGTGGTAATATTGTCGGAAGTCCATTTCAGGCCTCCTTAAAAGATTGAGTCTTAAAGGCTTATACAGTCACAAAGTGTATTCTCAACCTTGCCGCACCATTTTAACGATTGCCCGCCTTCTTCAATTCCTCACAGCCAACCTTTCCTCGATACATTCCTTGCACTTGCGGGCTTTGTATTCCAGTGAGGCCAGCAGCGGCTTAAGCTCTTGGTCGCGGGTTTCGGAGGTGGCATCCATCAATCGACTGATAATCACGTACAGCCGGTTCAGATCGTCCAACGTAGACTGCCCGCGATAGTCCAACTCCACCAAGCCCTCCTCAAGGTCTTTGGGATAAGCCGCGATTTGCCTGATTTCGGCCTTTTCCATGGGCGACAGTGTAGCTGAAATCGGGGGATGGGACAAGGCGTAGCCGCATTTTCCCTTGCTTCCGTATAGTGAGATAGGTACAATCACAGCGACGAGACCAATGGATTTGCATCTGGGATTCCTTCCGGCTGGGGAATGGACTCTGAAATCGCACCGCACAGCGAAGAGCAGAGGAACAAATATGGAAGACATAAAGTTCTTTCCATTCTATGAACGAATTGCCATTCAATTACCAGGGAACATCGCTGGCAAGGTCCTGGTTTCGGTACTACCTAGTCTGGTGTTTTTGGCGGTCCGTTACGTGAGCATCAAAGAAGAGAATTTCGAGGACTGGAGCTGGATACTTGCTGTCTTGATCAGCACAGCCATGATCTTTCTCTATTGCGCAACACATACTCTACGGGTCGTCCTTACCGAAATGGATTTGCGTTTACATCCTGACGGCGAAGGAATCTATTGGACGACGCTCAAACGTGTCCTTTCGGATCGTAATTTTGTACTGGCAGCACTCTTCTTTGGCTTGTTGAACTATGTTGTCGGACATATGTTCGCGCCCGAGGAGTGGAACTGGTTCGAGGAAGTTACGATCCTGAGTGGATGTTCTCTTGCCGGTTTCGTGTGCGGTATGGCAGCTTTTGCGATATTCGGAATCTGCCTTTCGATCCGCGCATTTGCTCGGGAGGCAGAACGTACCTTCGACTTCACATCACCTGATCATTGTGGCGGAACAGCATTTTTGGGCAGAGCACTCGTCCTATTCAGTTCTTTCACGTTGATCGGTGGTGTCATGATTTCAGTCTATATACTCCTGACCCCCTGGAAGGGTAGGGAGAATGATTTGGTTAAGCTGCTGATGTGTATCTGGATAGCATTCCCTTATGTGATGTCTCTTGTTGTCTTGATCGTTCCGGCGGTTCCCATCAACAAGGCGCTTAGTGAGTACAAGGTTGAACTGGAAGTTTTGCTCCAGGAGCGTGTGACTAATATTCGCAAGCGTCTTGAAGGCGAGAAACTCGACGCGGCGCAACGCAGTGAATTACGTGCAGACTATGAATTTCAACAGAATATCCGAGAGCATCTTCAAAAGATGCGGACATGGCCTTATGGCCTGAGTGCAAACATAAAGTACCTCATTGTTTTCCTTGCCAATTTAGCCGCATCGGTCGCCACTGTCCTTGAATGGATGAAACAAAGCTGAAATGCCTTGAGAATTGCTTTACGCCGAAGCCCGGCTGGGGAAACTGTTCAATCGGGGCAAGCGTATGAAGGAGCCGGACATGATGGCTCATATCTTCAGAGATCGCGCATTAGATCAGCGGTACAGATCCGTTCAGGAAATACATATTTGCCACAATCGACTCGGATGCGTCTGCGCGGTAAGAATATTCTCAAAGGCGGGCTTGTTCTGTGAATGGACATGATCATTTGGTGGTCCAGAATAGCCATGAGACCCAGAACAAAGTAGAAAGAGAGGACCATTGTAATCTTCAAACAACCATAGTTGTGAAATATTAACGATTTTTGAAAGGGTAGCAAGATGAAAAGGACAATTTCACTCGTATTGGTTTTGGCATTGGGCCTGGCCGCGGAGGTTGCGAACGCGGATTTCATCTTCGGAACCCCCACTAATCTTGGGCCAACGATCAACAGTTCGCGTGGCGACTGGCCTCCGAGCATCTCAGCCGACGGCCTGACGCTCTACTTTGGCTCCTACGACCGGCCCGGCGGGTACGGTAAGTGGGACCTATGGGTAGCGACGCGGGAAACAACAGACGCCGAATGGGGTACCCCCGCGAATCTTGGGCCAACTGTCAACAGCTTCACTAAAGAATCTGGACCGAGCATCTCAGCCGACGGGCTATCGCTTTTCTTCCACTCCGATCGCCGCGGCGGGGTCGGTCCGTACGGTACTGTCGACATCTGGGTGATGACGCGGGCAACAACAGGCGACCCGTGGGCAGAACCGGTGAATCTTGGGCCAACGGTCAACAGTTCGGATCGCGAGGCTGTTCCGAGCATCTCGGCCGACGGCCTGTCGCTCTTCTTCGTCTCCGACCGGCCCGGCGGGTTCGGTGAGACCGACCTGTATGTGGCGACGCGAGACACGATAGATGGCGAATGGAGCACACCGGCGAATCTTGGGCCAACCGTCAACACTTTGTATGCCGATGCTGGACCAAACATCTCAGGCGATGGCCTATCGTTCTTCTTTCACTCCTCTCGCACCGGTGGGTCCGGTCGTAACGACATATGGGTAACAAGGCGGACAACAACAGGTGACCCGTGGGCAGAACCGGTGAATCTTGGCCCAACTGTCAACAGTTCGGATCGCGACGTTACACCCTTCATCTCGGCCGATGGTTCTACCCTCTTCTTTACCTCTGACCGGCCCGGCGGGTATGGTGGTTGGGACATATGGCAGGTGTCAATCAAGCCAGTCGTTGACTTCAACGGAGACGGAATTGTCGACTGTGTTGACATGTGCATAATGGTTGACCACTGGCACACGGATGAGCCATTGTGTGATATTGGCCCGACACCTTTCGGTGACGGCATAGTAGATGTCCAGGACCTGATTGTCCTTGCCGAGCATCTGTTTGAGGAATTTCCACCAGTTGAACCTGAAGAGGTCCGTGTCAATGAAAACGATGCCGACAGCCAAGTCGAGCTCGAGCAAGGTCAGATTCTTGTCATCACACTGGAATCAAATCCCACCACCGGGTATCGGTGGGAACAGGTCGAAAACCAGGAGTCTATCCTGGAGCAGGAAGCAGAGTTCAAGCCATCTGAGACAGGTGAGCCGCCGCTTGTAGGCGCTGGTGGCTGGGAAATCTTCCGTTTTAAGACCATAAGTGCAGGGCAGATGACTCTTCAACTCGTCTATCATAGACCCTGGGAAGAAGGTGTTGAGCCTTTGAAAACCTTTTCCATTCAAGTAGTAGTACGCTAATCTGATAAGGGGCATTGGGCCAGACCTGTCCCTACCGAAAATTCCGTCCTTCTTTATTTACAAGGGTTTACGTACAATCATCAGATCACGATAAACCATCGCAAATGTGGGCTGGATTTTGTCTCCAGGGGGTTCATAGCGGGGGTTCGTTTCATACCTGCGACCTTATTAGTATGCGCCCCTCCAAAATTCAAAAAGTCGCAGGTTCATAACGGGCTAATTTTGGACACAAAAAAAAGAGATAACTCCTTTTGAAATATAGAGTTATCTCTTGTGGGGCCATGTGAAAAGAACCGTGCTGGCTAATGTTTTGTTTAAGACGATGAACGATTTAGTTGCTGCATTCTGCCGAGGTGTTAACCAGATCAATGGCCACCGAACCAAGATGGGATTCATATTCGACCACGATGATGTAAAAGGAAAGGCAGCATGAATGCTTATGCGTTTCTACTTAGTTCTCGGATTCGTCTTGAATTTTTGAGATTTCCGTTGACGAGAAGGTGGTTAATTTGATATAAGTAAAATTGTCAAAGCGTGTGCCTGTGTAGGCATGTATCTGCAGATTTTGCCCCTCTGACCTGTGGAATCTTTGTAGTTTTTCGATAGAGGAGGAGTTGTTATGTGGGGGTACAGAGTTGTGTAGGAGCTTTGTGCTGCAGAGTGAAGAATTCTACATTTCAATTAACGTTCATATTGGACTTTTGAAGGAGGATTATTATGTGTAAAAAATTGATTTCATTATTAACTTTTGTTTTAGTGCTGGGCCTGGTTCTTACGAACGTAGCAAGGAGTGATGAGCCCGGCTGGCCGATCAACTGTGTCAAGCTGGCCAAAGGCCAAGTGATTACGGTCGACGGCACGGTCACAGCGGCCGAATACACTGGTGCACAGGCGGTTGTCATCAACCAGCAGACCGCGTCTAGCCCCGATCCTTGGACTCCGGGCTGGATCCACGAGATGACGCTGGCGGGTGCGGTCACTTGGGGGACCACACCATTGGAGGACTGCAACAACACCTATTATGTGATGTGGGACGACGAGAACTTCTACATCGCCTGCTCGGCCCAAGACGACGACTACTACAACCTGGCCGGAAACCCGAATGGTAACGATTCTCTGCAGTTCACCATCACCGAGACGCCCTTTGAAAATGATAGCGCCTATATGTACATCCCGACGGTCGCTCCGAAAAAAGACGGCAAACCTCATGTCAGGAACGATTTCGGTGGCTATATCCAGCACAACATCTTCCAGCATCCTGAGGTTGAGGTCGCCGGATCGGTGGATACTGCGACCCAGGACTGGATGGTGGAGCTAAAGATCCCGTGGCGGATCCTTACTGGCGATTTCAGGGGTGACCTGGCACAAGGTGACCAGGACGGCGACGGTAAGAACACGTTCCCGCCCGCGGTCGGAGACACGATCGGGTTCAACATCATCGTCCTTGACTATGACGTGGAGGGGACCGGTGCGACGCGCCTCCTCCTGGCCGGTACCCATCCGGGTGGCCACCCTTGGCAGGGCATAGGCGCCAAGCCCCAGGAGACTCTTACCTTTGTTGGTAAGCCCGTTGGTCTGGGTTTGGCCTCTAATCCGAACCCTGCTAATAGTGCAACAGATGTTCCTAGTGATGTGGTTCTCAACTGGACGCCGGGAGAGTTTGCTGACCAACATGACGTGTACTTCGGCACGAATTTTGACGATGTGAACGACGCCACCAACCTGAACCCGATGGGACCGGATCAGGTCTACAGAACCCGCCAGGGTGCTGACAGCTATGCTGCCGGCGAAGCCTTGGATTTTGGGCAGACCTACTACTGGCGTGTCGATGAGGTCAATGCTCCCCCAACGAGCCACGTAGTATTCAAAGGTGATGTCTGGAGCTTCACGGTCGAGCCGATTGGTTATCCTATTGCCGGGGACAACATTACTGCCACAGCTTCCAGCTCGTTTGATGCAAGTACCGGCCCGGAAAATACAGTAAACGGCTCGGGACTGGATGCCGATGACCTGCACTCGATAAAACAAGCGGATATATGGCTGACAAGTACGACGGGGCAGCCACCCATCTGGATCCAATATGAGTTCGACAAGGCTTATAAGCTACACGAGATGTGGGTCTGGAACTTCAATCAGGTCTTTGAGCCAATTGTCGGTTTTGGGCTCAAAGATGTTACGATTGAGTATTCGGCTAACGGCACCGACTGGGCGCAGCTTGCAGGCGTACCGGAATTTGCCAGGGCGCCCGGCACGGCTGATTACGCGCACAGTACCACGGTTGATTTTGGCGGTGCAGCAGCGAAGTACGTCAAGCTCATCGCTAACGACAACTGGGGCGTTATGACCCAATACGGTCTCAGTGAAGTTCGGTTCTTCTACATACCCGTCTGCGCAAGACAGCCCAATCCGTATTCCGGGGCGACGAATGTCGGTCTGGATGTGAGCCTTGGCTGGAGAGCGGGAAGAGAAGCAGCCCAGCACGATGTGTACCTTAGCACCAATGAGCAGGCAGTGATAGACGAAACTATCAGTCCTGTTAGTATCCCTGCCGGTAGCAGCTACGCCAGCTATGATACCGGCGCAATTGACTTAGCCCAGAGATATTACTGGAAGGTTAATGAGGTCAATGAGGCCGAGACCCCTACAACTTGGGAAAGCGACGTCTGGAACTTTGCGACACACGAGTCCCTTGTCGTGGACGATTTTGAGCTCTACAATGATCTTGAACCCACTGACCCCAAGAGCAACAGGATATTTAATACGTGGATAGACGGGTTTGAGGTTCCGACAAACGGATCTCTGGTAGGTTATGCTAATCCTCCTTTCATGGAGGGAACTATCGTCCACGATGGTAAGCAGTCAATGCCGTTTAGCTATGACAACAGCACTGCCAGTTATTCAGAGGCAACCGTGAATATTGCTAATCTACCAGTCAGCTCGGATTGGGCCAAGAGCGGCATCAAGACATTATCGCTGTGGTTCTCCGGTGATCCGAACAATGCTGCTGAGCAGATGTATGTGAAAGTCAACGGCTCCAAGGTAGTATACGACGGTGATGCCGATAACTTGGCGCGGTTAGGCTGGCAGCTGTGGAATATTAACCTGGCAGATTTCGGCACGAACCTTGGCAATGTCACTGAGTTAAGTATCGGCTTTGAGCGTAGCGGAGCAGTTGGTGGTACGGGAGTGGTTTTGTTTGACCAGATCAGGCTGTATCCTTATGACCGGCAGTTGCTCACGCCGGTTGACCCTGGCACAACTGGTCTGGAAGCACACTACGAATTTGAAGGCAATACCAACGACAGCTCTGTCAACGCCCGACACGGCACCGCGATGGGCGGCCCGGTTTTTGTAGCGGGCAAGGTCGGCCAAGCCATTAGCTTTGATGGTGCCGACGACTACGTGGAGATAACCGGCTACAAGGGCATTCTGGGCCCAAATCCCATTGGTGATGAAGGAACGTGGAGAGATGAAATGCTGGGGCTTTACCGAGCCATGGTTTCCCGACACATTCTATTCGAAATCGTTTTGCCCCATCGCATTCCGAAGAACCTCGAGCGCCGATATCATACGATTGTGCTTC
>JAUXAL010000073.1 GCA_030619925.1 Phycisphaerae bacterium | reverse complement strand
GATACACGAAAAAACAAGCTTCAAGCTTCTACAGCAAGTATCGTTACGAGCATCCATAACTTTAAACAAGAATCGCTATTCCGCATCAGAGCCTGCCCTGAGCGTGGCTTTGTGGCTATGAGTAAATTATGCAAAACAAAGCCAATTTCCGAAAAAGTCAAATGAACGTAAACCCATTAGTAATAGAGGATTATGAAAAAATAAGCAATTGGACACTTGGTGAAAACAAACCCAATTCAAACCCAAACAAACCCAATTTCCGAAAAGCCCAAATGAATGTAAACTCACTTATAACAAAGGATTACAGAAAAAAAGATGATTTCGCAGTCCAAAAAAACAAACCCAATTCAAACCCAATTTCCGAAAAGTCCAAAATGAACGTAAACTTATATGGTATAGAGGATTATGAAAATGAAACCGCCTTCAGGCTCAAACAAAGCAAACCCAAACAAACCCAATTTTACCTACCCCCAAGGCAGCGCTTATGCGTCTTTTGAGCAGGACATTAAAGGCTCGATTGAGAGCCAGGCTGGGCCTATGCATTTATCGAGGGGGATATGGTCTATTGTCTGGTCGCTGACACCAAAATGTCTCGGAGCGTCCATGTGTGTTCCACAATGGGAATACAAATGCAACGTCATTGCGTTCCAGCCGTCTTTTTCAAGGACCCGAGCAGGCTCAAATTTCACTCCTCGCATTGCAGGTTCGAGAGATAAGGTAAGATCGATAATGCGGGACATTGCTGTTCCTTACTTGTCTGACGACAGTCAAGATTCTGACGGCAGGTTCTTCACAACTGCGTCCGCGATTTCCATGGTTTTTGCCGAACCGCCCAGGTCGACCGGAAGCACACCGTTTTGTAGAGTCAGCTCAATGGCTTTGACAATTTGCTCGGCCGCCTCTGGTTCTTCCAGATGTTCCAGCATGATTGCGCCGGACCAGATGACGCCGATGGGATTGGCAATGCCTCGGCCGGCTATATCGGGAGCAGAACCATGAATTGGTTCGAACATCGAGGGATATTTCCTCTCGGGGTTAATATTGCCGCTTGGGCCGAGTCCGAGGCTGCCCATAATCGCGCCGCCCAGGTCACTGAGGATGTCACCGATGAAGTTTGTTGTCAGAACTACGTCAAAGCGCTCGGGAGCAAGTACGAAATTCGCCGAGGTGTTGTCGACATATAGTTTCTCATAGGCCACGGTCGGATACGACTGCCTGACCTGCTCGATGACACTGTCCCAATAAGCCAATGAATGAATCAATGTGTTTGACTTGGTAATATTGGTTACCTTATTTCGGCGTTTCTGTGCCAGCCGAAAGGAATAGTGGGCGATGCGTTCGATACCTCTGCGCGTGAATATGCTGGTATCCAGGGCGAAGCCGTCAGGAAAGTTCGGGCGAACAAATCCACCTACCTGAACGAATTCGCCTTCGGTATTCTCCCTTATGATGACGAAATTGATGTCTTTGCACGTCTTGTTCGCAAGTGGACTTCTGATACCGGGCAACAAACGGGTGGGGCGGTAGTTGACATACTGGTCAAAGCTCTTCCTGATTTTGAAGGTGAACATTTTGGCAGGCAGCGTATCATCAACATCGCTGCGACCGACGGCGCCAAAATAGAGGGCGTCAAACTGGCTTAGAATATCCAAGCCGTCTGCAGGCATGAATTTGCCGGTCTGCTTGTAGTAACCGGCCCCGTAAGGAAACTCTTCGTACTGAAGTTGAAAGCCGAATCTCTCAGCCGCGGCACTGAGAACCTTGGCGCCGGCGGGCAATATCTCCGGGCCAATGCCGTCTCCGGGAATGACAGCGATTCTGTATTTGCTCATTTCTCGTTTCTCGATTCTGGATTCTCGATTCTCGATTTTACGAGTATCTGGTATCGAGCATAGGCTTTTACCGGCAATATACAAGACAAAAACAGATTCGACCGGCTAATCTGGGAATGGCGTGGCCTGCAATCCTGTCACTTCTGCCGGCTTGGCTCATCAGCAGAGGCTTATATGGTGCCGGTCTCTCCTATCAGGAGCACCCAGTCGTTTTCATCGGGAGCAGCAACATTGAGCGTGTTGGGCCCTACCTTGCCGGTATTGAGCAATGTGTCTAAGCCGTCACCGTTACGCGGATTGAACCATCCATAGGTGAATTCGCCGGCCGAGATGTCCAATTGTACACGGCCGCCGTTCTTGAGGTAGATTATATAGACCTCGCCTGGCTTGAAGAAACAATAGTCGTCCGGATTTTGGGTCAGGCTGTCATTGCAGGACATCTCCCAGAATGGGATATTGTTTTTCGTGAAAAATTCCAGGGCGTAGCGGCACTGGTCCCACATCTTGTCTCGGCTGCGGTAGTCTTGACAGGTCAAGTCGCTATGGGGATGCTTGTAGCCGAAATACCACTCGATCCCCGCACCGCCGGCCATAATGTTTCCCCACAGGCCGTTTTTACGGGCGTTGTCACGGGTGGGATCCTCAGCGTCAGTGATCAGGCCATGGCTTGCGTCGCCCGGTTCGTCGCAGGCGACGACCCAGGGTTTGCCGGCGGCCACCGACCGGTCGATGTAGTTCTTGGTCCGGCTGTGGACCCGGCTGAAATCGCTTTTGTTGGTCTGCAGAGAAAAGCCGGTCAGCTTCGATGCGCTGCCGAGTAAATCGTAATGGTCGGCGCCGTTGTGAATCACGATGTGGTGTTGATAAGGGTCATGTGTCCAGAAGTAGTTCGCCCAGGCCGCTTTCTGCGCCGTGGAGGCGTTGTTGATCTCTTCGCCGAGATTCCAGTTCAAAGCCAGGTGGTGGCTGAAGCGAGCAATCAGCTCGCGGTAGTAGAGTTTTCGTTCTATGCCCAAGTCGCCCTTGTCCAGCAGCAATTCGTTCTCGGTTTCCAGCGTTTTGAAGTGCAGGTACATGCCCAACTTGTCGCCATGAGAAAAAACGATTTCCCATTGCTCCAGTCTGGAGACATCAAGGCGTTCGAGCTCGTCATAGCTGATGTAGGGAAAGACGTTTCGGTCGTCGCCGCCGATATTCAAGGTCAGGAAAGAAAAAGCGTTCATGCCTTTTGAAGCTAAGTAGTTTATTGCTCCGATGATGCCTTTTCCTTTTCCTCCATGCCAGGTCGGGTCACCTCGCTGCCAGTCTCTGACGTGCGGCGCCCAGTCTTTTATGAAGTTGTCTTTGTGGCCGTCGGTCTTGAAGTCGCCGTCGAAGTCCTTGTAAGCCAGGAAGTTCTCGGGAGCGTCCGCACCACACTTTAGGAAATACTCTCCTGTTTCAGCAAAACACAGATGATGCTTGCCGACATATTGCAGCATACCCTTTGCTCGAAAGTCCCGGCCGATCTTGTCGGTGGCAGCTATGTCGGCCGAACCGCTTTGACCGTCCATAAAGCCTGCACTTCGGCCGGCAGCTTTGTCATCACTAACCGCAACGTTCTTGCCCTTCCTGAATGAGACCCTGTACTTCCAGGTGCCAACCCGGTCGGGTGCGAAATGGACGCGCCATTTGTTACCGCTGTCGGCACCTGTGTTGGCTGCGTTGCCGTCGGCGGCAAAATAACCCGGGACAAGATAGGATTTGCCACTGTTTTCATGTGTGAAGTGGACATTGAGACGATAGTACAGAAACGGATTGGGCTCGGCCGTTTCGCTGGTCCGGGGACCATCGAATGTTAACGTTACCTTGTGCCATTTCTTGAGTTCTCCGCTGATTTGTCCGGCTGACGCGGCCTGACACCAGGCGACTGCGATCAATATCAGGCAGACAGCACACCATAGGATTTTCAAATGCTTGACCATACGACACTCCTTATCTGATAATCTGATAATCTGAGTAATATTTTGCAGTTTCGAATAAGTTTACACCATACAGGGCCCATATTGCAAAGCATTTTTTATCATCATTTATAATTGATATGCCACAAGAGCGCAGTGATGTTGAAAAAAACAATTCTTGAAAGAAAAAAGTATAACAGTAAAATCATTGAAACAGGAGCTGAAATCGTCTCCTAAATTTCTAAGATAAGGGTTATTTTGTCTTATTTTTGCTTTTCTGATAAAGACATACAAGCAGGAGGCAACAAACATGACAGCTTACAGTAATCTACGGCGGCCCTGCTGCGACCGGCGTGACTTCCTTAAGTCAGCCGGTCGCGGTATGGCCGCATTGGCCTTCTTTGGTGCTGCGGGGCGGTCTCTGCCGGCCGCACAGAACAACAAGACAACACGGCGGAACGTCGTCCTGGTGCTCAGCGACGATCATCGCTATGACTTTATGGGCTTCATGAAGGAGGCGCCGGCGTTCCTGGAGACGCCGAACATGGACCGCATGGCGCAGCAGGGCGCGCACCTGGTCAACGCGTTCGTCAGCACCTCGCTGTGCTCGCCGAGCCGGGCGTCGATCCTCACCGGACAGTACATGCACCACCATCACATCGTCGACAACCAGCGGCCGGCGCCGAAGGGAACGGTGTTCTTCCCTCAGTACCTACAGAAGGCCGGCTATCAGACGGCCTTCGTCGGCAAGTGGCACATGGGTCACGAGCACGACGCTCCAAGACCCGGCTTCGACCATTGGGTCAGCTTCAAGGGCCAGGGCACCTACTTCGACCCGACGCTCAACATCAACAACAAACGCCGGAAGTTCCAGGGATACACGACCGACGTGCTGACGGAGCAGGCCCTGGCATGGCTCAAGGACGGTCGAGATACCAAGCGGCCGTTCTTTCTCTATCTGTCGTTCAAGGCTGTTCACTACCCCTTCCAGCCCGCCAAACGCAACCAAGGCCGTTACGGAAAAGCCAAGGTCAAGCGCCCGGAAACGATGGCCAACACCGAACGCAATTATCAAACGCAGCCGCATTGGGTCCGCGAGCGGCGCTATAGCATCCACGGTGTCGACCACATGGAAACCGGACAGTATGACAATGACCCTGTGCCGTCGTTCGACGACCTGTACCTGCAGTATTGCGAGACGGTGCACGGGCTGGACGAGAACCTCGGGCGCGTGCTGACGTACCTGGACGAGACGGGCCTGAGTAAATCGACGCTGGTGGTCTACATGGGCGACAACGGCTTCGCACTCGGGGAGCACGGCTTCTACGACAAACGGGATGCATTCGAGGAGTCCATCCGCGTGCCGATGCTGGCGTACGCCCCGGGCATGATTGAGCCGGGCACGAAGGTCATGCCGATGGTACAGAACATCGATATCGCCCCGACGGTGCTGGCCGCAGCCGGCGTGCACCAGCCGAAGGCGGCGAAAATGGACGGGCGATCCTTCCTGCCGCTGCTGCGCGGCGAGTCGATTCGGTGGCGCGACCACATCCTTTACGAATACTACTGGGAGTGGAACTTCCCCGCCACACCAACGGTCTTTGCCATTCGCACCGAGCGATACAAGTACATCTTCTATCATGGTATGTGGGACCACAATGGGTTCTACGACCTGCGGACCGATCCGCACGAGCGACACAACCTGGTCAACGTCCCCGCCTACCGCGAGCGGATAGCGGCGATGAAGAAGCAGCTCTTCGACGAGCTCGAGGCCGGCGGTGGGCTAAACATCCCCGTAAGACGCCCCTGGGGCGAGCGCCTCGACCAGCGTAAACTCAAACGCTGAATTCCCCCGTCCCGTTGCTTTTTGCTCGTCGAGGGCAGCTCATGGGACAGCGCGTATAGAATTGCTCCCAAATCAAGTTTGCT
This sequence comes from Phycisphaerae bacterium, assembly GCA_030619925.1. Lineage (GTDB taxonomy): Bacteria > Planctomycetota > Phycisphaerae > Sedimentisphaerales > Anaerobacaceae > JAUXAL01. Next base: position 14,448 of record JAUXAL010000073.1, on the reverse strand, counting down.
GCCATGATACCACCCGGATGTCTTCGATCTTGGACTCGTCCAACTCGATCCCAAAGCCCGGCCGGTCCGACAGTTCCAGTATCCCGTCCACGGGCCTGGGCTGATGTTTCTCGAAGTCGTAGTAACCGTGCATCTTCCGAATCAGGTACTCCACGAGGGGACAAACCTCTATCGGCTGGCTTGCCACCACATGCATGGCGGCGTGGAGGCTGTGGCCATGCGGGATCACATTGACTCCATGAACCGATGCCAGCGTACATATCTTGACCAGCTCACTGACCCCGCCACACCATTCCGGGTCGGCCTGAACCACCATGATTGCATCGGCCTTTAGGAACTTATGTACATCCCAGCGACCGTAGAAATGCTCTCCCGTAGCCACCGGGATCGAGGTTTCGCGACTCAGCTCGATGAAGGCATCCAGGTTGGCTGTCTGGAAGGGCTCTTCTATCCATCGCGGGCGATATTGCTCTGCCCGTCTGGCCCAGGCCAAGGCATACTGAAGGTCCCATCGCCAGAACGCATCAAACATGAGGTCTACATCGTCCCCCACGGCTTCGCGGAGTAGTCGCACAACCGCCACATCTTCTTCAACGCCCTCGGGGCCATGACTGGGGCCGCGGTCCCGCACGAACCACTTCTGATGTCGATACCCCTGTTGCTTCAGCTCTCGGGCTTTCGCACGGAGAGCAGATGGTTCCTGCGAGAACCCCAGACAACTGGCATAGGCCCTAACTCTTTTGCGGGAGCCACCTAACAGTCGATAAACGGGCAGGCCAAAGAGGCGGCCACGCAGGTCCCAGAGGACATTGTCCACGGCACTGAGGCCCATGATATAGTGGCTGCCGCGCGAGTGCCGGCTTGCTCGGAACATCCTATCCCAATATGCTTCGTACGCCAGCGGGTCCTGTCCGATTAGGTGTCGCTTGAAGAATCGATCAGCGAACATCGCTGCCTCGTTGTCGATCGGGCCATAGAGACCCACCAGGCCCTCGCCGGTATGGACTTTCAAATAGAGGACCTTTCTCTTGCTCTTGCCTGTTACTTGGAGGACTTCGGCTTTTGTGATTTTCAAGTCCGCTCGCTTGCTTTGACCCGCCGATCCAACCGGGTTTGTAGTGGGCACGCCTTCAGCGCAAGCACCCAGGCTGGGGGCCAAACCCAGGGCTGCAAGACTCGTTAGAAAACTGCGTCGCTTCATATGGTCGACCATCTTCATCTCCTTTCGTCGGAAAAATCGTTTTCATCAAACCGCCTCCGTAATGCTTAGGTCATTTCGCCACGTTATGATAGTATGCATCCACGTCGTTGCTACTCCGGTCCTTTGGCAGAAGTGGCCGATTTCAAAGTCGCTTGCATCTTGCAAAATCAATATCCGGGCCCAAGCCTGTCTCGTCCGGCATAGTCAGGACCTCCGCCTCGGGATGGAGGCTTCTTGTCCGGAAGCTCAGTTTGCTTCTTGTTTGTCCCTCGTTGTACTCAAGCATGGGACACAACGATTCAGGCTGCGAAGCAACGCACTGACAATTCGTCAGGATGTGGTCGGAATGGGGTACGACCAGAACACCCGGGTACTGGCGAACCATAGCGCAGACGCGGAGCCACTCGGAGATACCACCACACCAATCCGGATCGGATTGCACCCAATCCAGACTCTTGCGGTCGAGGAGCGGCTTGATCTGCCACCGCGTGTAGTGATGCTCACCGCCGGCCAGCGTTATTCCCGTCTCGCCTTTAATTCTCACATAACCTTCAATATCTTCGGGGGCTGTCGGCTCCTCCAGCCAGAAGGGCTTGTAGGGCAACATCTGCTTGGCCAGCGAGACCACCCAGCTTGCGCCGATCTCGTACCTCATGCTGTGGTTGTCGAACATCAGAACCGCATCAGGACCTAATTCTTCTCGAAGAACCCTGACCAGTTCGAGGTTGGCGCCCAGCCCCTTCCGGCCGTCCGAGGGACCGTACACAAAATACCATTTCTGGTGTTTATGGCCGCGGTCGTAGAGATCACGCGCCCTCTTGCGGGCTTCTTCCAGATTCCTGCCCTCACCAACTCGCGTGTAAACGCTGATACGTTGCCGGTTGGCTCTGCCGATCAGACGGTGCACCGGTTTGTTGAGCAACTTTCCCCGCAGGTCCCAGAGGGCGTTATCTACGGCGCTTAGCGTCATAATCACTACGCCGGTCTCCGTATGCCGGCGTCTGTCCCCGCGAGTCGTACCCCAGACCTTCTGCCCGGTCAGGGGATCGATGCCGTCAGCATAAGCTGCAAGCATATTGCCGGGATGAAGGGCGTCCCAGAAGGCCTCAAACTCCAGCTTGCGGTCCAGTGGGTCTTTCCCAGCCAAAAGCTCGCCGAGACTTGCTGACATCTGCTGGAACTGCTCGGGTATCCCCCATCCCAAGGGTCCGAATCGCCCCATAGCACCGGCGTCGGTCACGATTTCAAGATGGGCGGCGGTCTTTGTAGGTCCCTGGTATTTGACTATCTCGATCTTGGTGATCTTCGGCGCCGTAGTCGCCGGTGGGTATCCTTCCTCGCCCCTTACCCGATGTGGTAGAAACGCCGCCGCCATGGCACCCGAAGCCGTTTTGATGAAATCGCGCCTGCTAAACATGTGGGCTCCTTCTCTTATCAGTTGTTACTTGGTCTTGGGGGCCATCTTATGGCGTTCAGAATCATTTGCGAGATACTCTTGTTCTGGTAGTCCGACACGGCATGCCCCGGCATGAAATAGACTATGGTCCCCTTGTCCTGTTTCTTGATCCATGCCCCTCTGTCCTGCATATAGGTTTCGTTGCTTTCCGCATCGTGATAGACTATTCCACACAAAACGACCTTTTCCCGACCGTCGGTAAATTTGTGATTAATGAAAACTTCCGAATCGTCTTGAAGAGTGATGCTCGGATATACTCCCTCTGTGCTTGGGTAGTCCGAAGGGGTGTAAACAATTGCCTCATCCCAGTCAACATCGAAATTCGTGATGAAGTGTTGCGAATTCAGATTGACTAACGACCAAGTTGAGCCTTTCCATTTATACCCGCCTGTTTCCATCGGTCCTTTGTCCAATCGTATCCCCAGGAAGTCAAAATAGAACCTGTTGAGGGCCTTCTTGCTGCTTATAGAGTGATGCAGACATATCAGCTTTCCCCCGTTTTTGGTGTAGTCGATAATTGACTCTTCCGTCCTGGCATCGAGATCTTTGTGGATGAAGACAACCACCGCCTGATACTCAGAGAGGTCTTCAGGCAGAGACTGTTGATCCATAATGGCCACCGACAGGTTGCCCGTTTCCCGCAGGAACTCTGCCAGCACTTCCATTTGAGGCGGTTCATCCTGGACTATGACCACTTTAGGCGGTCTCGCCGGAGACAGCCCAAGGGTCAATGCAATGCAAATCGACACGAAGAGTAGGATAAATCCCCTGACTTTGAATGTTCGACCCATCATGGCAAATGCTCCCTTCTTGTTGTGGTACGTATCCGAAAGTTTCCATTTGACATTAGTTTAGCAGCATTTCCGTACATTTCTTCGTTAGAATACCGAATTGGTCTTAATCACTGTTCTTTCTCCCGGGAGGTCAAATGGAATTTTTCTATCCCTGCCAACGCGTCAAGGCAAATTCACCCGCTCATTGGGAAACGTCACGACGCCGGTCGTAGAAACCGGACACAGACCGGCCTGCCGACAGAGACTTTATGCCCCGTCGGCTCGAGCGTGCCGGTTTCCGGGTCAATCCGGAAAACAACGACACTGTCCTTGCCCTGATTGGCGACGAGGCAGAACTTGCCCGTTGGGTCGATATTGAAGTTCCGCGGCGTCTTGATATCGGTGGTTTCGTGCTCGACGAAAGTCAGTGTCCCTTTGGCCAAGTCGACCCGGTAAACCACAATGCTGTCGTGCCCCCGGTTTGAGCCGTAGAGAAACTTCCCGCTCGGGTGCACGCGTACCTCGGCGCACGTATTGGACCCGTCAAACCACTTCGGAAGCGTCGTGATACTCTGAATCTCCATCAGAGCGCCCGAAGCCGGCTTGTAGGCAAAGGCTGTTACCGTGCAATCGAGTTCGTTGATCACGTAAGCGAACTTCCCGTTCGGGCCGAAGGCAAAGTGTCGCGGTCCGGCGCCGGGCTTGAGCTTTGCGAACGGAGGATTATTGGCGACGATCGTCCCCTTTTCAATGTCCAGCCTGTAAATCATAATCTTGTCGATTCCGAGGTCGGCAACGAAAGCAAAGCGGTCGTCTGGGCTGACGTTCATCGAATGCGCATGGGATTCTTTCTGGCGCCTGGTGTTCACACTGGAACCGGCGTGCTGCACGAACCCTGTCGGCTTTGCGAGTCTGCCGTCCGCTTTGATAGGAATCACCGAGGCGCTGCCGCCACGGTAGTTGGCGACGAGCAGGTTCCTTCCCGCATGGTCGATGCTGACGTGGCATGGACCAGCGCCTCCCGAGGGCTGTTGGTTGAGAAGCTTGAGATCTCCGGCGTCGGTGTAGATCGCATACGCACTGACACTCCCGGTTCCGCCGGACTCACCGACCGCGTACAGGAACCTGCCGTTCGGATGAATCTCGATGAATGACGGATTCCTGGCTTCGGCCGCAAGGACGGGATTGGACAGTTTCCCCGTCTCAAGGTCAAGCGCGCTGCGGTAAATCCCCTTACTGGAATTCTCTCCCCCTGTGTAAGTTCCGAAGTAGACCCGGAGCGATTCCGCGGAAACCGTTGATAACGCCGCAAATGAAAACGCTGCAGTAATAAATGCTTTAATGCCCATACTCATACACCTCCCTAAATCAGTTGTTAATATTGAATATCAAATCCTTCGCCGCCCGCTATCTGGTGTCGAATGTTAGAACTTATGCGCGCGACTTCGAGCACCGCACTTTCACAAACACCACTTAACCTTTTGTTATTACATGGCTTTTACAAACACTGCAAGCCCGCACATCCTGTGCAGCGACTGGTTAGAAGTTTACCCTTAAAGGTATTATTTTCTTATTTTGACATAATCAATGGTTCGATAGATTAGTCCACTTATTCAATCGGAGGTTTCTGATTAACTGGTATTGGCGATTGATAAGGCTTGCCATCGGTGGCTTTAAGAAAAAACGCTTTAGATTCTTTTAATAACGTTGGTTTAGTGAGAAGATCTATGCCGGTTGTCGCAATGACTTTAGCTGCTACAACAGCCCCCTTTCGGCCGGCCTGGGTTCCATGACAAGCGGTGACGGCCCAACTGTGCCAGGGAACATCTTGGGCCGCTGTTGTTACGCGAAAACCTGCGGTTGGAACAATCCAGCTCACTTCAGCTACATCGGTTGAGCCACCTTTTACTTCGCCGGGCTTATCGGGCAGTGGTTTTATTTTGTCATTGAATCCTTTTTCTTCTTTATTTACGACACGTTGTAACGAACGGGCAAACTCTTGTTCTTTTTCTGTAAACTGAGGTGCACCGACAAGTTCAAGGTTCTTTTGCAAAGCTTCTTGTAGCGGTCGATTCAAAAGATATTCGTGTACGGCTGTTATCAAGTGAACTTTATGAGTCGTTTCCGTGGCAAGGGCCGCAGCTTCGGCAATCTTGAGGACTCTGTCATAAAGCTTCTTGACCTCGGCGCGATTGATGTCTCGAACATAATACCAGACCTTAGCATATTTCGGTACTATATTGGGCGCCTCTCCGGCATGAGGAATGACGTAATGAATTCGTGCCGTAGGTTTTATATGCTCACGCATTAAGTTTACACCGTAGTTCATAAGCTCTACGGCATCGAGAGCACTGCGACCATTCCAGGGATCCGCAGAACCATGCGCTGACTGACCAAAAAATTCAACTTCAAAACTGTTCATCGCTCGCCCGGCCTGATTACGCACTTCGTTTTCGGAGCTTGGATGCCATTCGAGCACTGCATCGAGTCCCTCAAAGACCCCGGCTTTTGCCATATACACCTTTCCAACCACGGTTTCTTCAGCAGGGGTACCAAAAAGCTTGAGCGTACCTTTTAGATTGTTTTTTTGCATAAGTACCTTCAAAGCAATTGCGCCGCCTACGCTGGCAGCACCAAATAAGTTATGTCCACACCCATGACCGGAAGTCACGCCGTCAGTACGGGGCTTTCGTTCAGGGACAGGTTGATTACCAACACCCGGAAGAGCATCATATTCCGCAAGAATGCCAATTACCGGTGAACCGCTGCCATAAGTTGCCACAAAGGCTGTAGGCATATCAGCCACATTAGTTTCAATATTAAAACCAGCTTCGTCAAGTTTACTGGCCAGAAGGCCGGCCGACCGTGTTTCATGTAACGCCGTTTCTGAATATTCCCACAGTTTTATTGCCATTTCCTCAATCAAAGTCTGAATAGAATCTACCTGCTCAATAGCGTTTTGTTTCAAAAGCTCAGTCTTCTGAGCAAATATCAGTTGTGTGTTAAACAAGGATAGCGCGGCGAAAGCCACTGATTTTAGGAGGAGATTAGATATAAGCAAACTGATTGTAGAAGTGTATAGTTTATTCATAATTTATCCATCTTGAAAGTTTCAAGGAACTTCTAACTACGGATTATATGGTTTCCGTATAAGATTACAAACGACACTAATCTCGAAATATAATACCCCTGCACTTCACGAACGTCAAGTCACCTTCTACATTTTTGCCTTTTAATCATAGGCGGCCTAATTCAATAATCAATTATCAGTTTCGGTTCCGCTAAAAGCCGAACTAACGCGGCGGTACCCCTGGTGGAAATGGATAGGATTCTGGTTCGCTGTCGTGGTAGGATGTTTTGTTGTTATATACATAAAATTCTGGTAGGTCCCAATTGTTGATTCGATGCAAAAGGTTCTGAGTTTTTCTTGCTCTGTTGAGAACCTTTGCACAAGTCATCTCTGAAAGCGCGTTTTTTGTCAAGTGCATTTCATCATTTGACTTACAGGTTTTTTTAATCTTCTTTTTTAGGTTTCGCTCAGCTCGATTCTGGATGCTGGATAATCGTGAGTGGTGATTGGTTATTGGCGAGTAGTTGGTAGAGCAAACCCAATTAACCACTTAACCAATTAACGAATCGGCAACCTGTGGATGATAATTTTGCCCAGAACCTATCATAGCCATATCTAACGACGACGCACGGAAAATTGGGCTATTGAAAAGGTCCTACAATTGTTGGGACAGTTTGGGCACTAAGTAGCAATGCAAGGTACCTTGCATTGCTACTTAGTGATTATATAATACAACGTGCTATACTTCGCAGTGCGAGGTGTAGCTTGATCCTGGCCAGAGGTGGGCGAGGTGCTGGGCGGGACTGCGGAGGACGGGCAATTTCCATAAAACTCAGAAAAGCCCTTGTGTCCTATCATGATCGAACGGCTGGAAAGATCGACCATTCAATTAGAGAGCACAAAGGCCTGTTTTTGCCGAGCCAGCCAGAGACGGTCGGATTTTTTGTACCACGTTTGCCGTAATCAGGACATTTTTTATTCTGACAACAAAATTTAAGAGGAGCTTGCATTGTCTTACCTCCGGATTGTTAACTGTTTGTGCGACAACCACTTATCCCTCATTCCGAATATCGTCAAAAAAAACTAATCAAGGTCCGACCCCAGTTCTATCACCGCGTGCAGTAGATGCGCTGGTCGGTCCAGCCTTCGATGTTTGGATCGTGGGCGACGAAGTCAAGCGCTCCCCAACTATCCGTGATGCCATCCCAAGTGCAGCCTTGATCGCTGGCCCAATCAGTCAATTGGGGTGAGTTACTGACGTTGCCAGACACAATCAGTTCGCCCAAGATCTCCATCCCTTCGACAAGAAAGTTCACCTGTGCGCCGGTGACGGTGTTGTCGGCCAGCGTGAAGGTCGCACCCTCGGGGATGTGCCCCCACACCCGGCAGGGCTGGCCGCTCACGCACAGCGTCCACCCAGGCGGCGGGGAAAGCGACGAGCAGCCATTGGGGTCGCCCACTGCGGCCGGTGATGTATAGGAAGTACAGCCTGCGCCCCACATGTGGGAGCCGATGTTGATGCCGGCATGTATTCCACCACACCTGGGATCAGCCTCGTTGATGACATGATTGCCAACCACCTGGAAGCCGGAGAGAAGCCCATAATTCCAGGGATGCACGGCGATGCCAGCGAACATGCCGTTGTTGCCGGGCTGTGCTATGATGGTGTTGTTTGCGATGATCGTGTCCCTACCGCCAAATGTGACGATGCCGATATCAGAGGCGTCTATGATTAAGTTGTTGATGATGCGATGTGCAGGACCGGTGAAAGTGATCCCATCAGACCAGGCGGTAAGGGCTTCATCCGGATCAGTGGGTTCGCAGCCCGGGCGGTGGACATGGTCGCCAGCGGTGTAGATGATGACTGAATCGATCACACAAGCGGCACCCCATAACGCCAGGGCGGTGCCGCACTCGGTATTTGATAAGGTCACATCCCGCACTACCAATCCGGTGGTCCAGCGTTCAGGGTGGGCCAGATAATCCTGCTCAGGATCAGTAACATCTACCTGGCCACTCATTGACAAGGTGCCAGGGCTACACCAGGCATCATCGAAGACCTGGCACTCCGGCACCCAGGAACCCCAGTGATCATCTCTGCCGTTGCCAATCCTGTCGGCTCCATAACACTTGCGTTCAGCGCGGTTTCCATCCAGGTCTATATGGTTGAAGGTGATATTATCGATGCTGCCAGCGGTGCCAATGCCTGAACGGGCAAAGAGCTGCACTACAAAACCCAATAGATCCGGGGAGGCCGTTAGCAAGGCGTGATTGTTGGGATCTGTGGAACTGAATGTAAGGTCGTTTTTTCCCGAGGATTTTACTAGAAAAACCGTTTTATCAATGATGTAACCCTGATAACCAAGACTGTTGACACCCGAGGTGAACAACACAGTATCACCACTGCACGCCCGGTCAATGCAAGCCTGGATGGCATCACTGTCTGGTTGATCATCATAAGGATTAGCTCCGCAGGAATCGACGTAATGAGTAACTGGACGCGATTTGGGGGCCAGCAGGGTGACGACTACACGGCGGATGACCTCGGCGCCATCAGCGCTATCGGCGATACGGAAATCAGCGCCGTTGTCGCGATTGCCAAAGTAGGCATCACATAGCGAGAAGACGGCAGTCTTGAATCTTCCGCTATTGGTTTTGACTACAACACCCGTACACTTGAATCGACCGTCACCTTCATGCCCGCCGCTGATAGCATCGTATTGAATGCTGAACGTGTCGGTTCCCTCATCGAGGTATTCGATTTCGATCTGGACTCGCGAGGTCGGCGAACCGCGAAAGATGAACTCATCATCTATCCGGAACTGCATGTAGTAGTCTTCTACCCTGTTTCCATTAGTAGAGGGCAGCACTTCCCCGTTGCCGGTTCGTAGGGCCCGCTCCGGGGGACTGCCAACTGATACAACCTCGGTGTCCACATCACCTCCGGTGTCTAGTAGAAGGCCGTTTGTGGTGTGGTCTTGATCGTACACAACCTTTGTCAAAACATCTCCGGTACCGCCGCCGGCCCCTGCAGTCTTAAAGCTCCAGACTCTGCCTTCGCTAATAGTCGCGTCGGTATTGTACTCATCGACCCGCCAGTAGTAAGTAGTATTCCACTCGAGTTTCCCGGGCTCATAGCTCTCAGAGCCAAGGTCTTTTGTATCTTTGTACTCGGGCGAACGCATGTTGGCATTGCGCACGGCTTGTTCATCGGTTCCGAAATACACATGATGCTGGAAGGCTCTATCTCCAACGGTCCAGCGAAGAGTAGGCGTCTGCGTTACACCTGTTGCCCCGTCAGCCGGGACGGGGCTCGAGGCCTGTGAATATGCGCTGGCACTGCTCTGCAGAATAACCTGAATCTCCTCCGCGGTCAACACCTTGTTATAGACGCGCACATCGTCAATTATGCCGGTAAAGGCCTCATTCCACTGATTGTTACCGATAAGAAAAGGTTCCGAGCCCGGGTCCATGGCTGAACTGTTCAACCGATCGGTTTCGACACCGTTGAGGTAGAACACCACTCCATTGTTCTGACCGGGCTGGAATGTGACGGTTACATGCTGCCATGTCCCGGCCTCCAAAATCGTGTTTGCGCTCTCGTGATCTACAAAGCGAGGCGTAGTGAAGCAAAGTCGCCCTAGCTCATGGACCTTGAACGCATACCCCATGAACAGGCCTACAAAACCCTGCCTACCGACTAATCCGGTCGGATTAACCCAGCAGGCGATGCTAATCGCCCCGGTAATCACCAGATCATGGGGATTGCCAACATTCACCCAGTCATCACCGTCAAACTCCAGCGCACCACCTAACTGGCCGCTCACCCACTCTGGGTCGCCTTCAAAGTAGCCGTCGTTACCATAAGTGCTCGAATCAGTTGCTATGGTTCCGGAGCCATCATCAAGTTTCCACCAACCGACAAGAGAAGGATCGGCAGCGTTGGCTATGCTTGTCTGAAACAGACAAAGCACGAAAACAAAAGAAACTAAATAAATCAATTTTTTACACATGATAATAGTCCTCCTTCAAAAAAATGAACTGAATACTGTTTCCTCCTGGAAAACATAATTATACTACCATTTATTGGAACTACAATCAAGCTTTTTTGGGCGAAATAACGAAGGTAATCTATTGCGTTATGAGCAGTCCTTGGGACTCCTTGCGGAGAAAAGGCCATCGGCCTAACCAGTGGCGTAAAATAGGGTATTCGTTGATTTAACTTGATTTCTAATAATAAATGTGGTATAATGTCCGCTTGTTTGCAAAAAAACAAAGCGGATAGGGGATAGCATTTAGGGGATAGGGGTTAGCGGATAGCATGTAAAAGATAGCGTTTAGCGTATAGCGTATAGGTGAATCACCAATGAACTGTGAACCAATAACCAGTAACCAATAACCAGTAGCCAATAACCATTTATCCAAATTATCCATATTAACTAAAGTAACTAATGAACCATTCACAACAATCGTGTATCCAGAATCGAGAATTTAGTTATTTAAGTGCCTATAAGGCAGCTCTACATCTGTCGAGAGCGCTCTACAAATCAGGCCTATTTTATGCAAAACAAAGCCAATTTCCGAAAAAGTCAAGTGGACGTAACACCATTAGTAATAATGAATTATGAAGAAAAAAGCGATTGGACACTTGGTGAAAACAAACCCAATTCAAACCCAATCAAACCCAATTTCCGAAAAGCCCAAATGAATGTAAACTCACTTATAACAAAGGATTACAGAAAAAATGACGCTTTCGCAGTACAAAAAAACAAACCCAATTCAAACCCAATTCAAAGCCAATCAAAGCCAATTTTAGAAAGAATGAATGTAAACTTTTGTGCTACAGGGTATTATGAGAGTAAACCCGCCATTCGCGTGGCGGGTAAACCGACATTCGCAGTCCGGAAAGGCAGGCCAAATAATCCCAATGATGCGCGACTGTCAGGGCGAAGCCTGCCTGTCTCGGCATGGCCGAGCCATGACGGGCAAAGAAGAACGGAATTTAGGAGTATGACCATAAAAATGAAGATTTCGCGTCGCCGGTTCCTCACGTCTTCGGCCGCTGGCATCGCTCTGATGAGCCTCCAGGGCGGCTGCACCAGCACGCAAACTACCTCTTCCAGGGGCAGATTCGGCCCATTTCGATTCGGCATTCAGGCCCACGCCCTTCGCAACTTCCCCATCGACGAGGCCATACGAATCATCCACGATGATCTGCAGCTGCACTGGGTCGAGTTCTCCCGCAAGCACCTCCCGGTCGAGGCTGCTGCCGGGGAGATTCGACGCGTCCGTGCCCTGCTCAACCGGAACGATATCACCTGCAATGCTCTGGGGGTACACAGATTCACGGCCAACCACGATGCAAACCGTCGCGTTTTTGACTTTGCCAGGTCGATGAGTGTCCGCAACATCAGCGCCAACCCATCCAATGACTCCTTTGACAGCCTCGAGAGGCTCGTCGCCGAGTACAACATTCGCATCGCCATCCACAATCACGGGCCCGGTGCTTCGTACGATAAGGTCGCAGATGTCACTGATGCTGTAAAGGGCCGGCATCCCAATATCGGCGCCTGCGTCGACACCGGCCATTTCATTCGTTCGGCCGAGGATCCGATAGAGGCCATCTACAGACTCAAAGGACGCGTCTTCGGCCTGCATGTTAAGGACGTGGCTGAGCAGACAAAAAAGACGCACGACGTAATCATAGGTGCCGGCTTCCTCGATGTCGACGCTATGTTCGAAGCACTCAAGGACGTCAACTTCGGCGCCGATGGGGCGTTGTCGCTGGAGTTCGAAGGCAATCCAGATGATCCCGTCGCCGAGATCAAGCAGTGCATTGCCGTTGCCGCCGAGGCTGCGCAGAAAGTTGCGTCCTCGTGACGGTGAAAGCGTGGTATTGCCCCCATGCCGCCAGTGTTGAATGGCAGCGGTAACGGCCGGGAATTATCAGTTTCCGCTTTTGGACAACGCAGCTTTTTCTGTTCAGCTTTTTCCGGAATTGAGGACACAAGAATCTGCAAGTAGAGCCGCACAGTGTGTTCCCGGCAGTGACTTCAGCGTCTTCACGGTGGGAGCTGGTTCACCGCAATATAACTCGGAACGTGCAGGGCCATGTACGTGTGGATGGTGACGTCGCCTTTGTGCATCAGCTTGATGGTCTCCATACGGGTCACTCCTTCGCGACTACCTACCTTGCCCCTTCGATCCTGAACATCGTCACCGACTCCTGGTCTTTCACAAATACGCGGTTGCCCGCGATTACCGGATGCGTATAGGTCGGCGTCTCGGCCACCTTGTATCGCGTGATCTCGCTATACTCCTTGCCGTCGGGTTTGAAGACTATCAATTCGGAATCGTTGGCCAGTACCACCAAACAAGAGCCGGCGCTGACAATGGCCGCGAAACCGCGGCTGCCACGCGGGGTTGCATCAGTCCAGGCCGTTTGGCCGGTCTGAGCATTGATGCAGTAGAGATTGCTGCGGTCGGAGAGGCCGAAAAGCAAGCCGTCCTTGAGCACCGGCGTGTTGAACTGCGGGGCGAGCTCCGGGTTGCTCCAAAGCTCTTTGGCGGCAAAGCCATCACCCTGCTTTTCGATCTTTACGGCCTTGGTGCCCCGACCCTTACCGGTATAGATCACCGTTTGTCCATCGACAATCGGGGTGGCGGCATTGTAGGCCATTCTCTGAGGAACGAACGGCAGTTGCCACAGGAGCTTTCCGTCGGCCACGCCAACGGCCACGATGCTTTTCTCCGTCAGCGTCACGATCTGCTTGGTGCCTGCGACCGTCAACAGGAAGGGCGAGCCATAGTCCGGGCCTTCGTCGGCCCACCGCCACTTCTCGTTGCCGGCGGCCAGGTCATAAGCGATGATCGCCCCATTGCCCTGCCCGCCGAGATGTGCGATGACCATCCCATCAGCGATGATCGGCGACATGGCCGTGAAGAACTTGGGCACGACCTTGGGGAACGGGTCCTTTCGCCACACGACCTTGCCGTTAGCGGCGTCCAGACAGGACAGGACCCCGCCGACGCCCAGCGTGACGACCTTTCCATCAGCTACCGTGGGCGAGCTTCTGGGCCCTGGGTGCTGCCGGGCGGCCGGTCCGGTCACGGCCTGCGCCGCGTACTTGTTTTTCCACAGCTCCTTTCCGCTGCTGGCGTCCAGACACAGGGTCACCTCATCGGCGCCTTGTCGCGTGAAGACATAGAGCTTGTTGCCCACCAGGGCGGGCGTCGCATCGCCCAAGCCCACCGTCGTCTTCCACTTCCGCGTCAGCTCCTTCGGCCATTTCCGGGGCGCGGTGAACCTACGGACCTTTCCATCCCGATTGGGCCCTCGCCACTGTGGCCAATCCTGCGCGAAGACGCAGCCGGCGCTGATCAGAATCACACAGCCTACCATCACGGCTCTCGATAAATTCTCTTTTTTCATGGTAACCTCCTTTTCGTTTCTTGTTAAGAAGCCCACACTGAGCTGCACCCAAGGCAGCAGAATACCGCTGCAGGCTCATCGATTGCACTCTAATCTGCTCCGGGTGATGTGTCAATATCATTTATACAAGAAACTCCATGGAAAACTTCCTCAACCTTCTTGATTTTTCTGGGAAAAACAAGGGTGACCCTCCCTTTATGAAGCCAAGCCTGTCAAGTTTTGGCTAATAAGTCGGCAATCTGTTGCCGGATGGAATTTACGAGGAGGACAGGAGCAGTCCAGAGGCAAAAATTGCAAGAATATGAGGAATGGGCAACAAATCCATTTGTCAGTCCTTTTTGGCTGGGATTGCTCCTAACACAGTTTTACAATAATTAAGAGCTTATCCGAATAACCGGGTCGTTATGAGGCCGAGCGAAAAGTTCGAGGCCAAGGCGGCAGGCCAAAAATGCTCGCCAGAAGTGGTTTTCTCCACGTTGAGAACGTTTTTGGCTGACAACGCAGGCATCGGGCTTT
>JAUXAL010000011.1 GCA_030619925.1 Phycisphaerae bacterium | reverse complement strand
TCAAACTGCTCAGTGCGCCTGGTTGGCTGGTGGGATTGGTCCGGGAAATTTCTACACAATCCTGACATTTCTCTTACAATTCGCTTTTTGTCCGTGTTTTATGTATATTTTTTATTGGTATGCGTTGACGCCGAACTCCATGTCATCCCAACCACTTTCGTGAGCGCCCATATCCGGTGCGACACCTGTATAACCATCACTGAAGTTTGGTATCAATTCACCTGCATCATAACCGACGCTTGACTTTTCTAACTGGAAGTTACCTGTCATTGTGGTGAGATCAAACCCTGCACCCGCTACATAAGTCGGTATGCCTTTGATGCCGTGCGATTCATGCCGTGCGGGAACATTCTTGCTGTGGAGATCGTAGTCGAAGTCATTGTCCGAACCTCTGTAGGAGATAGAAACTGCGTCTGTCTCGCGGACATGCAGAATGTTGTTTCGCGTTGTGCAGTGATAAATATAGCGGACTTGACGAGCGCAGCCCAGACCACCGAAACCCTTTCCATCCGGCTGGAGGATGGTGTTATGAAAAACATACATATGCCCGGTCATCCACTCTAATCCTTTAGCATATCCCATCTTCAGAAAATGCCCATATTTGTACCTAAGGCAGTAACTTTCGCCGGAAACATTGCGCCAGATATACGTGGGTCCGATAGATATAGGGGCGTTTCCGATAGCCGTAAGACATCTCTCCATGTAATTGTTCCATATACGCACATTCTGGCCCCCGCCTTCAGCCTCTATGCCGTCATCCCAACAGTCAGCCACATAGTTGCAGTAAATGTCCGAATCGGGGCCAGGAAATCCTCTATAGCTGGCATTGCTTCTATAGGCGATGGGGTCCTTGAAATAATGTTCGGCATCTGACCAGCACTCATTGTATCGGATCACGTTGTTGCCTGCGCTGTCTCTGAAGGCTATGCAATTGGGGCCTTTAGGGTGGTATCCATTGTGGCCTTCAGCCCAGCTATTGGTATCATAACGAGGATGGTGAATTTTGCACCTCTGAATGATGACTCTTTTCAGTTCTAAATAGGGTGAGAAAATGCCCGAACGAAAGTTTGTTCCGAAAATACCGCCACTATCACTGTCTCCCCAATCCGAGATGTCGCAGTCCTCGATAATAATGTCATGTCCACCCTCGATATATATGCCGTGTTTACGGGCGCCCTGCAAGTTAAAACCACGAACGACCACATAAGAGGCATTGATGAAGATGCAATAATCGGAGTTATTATTAACGTTGATAGTCGAATCTGTGCCATCGTAAAGAAGATAGGCATCTGCCGTTCCTGAGACGGTGATGTCATACTGGCCTGTCTGGTTATCGACCTTTACTGTGACTCCGATGGGAAAATCCTCGCTCCATGTCCTCGCTTCAAGCGTGCTGGTTTCGGATGTGCGTTCAAGCGTCAGATGGATCTCGTACTCTGTCTCTGGTGTCAGGTTAACGATACTGCCACGATAGTCGGCCTTGTCTTCTGTGGTTGTGCTGATGGGATTATACCGCATCGTCAGGGCTTGCAACCACTCGGATGTGCCTTTAGGACGATAATCTACCAGCACATCTTTATCGGCAGAGCCGCCTTGGGGCGACCAGTATACACCGATGCAGTGAAATGTCGATACAGCTGAAGGTCGCTCCAATGCGTCCGCCGGCATGGTAGTGAAACTCCAGATGTCGCCCTTGTGTGTCGCGGCACCGTCGAACTCATCTACGCGCCAGTAATACGTCCTGTCGAATTCAAGCTCACCAGGGAAATACCGGGTCAGCATCTGAGGTATTCCCCCCACAGCATTGGCCACGGTCTCAGGATCATCGCCGAAATATACCGTGTGCAATTCGGCGCCGAGCCCGGCCGCCCATGTAAGGGTTACGCCCGCGGCCACGAATTTGGCGCCGTCGGGCGGGACAGGATTATATGCCTTGCTGGAGGGGATGAAGAAGCTCCAGACCGTGCCTCTATGTTTGGTCACACCGTCGGTTTCCACTCCATCAATGCGCCAGTAATATGTCGTGCCCGGAACGAGACCGTCCGGATAGGGACATCCGGGCAGGCCGACAAGGAAATGATTTGAGGTTTGGTTGCCCCGGAAGGTGCCGCCGGTGCCGGCATTCACATCGTCAGAATCCTCGTCGAAGTACACATCGTGCGAGGCCACAAGACCTTCCGGCGTCCAGTTCAAACTTACCCACGTATCCCGAATTATAGCACCATTAGCTGGACTTGGATTAGAGGCTGTGCTAAGAACAAATATCTTGGCATTTCGATAATCCTCATCGTTGGGCACATAGTGACTACGATCGGTCCACATGAAGACATCCCAGAACACGGTCTTATTCCCTTCCCTGTTAAAGATGTACATCGTGTTCTGGCCATCTTGAAGCTCTTTAACATGACCCTCTAGGTTAACATAGCTTTTGCCTGTCCATCCCCAGGGAGGCCCAACATTATCTTCAAAAATTCGGTCATCATCCTTAACGAATGGCGCTTCCCCGCTACCTCCGGGGAAGGGTGGGCCAGCGGGAATCTCTGCGTCACCTGGGTCTCCCTCCACGAGCATAAAATCCGACCGATTGTCCGGATTCAAAATACGCCCCCAGAAATACCACTTACCTCTCCTGCCATCGGCTGCACTGATATCGAATGTCCAGCGAATCATGCCGCCGGAGCCACCTGACCGGGTAATTGCTTGACCGAACGCGCCATCCGCGTCAACAACCTGGTAATAGTAATCAGTGTCGGGATTGAGTTCATCGAAATCCTCGGCTTCAAACCAGATCTGGTGCCCACCTCTGTATTTGGAGATTTTGAAGTTTTTTACAGCATAGACCGGCATTGCTATTAACAACAATGCGACGAAAATACCGAGAAAAATTTGTTTAGATGATTGGTGAAACATTTTGTTTTTTCCCTTTATTTGTTAATATTTGTAATCTGTTCTTGCTGAAAAACTCCAGGTTAAAAAACTTTATAGAAAGGAATTAGTTTTTTACACATGGCTATCCTCCTACAAAAGAAATAGAAATACAAAACGACCGATAACAATTTACACTCCCACTAAATTCTATCCTTGGCTGCCCCGGACAATTTCCTTCAATTTCACCCTACCTCCTTCCTTAGGTTACCAAAACGCTCTTTATCGTGTTTGGGGTCCCCTTTAAAAGCTCAATATAAGCGGTTAATTGAAATGCAAAAATCTCTACTCTGCGCCACAATAGCTCCTCCTTTAATCGTCTTCCACCTTGTTATCTGTGTACTATGCGCAAGCCATTACTGAGCAGCACAAATCTAAGATGTCTCGTATCGCTACCCTCTAATAATTTTACACTATGGAAGCTGGATTTGCAAGGAAAAAGAAGATGGCGTTTAGCGTATAGCGGATAGCGTATAGAGGATAGCGAATATCAGGCAAGCAGGGCAGGCTAAGAAGCATTGAAAGACAATTTCAAATTTCAAATCTCACATTTCAAAATCATAAGGTCGGTTGCGGTTGCGCGACTCGTATCGGTTGCGCAGAACGTAAAACGGCATTTAATACGAAACCGAAAGACGATAGACGAAACGAGCAGCGTAACCGATGAGCGATATACTTAAATTATGTTTGACAAATCAGCGATAAATACCTGCCGTCTACCATCCGGAGCACCGTTAAAACACACTTTTTTGTAATCCCGGCTCCAAGCCGGATGCCCGTCAAAACGAAGTGCATGATGTTTCACAGTCTCGCGATTTATAGTGGGCATAGTACAAATGTCTTGCTCATCGTCTGAAACCAGGTCTACCAAACGTATAGAGACCTTCTGCAGACCATCGTAAGCAAAGCTATCGGTGATTATATATCTGCCTCTTGGTTCGATAGTAGGATGTCCGCCTCCCGGTATCTTTTCACTTAAAACAATCAGTTCGGTACCGTCGTATCGAAACCGGCAGAAGCGTGTTTCTTTGCCATCCGGTTTAAGGTTCCTGATCAGGTGCTCGCCGTCCGGATGCCAGTTAGGATGGCCGCCTCCATGCCCCCATATCGGATCACTTGGGGTGTACCGGATATTGCTTCGGTCAGCATTGAAGGTAAAAACCATCGCATTTCGGTCTCCCCAACCATCAGGAAATAAACAACGCAGAACCTGCATAATCCGGGTGCCTTGCTTGTTGAATTTTGAATGCCAGAAATAAAATGTGCCGCCTTTTTTTGGAGGCGGTTCCGGCACCTTGGCTGCGACGTCCGCCAGACTTACCAGCAACCTTTTCTTATTCGTCTTCAAATCCGTTCTCCATATTCCCTCGTCATTTGCGGCACCGGGAGGCAACCGACGGGGATTTTCGGGGTCTTTAGATGGCACCCCATATCCCTGTTGTGTAATATTAAGCAGTTCAAGCGGAAATCCTATCACGCATGATTCATCCGGGGCGATGTGATACATGGGACCGGCGAAAGCTGTTGCTTTATCTGTTTCGAGGTCAATCTGAACGCATACTGCTTGATTGCCAATTACATCGTTGGTGTACAGATGTCGGTCTGTCGCGCCCCAATTTAGATTAGCGCCTGTTTGGAAACCCCAGCTTTTCGTTGTGTACACGGTTGCAATAGTCTGTTCTCTAAGGTCGATAACGCAGACATCCGCCGTTTCTCCCAAAGTCGCAATTCGATCCTGACGAGGAACACGGGTAACCGCCAAATATCGCTGTGAAGGACTGAACGGACACACATCATAATATGTGTGGAGGTAAGAACCGTCGTCAGGCGTTACGCATGTGACAATTCCAAGCGTTTTGCCTGCGCGATAGGGCCGGAAACTAAATTTGGTCTTTTTTGGAGCTGGTCGTGAGACAGACCAGCAGCCGGGCAGCACACCTGCAGCCAGTAACCCAGCCGAGGTTTTCAGAAATTTTCTACGATTCATAATATACCCTTATTTTCCAGAGGTCCAATGACTGCATATACAGGACATCGCCACTTTTGAGTAACTTAAATTTACGGACAGCCCATTATACAAACACAACATCAACAGACAAGGATGGTCCCGCCGTTTCTTTGCGTCATTTCTGCGCAAGCAACGACCTATTTGACTTCAATCGCCCGAGCCGGTGTCAGGAAATACAGCCACTTACTAAGGGTTTCAGATTTCAGGATTGCACTGGCTGCTTTGCTGTAAAGCCCCAACTGGTCGCGATAAAGTTCAGCCCGCTGGTTAACCTCTCCGGCTGTTACTTTGTCGGTTTTGAAATCAATAACTACCAAACCCCGTGGGGTTTGGATCAGCATATCGATTATCCCTTGAATTATTACAGTTTCATCTTTGACAAATCGAGCGACGAGCGACGGGTCACGAGCGACGAATGAGGCGGGCAGAGCAAAGGTGAACGACCATTCACGCCGGACAGCGTTTTTTTCGGCATCAAGCACCAACCGGCCGAGGTCGCTGTGGAAAAACGCCATTATAGATTCTGTGTCGATATGCTCGGCAACGGCTGCGGTTATAGCGTTATCGGCCAAAAGTTTTTCCTTTGTCTTTTCAATTGCTTCTTCGGTTACAGGGCCGGTCAAGTCAAGCTGAGAAATTACAAGGTGCGTGGCTGTGCCGATTAGGCGCGGTTCGACCGGTTCAGTCAACGCAGGTTCCCCAGCCATAAGAGCGCTCGGCTGACGGTCTAAAACCCTGGAATAATCGAATTTTACGTACTCGTCATTGCGATGAGTCAACTGTGTTACCGAATTTTTCGCAGGCAAAAGCGGTGCATCGCCAAACCGATACCGCCAGGCCAATGACTCCTTTACCTGTGCAAGCAGTTTAACCCCCACCGCAGGGGTGGGGGCTAATTTTCTGTCTTCTGTCTTCTGTCTTCTGTCTTCCTTTAATCCAATGACAAAGTCAGAGAGCTGTTTTAGTTCTGCAAAGCCATGAAGTTTGAAGCTAAATAAACCATCATCAACGGCCCCGGCCCCCACGTAAGTTTCAAAGGCATCGTGCAAAGCCTTTTGGTCGGAAAGTGCACAGAGAATCCACTCCAGAGGACTCTGGCACCGGCGAAGCTGCCAGTCGGGAATGGACTGCCCACCGAAGGTGGGCTTGATCCCGTCCAGGGCTTCGCCCTGGCCGCTGAAAGAAAAACCAGTTGAAATAATTTGGTGACAATTTTTTTGCTTTTGCGAAGCGGTCAAGATGAGTCTGTCTCTGGCCCGCGTCGTCGCAACGTAAAGGATACGCATTTCTTCCGCCAGCGTCGTCAATAGTTTTTGCTCAGCGATAACCTCGTGCGCAAGCGAACGCAGCTTGCTGTTCGATTCGCGGTCGATGATTTGCAGCCCAAGCGTATCATCGGCATCGGCAAGGCAGTCTCCATAAATATCTTTTTTGTTGAATTTACTGTCCAGCTCAGCCAGAAACACGACCGGAAATTCGAGTCCTTTGCTCTTATGAACGCTCAAAATGCGCACGGCGTTACCCGCTGCGGATTCCGGCTCAGCAGGCGCCCAATCCTGGCCCACCTCCTGAAGCTTTTCAATGAATTCAACAAAGCGCGTCAGTGAAGGTATGCCGGAACTGCTGGCAAAACCCTCAAACTGGATTGCTCTGTCGTGCAGTTTAAGAAGATTAGCCCTGCGTGCCTGGCCGTTCGGCAATGCTGAAACAAACGACAGAAAGTTAGTTTCGCGGTAGACCTGCCAGATTAAATCAGCCAGATTGCCCTCTCGGGCGATTGTCCGCCACTGTTCAATCTGAGCGAGTATTTCTTTGAGCCTGCCGGCGAGTTTCGCATCCGGCCCACTGTCACAATATCGCAGCACACAGTCATAAAAATTCCCGCCTGTGACCTGAGCACCTCGTGCCTTTGTGCCTTTGCTCTCGCGTATTGTTATCTTTGCCAGTTCGGTGTCACTGACTTTGAAAAACGGGCTTCGCAGTACGGCGGCCAATTCGATGTCACGCTGAGGGTTGTCCAGAACCTTCAGCAGGCATAACAAATCGCTGATTTCGGTCGCTTCAAAATACCCTGCTGTGGCCTGGCAGCTGACAGGCACACCAGCCAACCGCAGTACCTCAACATAATCATTGGCCTTTTTGGCCAGCGAACGCATTAGTACCACGATGTCACGATATTCGACGCCACGCAAGCAATCCTGCTCTCTGTCGTATATTTGAAACTCGGGCCTTCCGGTATCTGCCCCGACCATTTGCCTGATACGCCGGGCAATCATCGCCGCCTGACGTTGGCGAGAGCTTACAACATTTAGATCTTCGTCGTCGGCCGATTCACTGCCCTGTTTGTTTTGCAAATCCCGGTCTCTGTTTGTTTCATCAAGTATGTGGAATTCGACAACGTTCTTTCTGCCACTTACCCCTCCCTCACGGTCGGGGCTCTGTGATTCTCTTACCACCGCCGGTCTTAACTGCGCTGACTGGTCGTAGTTAATCTTTGTAAAAGAGGTCGTCATTATCCGTGAAAATATCTTGTTGACAAAATCAAGAATCCCTTTGGCTGAGCGGAAATTAGCATTCAAGTCAACTCGCAATCCGCCTGGTGCATTGGCCGGGTCGACCGACGCAGGCTTGAGGCGCTCGAGAAAAATCTGCGGCTCAGCTCCCCGCCAGGCATAAATACTTTGTTTGACATCGCCGACAACGAAAACATTGTCGCTGGAGCTGAGCGCATCGAGTATGGCCTGCTGGACAGGGTTAATATCCTGATACTCATCGACAAATATGTATTTGTATCTTCCCCGAAGCACCAAAGCCGTTTCCGAGGGTAATGGCTTATCCTCCGGAGAATCTGCATCGGTTAAAAGCTCCAGAGCGTAATGTTCAAGGTCGGCAAAATCCAGACAGTTGACCGCACGCTTGGCCTGGCTGTACAACCGGTCAAATTTCTTGACAAGTTCGATGAGCACTTTTGTCTGTAGGCTGGTCGAGCCGCTGAGCCTATCGAGGTAATCGGGATTTATCATTGCAAGCTGCGAAAGCCCTTTGAAGGCATCCACAGCCGCTTTGGCTGTCCTCTGCAGAAATCCTGCAATCGATTCCGGCAAGCCTTTCGGCGCATACGTTGTGGGCTTGTCAAAATCTCTTATAGCCCGGACGCATTGGTCCCACTCGCCGGACTTTATAAATTCGATACATTGTGCAACCGGCTTAATATGAGTATTCCGGAGCCATTTGGTCTGGTCGGTGGTAGCCTCGCTTTCGGCAAGTTGCTGGGCGTGGCGAAGCTGACTAAGTATGTCCTGCAATTTATCGGTAATGATTTGTTTCTGCTTTTCGGCAAGTCCGGAGGCCAACGGATTGGCCGTTTCTGCAAGCCGAGACGCCCTTTCGTACCAGTGTTGTCGTGAAATTACCCCGTCCAGAAAATCGCTAAGCTCTATTATCTTTGCAGGAAAACCATCACTTGTACGAAGGTCCCGCCGATACAAAAGCTGCTCGAGAGCCGCTCGCAGGTTGCTCTGCTGCCAGGCCCAGTCGATTGTTTTTTCGAGGACCTCCGCTTTGAGCAGTTTCGCCTCGTCGCCATCGATTACGCTGAAGGTCGGGTCAAGGCTGAGCTTGTAGAAATGCTCTGTGATAAGCCGTTTGCAAAATGAATGTATCGTACTAATATCGGCACCGCCGAGCAGCATAAGCTGCCCGAGAAGATGGCTGTCCCTCTTTTCCAGAAAAGCATCTTTTAATCGCTCGGCGATTCGCGAGCGCATCTGCTCGGCGGCCATATCCGTAAAAGTCAATACCAGTATGCTCCAGACATCGGGACACACAGATTTGTCGCACACGATATCGACACATCGGCCGGAAAGGACGGCGGTTTTTCCGGTGCCGGCTGAGGCGGTTACGAGAACATCACTGCCGCGAGCTCCAATCGCCCGCTTTTGCTGCTCTGTCCATTTAATCTTTTTTTCAGCCATCAACCGTCCCTATCTTTTCAAGCGCCTGAACTTTATTTAGCGATTCCAAAAAGTTGTAATCACTTATCTGCCAATCAAATCGGCAGACCGACTTGTACTTGCAATAACTACACGGCGACTCTGTGCCGATTCTATAAGGCCAAACATCGATTTTGCCTGAGACAATTTCCTCAGCCAATTGGACTATCTTTTTTTCGGTAAACTTAAGAACGTTTTCAAAATGAACAGGTTTCAATACCCCCCTGTTTCCATAATTGCCATACGGCTCACCATTTTTAGTAACGTAAAAATTGTAAAATTCGCTATCCTTCAAAGCTTTGCCGTCAAGCTGTTGAGCAAACTCACCGTTGAATATACCATTTGCTTTATGATGGAACTTCTCAATTATCTTGGGTATTTCATCAAGGACGGTTCCTTCCACTTTCGTTTCGACCGGCATATAGAATGCACCCACCACGTTTTGTGTTTTTGCGTTGGTTGCATTGCGAACAGCCAACATATAAATTGGCAGCTGCATATCCAGGCCGTAGTAAAACTTTGACCAGCTAAAGGACGCATCTCTACGCTTATAATCAAAAACAATCGCGGCCTTCTCACCGTCAAGGTCGGCAATATCAAGCCGGTCAATTTTGCCGCCTAAAGACAGCACGCGGTCATCTGCAAGGGCAAGCTCATACTCCCCGAGTGTGTCACGTACATCTTTAACTTCGCCAAATGAAACTTCCGACAGCCTCGGCCTGAAACTTCCTGCCCGTACCATCTGTGCAATTGCCAAAACACAGTCTTCAAGGTATTCACGAGCAATATTAATGATAAATGTGTTATGATCCCTATGACGAGCGAAGTTCGATATGAAGGAATCCTCTGTAATCAACTTTTCAATCTGTCCCCTTAAAAGTTTCAGAAGCTCTTCTTCGTTAATCGTTATAAAATCCTTCTTTTCCCCGTTAAATCGCTTCAACCAAGCGTCCAGAACACGATGGTAGAAGTCACCGACATCCAGAGGTCTGAGCTTAAATTCTCTTCGTTCCTTCAACTCCAATATGTACCGCACAAAATACTTATACGGACACGCCGCGAATGTACTCAGCCTCGTTGCCGAGGTTTTTATCTGCGGGGCGAAAAGCTTTTCGACTATGTCACTATCCAGCCGTGCACGATTATCATAGTTTACTGCATAGAGAACATTCGAGCCTAATTCTGCAAGTTGCTCATCTGAGCAAAGATCATCTAATAAAGACTCAAGACTCAAGTGGTCTGGAGTCTGGGGTCTGGGGTCTTGGAAAGCGTCTTTGCCGAGGCGGCCGCAGAGCAAATCAGCAAGCTCACTATCGCTGTGAACCTTCTCAATATCGCTCTGCTCGCCCGCAATCGATTCTTCGGTAAGATCTTCAAACAACGATTCGAGATTAGCTACAAACTGTGAACGCGGCACGGCACCGCCCTTTTCGTCAACGGCCGGATACGTAACGCACAAGAATTCTGACGGACGCGTAAATGCAATGTAGGCCAGATATTGGCGCTCAGCGAGCCTTTGCTTCGTCGCCGGCCCAAGCGGGAAATCCGCCGACTCGGCAGCGCTGCGGTCATCGTCAGTTAATATACCGCTGGAACTAATCGGCACCGGAAACTGCCTTTGCGTAGCGCCCATCAGAAAAACCGCCTTCAAATCGGGATGTCGGCTGCGCTCAATAGAGCCGACAAGAACCTGGTCCAAAGTCGGCGGAATGAAAGCCAACGTCAACTGTGAAAAAGCCGAATTGACAATCGCAAAGAAATCGGCAGCCGCCATAGTCTGGCCGGTAAAAACTTCGACCAGCTCGTCAAATATATCCACAAGCTTATTATAAAACTGCTGATGCTCATCAACAGTCGCACTATTTTCTCTTTCGTTGGCTTCTTCAATCCAGCTGCCGATTGTTTCTCTGACCTTAAGGCGACCAAGAAAATCGAAAACCGCTCGTGTGAACTCCTCGCCGCTGAGCGTCTTTGCCGGATTGTCAACCGGACAAAGCCTGTCTCGAAGTTCAAGCAAAGGGCTGATAGCTTTCAAGCGGATTTGATTTACCCGCTGTTCGTCAAAGTCTTTGTTATCCTCACCTGCAAAATGCCACTGCTGCTCGCTCTGCCAGTCGCTGCCGGTTATACCAAAAGCAAGACAGTAATTTTCCAGCAGGTCGATATCGTAACGCTGTATCGGCACGAGGTCAGTTTTAAGATAGGTGAAAATATCGCTGTGGGAAAAGCCGCCGGTAACCGCCTGCAGCGCCGAGCAGATAAGCTCAACAACCGGATGCTGGTTCAATGGTTTTCGCTTATCGATAAAAAACGGCACGCCATAGTCGTCAAAATACGCCCTTATATAGTTTTGATAACGGTCAATGTCTGATGCGATAACTGCAATGTCACGATATCGATAGTTTTTTTCCTCGACCAGCCGACGTATCTGCCTCGCGACGAACCGGGCTTCAGCCCGCTCGTTCGGCGCAGAAACAATGCGAACATTATCTGCCGACCCAAATTTTGGCGGCTCAAGGTTAAATACATCACGCTCGATATGAGCAAGCTGCGAACAACGAGAGAATCTAACCGCTTCTTCAAGAATTATCGGTTCGGCCAATTGAAGTTTACATTTTTTTACTCTGTCGACGAGTTCGGCGTACGTTCGCTGCGTCGGATTAAACAAACCGACCGCCTCGATGCTCTCGAACTCCGGATTTGCCAAATCAATCTTTGACGGGTCCAGACAAAGAGCGATCTGCGCATCTGCAGCCGCCTTCAGCAGCTCAGCAAGGATTGCAAGCTCGGCTGTCGTAAAGCCGGCAAAGCCGTCGACCCACAACTTTGCGCCTTTGGCAAAAGTCGCCCCCGCCATTGCTCGACAGGCATGAGTCAGTTGAACATCAGGGTCAATAAACCTGCCCTCGATGAACTTCAAATATTCTTTAAGAATCAGGCCGATATCGGTAAATTTCAAGACAGCTAAATTGTCGCGTTCATCCTTCTGCAGTTCGCTCAGCAATCCGTCAATATCGTCCGGCGTCTTCGCATACTGGTGGAGCTCGGCAATAGTTTGTGCCATTTGCCGGCCCAGGCCAGGCCACGTCGCTGATGAGCCAAAGATTTTCAATTTGCTTTTATTGTCACGTAAAATCCTGTGGATTATCATTTGTTGGCCGATGCGCGAAAGGGCCGGCCTGGCTGTATTTTTGCCCAACAGTAAAAACTGCAGACGGTCGAACGAAAGCACGCTCAACCTGTTATATCCGGCTATTCTTTTGTCGCTGAGAATCGCCCGCTCAGCCTGATAGGTGGCCTGCTCGGGAACCAGCAGAATCAGCCCCTGTTCGTCAGCCGGCTCCAGCAGCGCATTGACGATTGCTTTTATGCAATAGCTGGTCTTGCCCGTACCACTTCTACCAAGAATAAATTGAACCGCCATCGAAACATCCCTCATTTGAATTATTCTTCTGGCTCTTTTACCACAATTGGCGATTATTTTCAATTCGCTTTACATTTTCTACTTTTCCACAATACCCAATACAAACGCATTATCACACTGCCCCCTGGACGTCCCAAGAATTCCATCCAGCCAGCTTGAGAAAATAAGGATTGTAAGGCCGGCAGCGCGGCTCGACTGAGCTCGCCGAAGTCCTTCGGCGGGCACCTCGTCCCGAATATTTCCTTGCTTTTCGGCGAAAATAACTGTAAAAGTCTCAGCCAGAAGAAACGCTTGAAAAAAGATTTGCCGGATACAGGCTGGATAAACAGGGAGGCAGAATTGTTATGGCGGCTGTGTTGATCGGCCCAAAGGAAGTGCTGGTAATCGTTATTATTACCGCTGTCGTGGTCTTTCTACTGGTCCGCCGAAAACGCCGACACTGAAATTATCTTTGCCCTGCAAGGTATGAAGGCCCCTGCCGCAAATCCGCCGGCCTGACGGCTCAAGATAAAATCTCACTTACAAAAATACCCTAACCCCCTAAATCTTCAGCTAAATTCCTTCTTCGTCTCTGTTTTTTAAGACACTTCGTCATTTTTTTTCACAACGAGTCAATAAATTCTTACCTATTTGCCCGTCAAGTAGTATGATAGTGGTTGTTTGTATAGATTTTATTCTTCATGGAAAGGATTCTAATAATGCCCGCAAAATACAAAGCAGTAAAAATTTCAGGACAAGGTTACTTGACGGACGAAAAAGACAACCCCATCACCTGCCCGGTGCGCAACGCAAATTGTACTTGCAGGTGCGCCTGGTTTTCCACTGAAGAGAGAGTCATTCGTTGCCAGGACACAATCATTGGTGCGGTTAGAGGAAAGCCCATCCGCTCGTTTCGCCTCAGCACGGGCCCCGAGGTTTACGACCTGGACAAAGCACCAAGCGTGAACCTGGAAGCAGACAACGGTTAACAGACCGGCGGTTGGGCCCAACACCCAGCGGCGAGGCAGCCACTTACGCAATACTTGGATAAATGCCCCAGCGGTCCAACCACCGGCGCCAATCCGGGTCCAAATACCGGCACGATGACGATACAGTGCAAAATCCTGCTTACAAAAATACTCTAATCCGCTAAATCTTCAGCCCAACCCTTTTTCGTTCTTTGTCGTTTTAATATACTTCGCCGCTTTTTTTCCTCTAATCGCCGTTGTTTAACCGCATACGGAACCTTGGTTTTTTTCCGCACCGGCCGCGTTTTCAAAGCCTCCCTCAACAACTCTCCCAGCCGCTCGACGGCGGCCTTGCGATTTGCCTTCTGAGTTCGGAACTTTTGCGAGACAACTCTCATCACACCTTTTTTGTCGGCCCGTGTTGCCAGCCGGGCGAGTATTCGCTGCTTTTGCACATCGGAAAAACTTTCACAGTTTGCCACATCAAAAAACAGTGTTACCCGAGTGTTGACCTTGTTGATATTTTGTCCCCCCGGCCCGCTGCTTCGAGTCGCCTTGAAAACAAGCTCACCCTCACGAATAAATATGTCATTCGTGATCTCAATCATTACATCTGCCCATAAGAATCCATCTTTTCCTGCAATTTCAATTTATCATATAGCTAAAAATAATCAACAATGTCCTTGAAATCCGAGCCCTCTCGACCAACTTTTCTAAGAACGTCTAATGCTGTTTGTGTATTTTTGCCTTGAACCGGCCCAAAAAGAGCTTATAGTATTGGCGTATTAACAATTTCGGATTCTAAAAAGGACACCCGGGAAAATAAGGTTTTATTTACACAATACCCAAAAATGCGACAACGCCAACGAAAAAACGCAGCTATGTAGGTTGCGAACAACTAAATTTTAACCTTCGCAAATTGAGGAGACAAAAAGTGCAAACCAGAAATGCAAAAACAACAGTAACAGTGACCTCGCTAATTTCAGTTGCCGTTTTGGCCGGTTCGATGTTGGTTATATCCGCCTGTTTGGGGCCGGCAGCAGCCGGGCAGGACACCAAGCCGAGCATTGAGGAATTAAGGGTGGGCAAAAATTTCATTCCAACGAAGGTTTACAGCGCCGAAGCCGACGAGAAAATCCTCAAGTTCTTCGAAGGCCTGCGAGTCGCTGACGTTTCCGACGGGATGGACAAGGTCGGCCTGACCAATATCGGCCTGATGTCGCCGGAAATCCACGCCGCGTGGAAAGACACCAGGCATTTCACACACCGCTTTATAGGTATCGCAGTTACCGTCCGCTACGTTCCCACGAACAAGCCGCCGGCCCCGGCCATGGAAACCGAAGCGTTTAATCGCTGGGTCGGCCAGTGGTACAGCGCGCTCTCGAGCGAGCCGTTTGTTCCGCTCATCCGCAAGGGTACAGCTCTGGTCTTTGACGACGCTCCGGACTCAGACGTCGGCACCATCGGCTCGAACAACATTATGGGCTGGTGCCTGCGCGGATGCGTCGGCGTGGTCACCAACACCACCGCCCGCGACACCGACGAGATCGCCGCTGAAAAGGTCCCACTTTACTTCAGGGAACCGGGCAGGGGCATTCGGCCGGGCCGAAACGAAGTAGAATCCGTCAACCGCCCTATCGTCTGCGGCGGCGTTTTAGTAGAACCGGGCGATGTCATCGTCGCCGATGGGGATGGCGTCATCGTAGTGCCGCGCGAACACGCAAAGGAAGTGGCCGAGTACGCTCAGGCCGTTATTACAGGCGATAAGGCCGGCCGACGCAGACTATATGAAAAGCTCGGACTACCGCCCGACGATTCAGTCAAATGATGGCAGGCAGTTGTCGCATAGCGTGCAGAAATGTTCTAACGTCTATATTCCTTCAACTTTTGGGATTTTTTGAATCAAGGCAGAAAATGAAACATATCATTTTGACGAGTTTGATACTGACTTGTTTGGTCGGCTGCGGCGCTCGGACTTTTACCAACACAGAGCGGGCCGCCATTGAGCAGCTCTTACTTTCCGGAGCAGTTGACAACGCGCTTGAGAAACTCGACATTCCGCAGGTAGCGGGTGAAAAAACGTACCTGGACTTTACTAATCTAAAGAGCTACGACATCGAATACGTCAAGGCGGCAGTGCGAGCTCGTTTCGCCGAAATCGGCGCCAATCTTGTGGAAAGTGCCGAGCAAGCTGACTACGTGGCGGAGATAAGTTCGGGCGCACTTGGCACCGAGTATCAAAGCAACCTTCTGGGCATCCCGGCAATTCCTGTGCCCGGCTCGCCTACGCCGTTACCGGAGCTGGCATTAGCCCGCAGCATAGAGCAGACAGGCATTGTAAAGTTGCTCGTGTTCGTTCACTCCAACGGTAAAATCGTTACCACCGGCCATTACTACGGCAAAGTTGAGCGTGACGAAAGCTTTGTACTTTGGTTTCGCTCCCAGCCCAAGGACGATATCCGCACACGCTGGGAAGCCGCCGACGAAAAACTCAAAGCTAAATCGGCTCAAAAGGCTGACTAAAACCACAGGAACACGAGAGCTTCCCGATACCATAATGTCAGCGCTTTCTGAGTTTCTCTACAGCCCACCGGCACTAAGCCCTGCTTCCAGTTTCACCAGCTTTTCCTCCAACACTTTCATACGCTCGTGGAGCTGCTCAATGTAGATATGTGCCTTTTCCAGCTCCTCAACAATGCCCTTCCGATGAGCTCCAACTTCCACGATTTCCTGGCCGTTGCCATCAACCTTCGCCTTTGGAATTGCCGCCAGATGCTTATGCTGCCACATGAATTCTGAATGCTCATCAATCGACTCCAGCTCATAGCCAGGGTTAAAGACATAATCGGCGTGCAAGCTGCTGCCTCTTTGGTAAATCGAGCCGTTTACGTCTAACTTGCCCTGAGGACTCGTCGTTCCGATGCCAACATTGCCGTTGCTTTGTACCCGCATTTTTTCATCGTGACCGGCCATAAACGAGATTGCAGTATTATTTAAGTTGTTAATGTTGATAAAGAATACTTCATTGTCAGGAGGCACTGTATTGATTCCATACATTCCATAGCCTCCGCCATTTACAAGGTTGACCATATCGGCATGCCCAGGCTTGGACACTACGTGCAAGGGAGCGGTAGGACTCGTCGTCCCGATGCCGACGTTTCCGCCGGCATCAATACTAACACGTTCAAGACTGCCCGTCCAGAACCTCATTGAGTCATCAGAATTGTGATAACGAATAGCTCCCATGTGTGAACTGGCATTATCACCAAACCATAGAGATGGACGGCCGGATGATCCACCAATGATCCCAATACCTGCGTCCTGCACAGCAAATGCATTGTTACTAACTAAAAGATTGTGTGCCGCGGCGTTGGCCGGCATACCCTCACCTTCGCTAACTAGAATATGAAGTCTAGTTTCCGGACTTGTCGTCCCGATGCCGACCCAGCCTATATCTGTGATTACAAATTGATTGTAATTGTTGGGATAAATACTGGTTCCTTGATCTGTCCAGAGGCCTGCTCCTCCAGGATCACCTTTGTCACCTTTTGGTCCTTGCTCACCTTGTGGTCCTTGAGGTCCCTCTGGCCCTTGCTCACCTTCTGGTCCTTGTGGTCCTGGATCTCCTTGTGAACCAGGTGTTAATTCAATAGTATCTATCTGGTTTTGTAAATCAGCATCACCACCAATTCTTGCAGCTTCCTCTGCATCAACATCAGCTATTCTGTCAGCAATTTCTTGAACTATCTGTCCTTGCAAATCCTCCAGTGCATTCCATATCTCCTGAATTGCATTCCATATCTCCTCAAATGGCTTTCCGGCCTTACCTTGGTTTTCCACTCTCGCCAAGAGAGAAACCGACATCACTGTGACAAGCAAAATTGCCAAAATCTTTGTGCCTTTCATTTTTCTACCCTTTCAAAAAATTGTTAATCTTCCCACGATGCACACTGTGCGCACCGATACTTGCTCACAAAATTCGCCGGAATTAGGCTAATAAGGTTGTTCTTTTTCATCACGTCCGTACCTCTCATGGTCAGAAACGACATAATTATAAGCTTTTGCACTACGCTGTCAACAAAAATTTACGAAAAATTTTGATTGGAATGGCCGGCAAAACACCGTACCACTTATTGTCCGACGCGGTCTGATACAGGGATAATTGAATTAGTGAGAATGGTCAGAATTGGTCAAGGAATCGCAGGTCGTTTTCGAAGAACAGGCGGATGTCCGTAATGCCGTACTTTCGCATGGCCAGCCGTTCTATCCCGAAACCGAACGCCCAGCCGGTATATTTTTCACTGTCTATCCCAACGGCGTCAAAAACATTCGGGTCGACCATGCCACAGCCGCCCATCTCTACCCAGCTTTCTTTACCCTTCTTACCTTTCAGGAGCAAATCAACTTCGGCACTGGGCTCGGTAAACGGGAAAAAGCTCGGCCGAAACCGCCACTTCGTTTCGGGACCAAAAAAGGTATGAATAAATTGCTCGATGGTGGTTTTCATGTCCACCATACTAACACCCTCATCGACAACCAGCGCTTCGAGCTGATGAAACATATACATATGCGTCGCATCGACGGTGTCCGGCCGATAGACCCTTCCCGGCGCAACAATTCGAATCGGTGGTTTGCTGCTTTCCATAACGCGGATCTGAACCGGTGATGTATGGCTGCGCAAAAGGACGTTATCATCGATGTAAAAGCAGTCAAAGGGGTCTCTTGACGGATGTTCAGGCCCCATATTCAGCGCGCCGAAATTATGCCACTCGCTCTCAACTTCAGGCCCGTAAGCCACAGCGAAGCCCATTCGGCCGAATATTTCCAGCAGCTCACTTAAGGTTTGCGTAATAACGTGTGTTTTGCCGATGTTAACGGGTTTGCCCGGCAGAGTAACGTCTATCAACTCGCCTGTTTGCTGCTGCGATTGCAGTAAAGTGTTCTTTCGCTGCTCAAATGCGCCTGTAACCTCATTTTTTATTTTGTTTGCAAGTTGGCCCGCCTGAGGTTTTTGTTCGCGCGGGAGCTTACCTATCTGGCTAAGCATTTGCGTAATCCGACCCTTGCGGCCCAGGTATTTTATGCGGAACTCTTCCAGAGCACTCAGGTCGGTGACTTTTTTCAGGTCAGCAAGGGCATCTTCGCCGGTTTTTTCAAATTGCTCAAGCATTTTCTCGTATATCGTATGTCGTATATCGTATTGCGTATTTTGTAGCTCGCGGCTCGTAACACAGTGTGCCGGTTACGATTCACGACTTTGTTGCAGCTTTGGCAGCCTCGACAATAGCATCGAAGCCTTTGGGGTCGGCAATAGCAATCTCGCTCAGCATCTTCCGGTTCAGCTCGATGTTGGCTTTCTTGCAGCCGTTGATGAACTGGCTGTATCTTATGCCTCGCTGCCGGCACGCCGCGCTCAAGCGTGTAATCCACAGACCCCGGAAATCCCGTTTTCGGCGTTTGCGGTCGATTCGAGCATTAACGGCTGCCCGTGCGACAGCTTCTTTGGCCAGGCGATACAACCGACCTGCGGAACCGCGATGTCCCTTTACTGCTTTGAGGATTCGTTTCTTTGCCTGGTGTCTTGCGGCACCTTTTCTAACTCTTGGCATCTTTGCTGACCAGCTTTCCTTTGAAAATCTTTGATTCTTTAAGCTTGCTGGCGGCAGCTGAATGGAAGGAACCCAAGCCGAGAAGCAAGCCCAGTCAATTGATTATTGTCCCCGCTAACGGCTTGCGGGGATGACAATATTATTGATTATTTGTTTACTACCAAGGCGTCTATTTGCACAGTTTAATCCTGGCCTTCTTGGCCATCACGATAGTCATAACAGCCGAGCCGGCTACCCGCCTTCGACGCTTGGCGTTTTTACCGCTCATAAGATGACCACCACCGGCGCGTTTGCGCCTGACCTTGCCGGAAGCGGTAATCTTGACTCTTTTGCTCAAGCCCTTATGCGTCTTCTGTTTCGGCATTAGCTAACTCTCTGAGAATAATCTATCTAAAATCCCACACCAAAAAAGCACTTCGCTGCGCTCCATTTTTGCCTGGAGAAAAAGCCTAAAACTGGCAATCTATGTTATTTGCCGCTATTGGTCAATGCCGGAAGTGCAAATTCTTTAAAAAAATTAGAAATCCGCTCAAGGCTTTCCTGGCGAACCATCCGTCTATAAGGAGCATGAGTTACAAGTGACAAGGCATAAGTAACGTATGTTCCGGTGCACTTTGTTTACCCAATACGATTCACGAGACTGATACGTCCACTTGCGCCCGGCGGACTCAAATTATCTTGGTACCAGCAACAAGGTCATACGTTTTCCAGCCATTCTGGCCGGTCGTTCAACCTTTGCCAAATCCTCCAACGATTGAGTAATCTGCTCAAGCATTGCGTAACCGTGGTCTCGGTGCAACATCTGACGTCCGCG
This sequence comes from Phycisphaerae bacterium, assembly GCA_030619925.1. GTDB lineage: Bacteria > Planctomycetota > Phycisphaerae > Sedimentisphaerales > Anaerobacaceae > JAUXAL01. The sequence continues at coordinate 43,575 of JAUXAL010000011.1, read as the reverse complement.
GAAGAACATTGTGAATTGTACTTTGTGCCCTTTTTCCAGAAATTCGTGGGCGTGTCTGAGCTTGATGTCCAGGTCGTGTTTGTCGGTCTCAGGCCTGAGTCTGATTTCCTTCAGCGTCCCGGCATGGCGTTGGTCTTTCTTTTGAGCTTTATGAGCCTCGCGAACCTTGCGTTTTTGCTCATACTGCCACTTGCCATAATCCATTACCCGGCAAACCGGTGGGTCACTCGTAGGGGCAACTTCCACAAGGTCCAGGCCGACCTCACGGGCTTTGGCCAGTGCCTCACGTGTATCTATAATCCCCACTTGATTGTTTGACTCGTCGATCAGCCGAACCATTTTGGCCCTTATCCCTCCATTTATCTTTAAACCTCGTTTACTTATTGTGCGCCACCTTACCTTTCTAAAAGGAACAAACCGTTAATCGATTATTCTTGACGTCTTTTACAATCACCAATTATAAACTATAAATCTAAAATGCCAAATCTATTTTTTTATCGGCAATTTTGCTTTTTGCCATTCTTAAAAACTCATCAATCTCCACCGTTTTATTCTCTTTTACTCCTCGGATTCTTACGTTGACGCTATTGGACTGGGCCTCTTTCGGGCCGACTACCAGCATATAGGGCAATTTTTCGCCATGGGCTTTGGCAATTTTAGCACCTATTTTCTCGTTCGAGAAATCGCAGCTGCAGCGCAGCGGCGCATCTTTCAACCTATTTTTAATGATTTTCCCGTAATCATTACTTTTTTCACTTATCGGCAGGACCCTTACCTGTTCCGGCGAAAGCCAGAGCGGGAAACTACCACCATAGTGTTCTATAAGAATACCAATAAAGCGCTCAAAAGAACCCAAGACCGCCCTGTGAATCATGACCGGGGTCTTCTCGGTATTATCCTTGTCGGTATAGACCAGGCCGAAACGCTGCGGCATAGAAAAATCCAGTTGAATTGTGCCGAGCTGCCAGGACCTTTTCAGACAATCTCTTATATGAAAATCTATTTTGGGTCCGTAAAATGCACCATCGCCCTCGTTGATTTTGTATTCAATTCTTTTGTGTGCCAGCGCATCCTTGAGAGCATTTGTAGCCGTTTCCCAAATCTCGTCCGAACCTATGTGCTTTATGGGCTTGGTGGACAGCTCAATGCCGAAATCCTCGAACCCGAAGGCCTTATATATCTCGAAGGTAAGCTCAATGACCCCTATTATTTCGGACTCTATCTGCCCGGGGCTGCAGAAGATATGGGCGTCATCCTGGGTAAACTGCCTTACTCTAAAAAGCCCGTGCATAACACCACTGGCCTCGTGCCGATGCACCAGGCCAAGCTCGGCAACCCGCATTGGAAATTCCCGATATGAGTGCTGACCGGTTTTATAAATCAGACAAAGGCCGGGACAATTCATCGGCTTTATCGCATAACCGACATCGTCAACGGTTGTAAAATACATATTCTCTTTATAATTGTCCCAATGGCCGCTCTTGTGCCAAAGCTGCTCGTTAAGAATTATAGGTGTGCTGATTTCCCCATAGCCGTATTTGTCGTGAACACCGCGCCAGAAGTCCACTATGGCGTTCCAAATAATCATTCCTTTCGAGTGAATGAATGCAAAGCCCGGGCCGGCCTCGTTGAAACTGAATAAATCCAATTGTTTGCCCAATACACGGTGGTCACGTTTTTTCGCTTCGGCTAATCTTCGCAGGTAATCATCAAGCTCTTTTTGGGTTGGCCAGGCCGTGCCATAGACCCGCTGCAGCATTTTTTGTGTCGGGTCGCCGTGCCAATAGGCACCGGCTACGGACCTAATCTTAAAGCTCCCGACTTTGCCCGTGCTTGGCACGTGGGGACCCCGGCACAAATCCTCGAAGCCGTCTCCATGCGAATAGAAACTAATAACATCGCTATCAGTGTGCTTTATATTGTCGGTCTTATATTTATCGCCGGCCAATTTTTCCAGGGCCTCGGCTTTGGTCATCTCCTTGCGAACAAACAGTTCGTCGGCTTTGATGATTTCTCGCATCTTCTCTTCGATGCGTTCGAAATCGACCGGCCGAATCGGCTCATCAAGATCAATGTCATAGTAAAATCCGTCTTCAACAGTTGGGCCATAGACCAGCTTTGTACCCGGCCAAATACTGCATATAGCTTCGGCCATTATGTGCGCGCAGCTATGTCGCATTATTTCAAGGCCTTCGTCATCTTTGATGGTGATGATTTGAACGGCTGTCTCGCCATCTAAGGGCTTGGACAAATCTACCAATTCCCCATTTACTTTCGCTGCTACAGCCGCTTTTGCAAGCCCCGGTCCTATCTGTTGAGCTAATTGCTTTGCTGTCGTACCGTCACTAACTTCTAATGTGCTGCCATCGGGCAGTGTAACTTTTGCCATATATTTGTCCGGTATTACTAATCTTTTGTATTTACCCGTGAATATATCGGTTCAGCTAAGGTTGTCAAGTCAGTCTCTGGCGGCGGCTAACAACCCAAAACACCGATTAGTAAACACTCAGGAGTTATGCGAATGAACCTGTTATATACCAATATCCCCTATGACCGTAATAACTTCTTATTTAGCATGAAGTTGCGCAACTTTAACCCAGGCAGCTGTTCCTGTCAATAGTATTTATTATCTGATTTATCTCTTGTTATATAATACTTTTATTTATATAATACAAGTAGTCGTGGCAAGGCTGAAACTAATAGAGAGGAAGGTAGAATGGACGTAAATCTGGTTCTATTCAAAAAAGACGGGGCACAACAAGCTTTCTCTTTACCGAGCAATATTACGATAATCGGCCGACGTCACGATTGCGATTTGTGCATTCCCCTTATGCCGGTTTCCAGAAAGCACTGCCAGCTGAGTCAGAACAAAGAGGCTTTGAAAATTCGCGACCTTGACTCACGTAACGGCACTTTCCTCAACGGCAAACGTATAGATGAGGAAACGCTCAAAGCGGGCGATTATATCAAAATAGGCCCTCTTACGTTCTTACTGCAGATTGACGGTGAGCCTAAAGAGACCGTCCCGCCCGAGCAAGCTGAGCGAGAGTCGGCCCAGAAAGCGCCACCAGCAGCAAAGGCCCCAGCAGACGAGGACAGTTTCCTGGAACTGGACGAATCCGACTCTTTCCTGGCTGAGCTTGAAGACCTTTGAGCCGGTCCCAATTTCCTGACCGATGGCAAAACCGCTTCCACGGCTCTGCTACGTATTACAGACCAGCAGTCTCTTTTTCAATGTGATGGACTATAGGGACACGTTCCTGTCGAACGAGTATCTGTTGGGCACGGGCCGCCCGGGCAGGATTCGCAGGTTTGACTTGCTGACTTGCTTTGGCCAACGGCAAAACCGCTCAGTAGCTTCTGTAAGTCGCCGCTGTTGCACTTTTCGCAGCTATGTTTTCGAGGAGTCCTCGTCTTTTCCAAAAACTCCATCGTATGACCACATTCATTACATCTGTATTCAAATATCGGCATTTCTCAATCTCGTGTGAAAAGACGCGACAGATTACTCCCGCGGGGCCCGCACTTGGCGGGAACCGAATAATAATTTTATGAGTTTGTCGTGCTGGGAGAAGTCGGGGACGACCAGGTGGGCGCCGGCTTTGACCAGGCGGGTGCGTTTTTCGATGTTTAAGCCGTGCCTTCGAATTTCATCGCTTGCGACGCCGATAGCGATACCATCGCGCTTTCGGCACTCCCGCATTTCAACGGGCCCGTCGCCGAAAACAGCTAATTCCGGGCCCTGCAGATTGTTTTCAGTCATTATTCTTTCGATGACCATCTTTTTGGAATACTTTGTGATGTCACCCACGGCACCGTAAATGCCGCCGTCAAAAAGCTCTGCATAACCCATCGCTTCGGACTCAGCGACAACGTCGGCGCGGTCTGTCCCGCTTGCCAGATAGAGTTTTATGCCCCTTTGCCGCAGGGTTTTTAACAAGACAAGCGCTCCTTTGATTATGTAGTCGCTGATGTCGAGTTCGCCTCGTTTGAACTTTTCTATTCGCCCACCGACAAGTCCCATCAGAGCGTCGTTGTAAATTTCTTTGTAGCCGAATTTGTCGAGGATTTTATCAGCGCCAACGACGCCGAACTCGGTGACCATTTCGACAAGGGCCTCCATCTGCACAATCGTCTGAATGCCGGTTGATTTGTCGATGTAATCGGCGACGCGGTTTCGAACCTTATGGTAAAGGGTCTCGTCGGCGGTTTCGTATTTGTCGCCGAGAATGGCTTTTATCATTACAGGCGCCATTATTTGTTCCCAGCCCTGTCTGAGGGTGCTTATGGTCCCATCGTTGTCAAATACGGCGTGTTTTATTCGGCCAAACGGTATTGATTCGTAGCAAAGCTCTATTTCACTGTTATCGAAGTAACGGGCTTTGCGTTGGTCGCTGGCAAGTTCCGGCTCGTAGATATAATCAGCATCCTTACCGACTTCGAGGATTTCCGGGCCGGAGGCGGTGCCGGTCTGGAATAATTTCTGAACGGTAACGGCAGCGGCGAAGTTAGCGAACTCCGCTGCCTCGGCAGGCCGCACACCTGCGCCCAGACATAAAGCCAGCGCGCTTGTTACTGTATCGCCGGCTCCGACTGGATCGAGCTTTTTGAGTAATTGAATGCCTGCAACCTCGTGGACGCCGTCGGAATCAACGGTTATGATACCTCGCGGGCCGCGGGTTAGAAATACCGGTTTGCTGAATTGTTGATAAAGCCTCTGCGCATATTTTCTTAGGTCCGTTAATTGCAGAACATCGTCTAATTTAACATCGACACCGTTCAAGCGGGCCGCCTCCAAATCATTTGTTTTGCGGCAAATGTTTTTGAATTTGTCGCCGTAGTGCCTCGAATCAAGCAGAACTATCTTGTCGTTAAACTCTCCGAAGAGGGCGTTGGCCTGGTCTATGAAAGATTCGTTTGGAATGCTACCGGGAACCTGCTGGTTTACTATTAGAGCATCTGTATTTTGCAGGGCGGCGGCGATGCCGTCCAGCAAAGCCTGGTCTGTTGCCTCGGTTCGTTTATTGAAAAAGCCGAAGTCAATTCGCGGCTGTTCGCTGCCCTCAAGGTATGGCTTGCCGAAGGTTACGGTATCGAAATTTTCCTTTTGAACGACCAGATAGGTCGTATCGACGCCCAGCTCCTGAAGCTGGCGTGTCAGGTCTCTGCCGAAGATGTCATCTCCAATAACGCCTATAACCTGTATGGCTGCCGGCTCAACGGCGGCAAGATTAGCTACAATGCTTGATGCACCGCCGAGCGAATAGTAATGTTTGCCGACCGCCCGCGCCTGCAGGCCCGTTTCAACAGAGACTTCCGAGCCGCGAGGGTCAAGCAGCCAATAGGCGTCAAGACAAAAATCACCGTAGACCGCTATCTTCACGTTTTTAATCCGAGCTAAGATTTCCTTGATGCGTTCTTCCTTCATAGCTTTGTTTCCGTGCGCTACAACTTTGCCATAATCTTTTTGTAAAGCAATGGAAATGTTTGTTTTTGGTTGCCCTGTATGTAAAAGCCTTTGCCGGCAAAGGCCTGCGGGATTCGGGTTACAATGCTCTTTTGGTCGCGGAAATAATAGCCTGGGCAAGACTCGTCGCTCATTGCGCCGGCGTTGTAGTCGCGCAGGTCAAAGTCGGCGGTAATAATATTATTCGCCACCTGCCCGGTGTTGGCAGCCATTGAGACAGCTTTGAGCAGAACTTCCGGGCCGACCACGGCACTACCGATGTTCAATAACACGCCGCCGTTCGTAAGTTTGGTTATTTCGTTGGCGTAGATAAGGAAATCTCTGCCGGAGCAGCCGCCCTTGGCCTCGCCGTCAAAAGATGGATGCTGGTCGGTCACATCTGTGCCTATTCCGACATGAACCGTAAAGGGAACTTCATTTTCATAGCATGCGCTAAGGACACTGGCCAGTGGACAACAAAAACTTAGTGGTGAACTGACTTCTCCAACCAGGGCAAGGACCTCGTTACGAAAATCTTCATCACACATCATTCTGCCCAGTGACTCCCCACAGCCCAGCTTGTATTTATTACCGATGGACAAGGCACAATTCATGTATGCAAACTCGTAAGCCATTCCGAATCTGCCTTTGCCCAGAGCATCGGGGACATTCTCACTGGTTTGGCCTATCAGAGCCAATTCAAAATCATGGATGGCTGTGGCACAGTTGCCCGCAACGAGAGTGACCAGCCGGCGGTTTACAAGTTCGACGAGCAGAGGTCCAAGACCGTTTTTTATCAGATGGGCACCAGTAAAAAGGACAACAGGTTTGTCAGCCTTTTGGGCCGAAACAACGGCCTGGGCAATAGTCTCGATATCGCTGCAAGTCTTTTCCGGTAAATCAATAGTAATATTCTCGATGTCCATCGGCCGGATAAGGTCATTGAGCGTAACCTTGTTGCTGCGCGTACTCAATGGGTACGTATTGATTCGATTGAGGTCAAAGACGTTATACTTGCCGTCGTAGTCCATACCTGAGCCTCTATTGTTAAAGCTTTTCGAGCAACCTCTCAAGCCGTTTTATGCATTGTACCATACAACGGACCGTGTGATAGTTGACTTTCCAGGAATGGCTCATGTGCGTCCAGACAGGCTCGCCTTCTCTCGTAAGCAACGGCCACCACTCACCGACGGGATGATTTATCATCTTATCGAAAACGAAACGGTGCACTTTTTCGTAGGCCGGCCAGTATTGTTCGGGCCCGAAACGCAGCGACGCCTCTAACATGCCAATCATAACCTCGGCCTGCTGCCAGAACTCCTTTTCCATATCGTAGACGCCGCCGGAGTGCGGGCCCTCGACATAGACGCCGCCGTATTCAAAATCGACACCGTTTTTCATGCCGTGGTCCGTTGCTTTTTTAATAATGTCCTTGTATTCGTCCCAGCCTGCGCCAAGGACATCCGTCGCGTAGGCGAGCAGCCAGGCAAACTCAACGTTGTGCCCGGCTGAGGTATTGTCTTCGGCGTGCGTCTTTTGTCCACCCTCGGCAAAGCGGTCCCAGCCCCAAACAATGTCAAATTTTATCTGCGGCTTGACTTGCCAATCGACCGTGAATTGTGGTATACCGGTCGCATATTTCGGGTGCAGGATTCTCTTTATCAGAATATCGATATCTTCCAGCAGTGTTCGGCGGTGTATGCTCCGGCCGCTGCATTCATACAATGTGGTAAACGCCTCCATCAGGTGCATATGGACATCGAGCGTCTTTCTGTCACCGCCACCACTGCCCGCCCCGCACAGGTCCCAGTTACGCTCGAACATCTCAAAGTATCCGCCGTACATCGTGTCGGCGCAGTACTTCTTGACAAGGTCGAAAACTTTTTCCGCATATTCCAGGCCCCTCGGGTCGCCTGTTGCCAGGGTATATTCGCTGAGCGAATAGATTGCGAAACTAAAGCCATAGAGGATTTTCTTGTCGATGGCAACGTTGCCTTTGCGGTCGACTGTCCAGAAAAATCCGCCGTGTTCGGCGTCCCACATTTTATCGATAAGAAAATCAACGCCGTGCTTGGCATATTCGGCGCATTTGCCGCCGCCGTAACCTGCGCGGTGGGCTGAAGACATTGTGTAGACGGTGCGTGTCTGAGCTATTAGCGATTTTTCATCCTCGCCGGTATCGTTGCCGTCCTTACCGAAGTGCGTGATAAAGCCGCCGTTTTTGGCGTCCTTGCAGCGGTCCAGCCAGAATGGCAGCAGCTCGGTGGTCAAGTGTTTTCCGCACTCTTCAAGACAGGCGGACACTTGCTTTGCGTCAATAGCCATTTTACAATCCTTCCAATGGGGATTTAGTCGTTAGCCATCTATCATCACCAAGTCAACTCGTCTGTGGAATTGGCACATATTAACAAAAATGCCCGCTGACAGCAACGGGCATTAGAGGCAAAATTCGCCTGACGATTTTAAACCGGTGCAAATTCCACTTTATCAACTATTGTTTCCCTCCTATCTGCTCAATACGTGCCTTCATGTTATCACTTATAACGTATCCCAAAAATCTGTGATAGCTTTCCTTATGTCATCCCATAGTGGGCCAATATTATCTATTAACTCCAACATCTTCATATAATTCCTTATATTCCTTCTTCATACAACACCTGTCCCTTGGATAAAATTCTTTCATAAAGATGTTCTCTTATATCATCTAAATCGACTATATCAACCTCGTCATCCACTGCCATTGACACTTTACCATAATATTTGAAAAACTCTCTGGGTTTGATACCACTAACCGCGATATCAATATCCCGGGCGGATTCAATATCTTCGAGACACGCACCAAATAATAGTACTTTTTTTGCTCCAAACTCTTTACTAATACTGGCAATTTTCTTCAATTCTCTCTCAAAAACTTCCTTTTTCATTATTCCTTACCTCGTTCTAATTCGTTCGTTTAACTCCATAGCGCTGCAAAATCGGAAGAATTTTTCGTTTTACCTGCTTAATATGGACGTATTACTATAGGCGAATTTTATCGAAACGCAAATATATATTTCTGACCACGGCGTGAGGACGATAAGGACATTGCCACAAACTACTTAGCAGGCCTTGCAATGACAAGATGAAGCGACGAATTTATTTCGGGGGCCAGATCCTTCGACTCCGCTGCGCGGAGTTTATCCTGAGCGGAGCGAAGGGCTCAGGATGACAAGAAAGTAGGTACGCTTCGCTCAGGATGACAAGAAAGTAAGTGCGCTTCGCTCAGGATAACAAGAAAGTGAGATTGGCTTTTTCACTTTCTTGTCAGCTTTTTGCCTGGTCGAGGATGAGGTCTTTTACCTTTCGGCTGGGTAGATTAAGTGCGCCGTAAGCAGCCGCGGCGGCACTGCGAAGCTCAGCGTCGGTTTCGTCTGAGCTGATAAGCGTGTAAATGCTGTCAACCATCGACTCAACCAGCATATTGGCGTTTAACTTGGCCGAAGTCCCAAGCGACTCATACGCTCGTTTTCGCACATCGAGACTGTTGTTGTCATCAAGGGCCATCACGGCTATCGCCCGCTGGGCGCCGGGACTGTCGAGATGGGCTAAAATCCGGCCGGCCAAAATCTGGATTTCGGAGCGATTGTCATTTATTGCACTTACAAGAGCGCCTTGCGCACCTGACAAATCAATGACGAGATTTCGGCTCTGAGCCAATTTGAGCATAACTGTCGCTGCGCGCAGGGCATAACTGTCGGCTACCTGCTCATTCCACCGGCCGGCACCTCCAGCGGTCGGCTGTGGATTTTGCCCCAGCGCTTCAGCCAAATTCTCAACGACCAGCCTGCTTTCAGCAAAGCGCTCCTTGGGTCCTGCCGCGGCTATTGCTATCGCGGCACTGTATCGTACCATTCTGTCATCGAAAACCAGGGCCTGAACCAGCGGCTGAGCCGAGCCAATTCGATAAAGCAATGATTTCTCACCTGCGGTCGTACCCAATGCCTCAATAACTCCAAGTGCGACATAAGCATTTTTATCTTTGACCGCGCGCCCAAGCGCCTGGTGCAGATATTCAACTCCTGCGGTGGTGGCATAGACAAGCGCATCGGCGTGGTACTGCCCAAAATAAGCCGGCATCTCAACACCGGTCGATTCGGCCTTGAAATACGCCGCCAGCCAAAGTCCGATGGCCTGACCGAATCCCGCGTCGGCCCGCAGCGCCCACTCGCACGCCCGCATCGCCATAAGCTCGTTAAAATAACTTATGTCAACTTCTTCACGAACCAGACGCTGCCGGTTGGAATCCCAGAACCAGATATTGGCAAAATCAGCATCCTCCACAGGAGCTAATGACTGCGTATGGTAATAATAGTGTTCTGCAAGCAGATAGAACAACTGCGCGGCGCCAAGCCTCACGGCCGCCGGGTCGATTTGCCTGATGCTCTGCTCGGCTAATGCGCGAAGTTCGGTTGAATTTTCATTTTCGACAACATACTTTAGATAGGCCTGCGATTGTGGATAGCCAATCTTGCCCAGCGCCGTTATTATGTGCGCCTTGAGCGCCGCATTTTCGGTCTGCAAAGCGGCCACAAGCGGTCTTATCGCACCTCTGCTGATTTCCGGAAGTGCCCGCACAATATACGGCAATTCTCCTTCGCGGGAATCGTCGGCCATCGCATCGAGCATAAACGGTATTGCATATTCGCCGGCGTTGCGCAGCCGTTTAACCGCCGCAAGCCAGCCACGCTCGGTACCGCTTAGTCTTTTTATCTCCTCTACGATAATCCTCGGGTCGGCCCGGCGGATGAAGCCGCCCTGCTCGATAATAGCGATGATTTTACCGCTCAGCTCGGCCAGCTCAGCGTCGGGTGCGAACTCGTTGACTCTCAATAAAATCGCGTAGCCCTGCGGATTTTCTTTGCTTAGATCGAGCAATTCTACAGGGTCGGGATTACCCTGCAGAACCGCCTGTGCATATCCCTTGGCTAAATCGAATCGGCCAATTTTTGTATAATGCAGGAAGTCATTCCAGTTCTCCTCCAGACTCTGAGCAAAGCCGGCACCGGCTACAAAAAGTGTTACTGCTAAAATTGCTGCGGCAGTTTTTCTGTTAAACATCGAAATATCTCCAAAAAACCCTCTTGTTTTATCACAAAAAAGAAATCAGAAGTCAGAAGTCTGTCTTCTGTTCTCTGTCCTCTGTCCTCTGTCCCCTTTCGGCTGCCAAAACACATAAAGACCAGCCTCGACGACCCTTACCTCCCAAATACCGCTATTGGGGTAATTTTTTGCTCTCAACTGCATGCGAAAACTACAAGTCGCCATCCCGGCACGCCGGCCTGCCGACGGCAGGTATGATCAAGCCCGGCGCTGCCGGGTCGTCCCTGTAAGTAATATATTATAAGCAAACACCTTCTTTGTCAACAAAAAACCGCTTCCAATCCGAATAACCGAAGCGTTTAACTACTTTATGCTCGGATTCTGACATGATTCTTGATATAATATTGGACACAATACTTCGGTTCATGTAAAGAAAGCACCGATGAGCAAGACAAAAAAAACGTCGTTAAGGAACCGGTGTCATTTATGCGCAAACGAAAAGGCTTTACGTTAATAGAGCTCTTGGTGGTGATTGCCATTATTGCATTATTGATGTCGATATTAATGCCTACATTAAATCGGGTAAAAAAACAGGCAAAATCGGTCGCCTGTCAAACAAACCTGCGTCAATGGACGCTTATCTTCTCGCTTTATATGGACGAGAACGATGGCTATTTCGCTTACGGTGACAGCAGCGGCAGATGGAGGTGGGTCCTGCAAGCCCACGACAGAGACCGCAAGCTAACCGTATGCTGCCCGGAGGCCTCGAACCCTAACAGGCTCTCAGGTACGTTTGGAATCTGGGGCGCAAGCTCCCTTGATGCCGACTACGTAGCTCAGGAAGACTACGGCAGCTATGGTATAAATCGCTGGGTCTATAACAGGACAAAGGACCGGTCGGATGAGGGTTACTTCAAGGGTCGCAATGTTGGAGGCACAAATCAAATTCCGCTGTTTATGGATTGCTCATGGTATGGAGCCGGGCCCCTCGACTATGACAACCCTCCGGAATATGACGGTCACACACAGAGCGGTACCGGTCATTGGAGAGGTGATAACATGAGGCGCGTCTGCCTTAACAGACACAACGCAGCGACGAACAGTGCTTTTCTGGATTTCTCTGTCCGAAGAATAGGACTCAAGGAGTTGTGGACGTTGAAATGGAATCGTAACTTCCGGACAAACGGCTTGTGGACAACAGCCGGCAGCGTCCTGCCAGGCGACTGGCCGCAATGGATGAGAAGTTTTAAGGACTACTGAACAGGATTGGCCGGTGGTTTCTCGTCTTTGGCCGAATGAACGCCAGGTAAGTCCCAGGGCAGCAGCAGTTGCAACAGAACGCGCGAGGAAGGTTCTGCGATTGAGTGATTTCATAGCTTGTCCTCTCTTAATTCTACTTCTTGCTTTTCTTGGCGGCGGCCTCAACCTGTGCGAGCATCTTCTGTAGCGCTCTTTTATCAAAGATCTTGCCGACAACCGGGGGACCAACACGTGGAATTCGTACTCATCTACCGACGTACTGCTGTACTCGGCTACTCATCTACGCTTTCACTCCTTGGCCCCGTGCTTGCGGAGCAGTTCGACGATTTCGGTGTAGCCTTCTTTCTCGGCATACCATAAGGGGGTTCGGCCCGACCCGTCTCTTGCATTGACATCGGCCCCTTTGCCAATCAGCAGTTCAACCATGTCCTTGGTATCGTAAACTGCACTGTGAAGAGGTGTCCAGTCCCAATTGTCTTTGGCGTTAACATCGGCACCATGGTCGATAAGGAGTTCAACAATATCCTTGAAACCCCGACCAGCCGCTCTGTGCAGAGGGGTGGTGCCATACGGTGTCCTCTTGTTCACATCGGCACCGCCCTCAATGAGACTCTTTGCCTTGGTCTCATCTTTCATGTAGATGGCGAGATGCAGAGGAGAGATATCGGCACCTCTGGCGACGAGCAGTTCAACGATCTCGGGGTGGTTGTTTTTCATGGCAAATTCTGCAGCCGTCCGGTTGTAGTATCTTTCCCTGATATTTACATCGGCACCATGTGCCAGAAGAACCTCTACGATTTGCTTGTAGCCTTCGCGGGCTGCGTAGTGTAGTGGAGTCAGACCTTCGTTGTTTTTGACATTGACATCGGCGCCTTCTGAAATAAGCAATTTGACTCGCTCAATCTCACCGTGTTAGCCGCAGCGTGGTGGAGATGCTCCGTCTCAGCCTGTGCCTCAACCTGTGCGAGCATCTTCTGTAGGGCTGCTCTTTGAAAGATCTTACCACGAAACACGACAGCAGCGATTCTTTGGGTATTTCTGATGTCTTGCAGTGGGTTGGCATCCAGCAAGACCAGATCGGCAACCTTGCCACGCTCAATGGTCCCCATCGAATCCAGCTTATCCAAGCACTTGGCCGGATTGTACGTTGCAGTGCGTAAGGCTTCCATAGGAGATAGTCCGGCTCGAACCAGTAATTGCAATTCATCATGTAGCCCAAAACCTGGAAAGCAATAAGGCAAAGGAGTGTCAGTTCCAGCCAAAAGCCCTACACCCGCAAGCTTCATATCGCCTACGATTTTGAGTTGCATCCTCGACAACTTCTCGAAGTCAGTCCGAGCTTCTCCTGTTGCTAAAGCAGTACAAATATGGTTCCTCCAGAATTCTCTTGTGCCTGGTGGAATGTATTTCAGCCTGGGGTCCTGCCTTGAGTCGTCCTTATCCAGAGACAATGCTCCATGCTGCGCTAATAGTGTTGGGCATACCCAAGTCTTGTTCTTGACGAAACGAGCGAAGAGTTCCATTGCTTTCCGCTCGCTGTAAGAGCTATTAGTCAATAGTCTTATAGAGTCCGGCGATTCGGCGCTCCAGGCTGCCCGGAATTCTGTCTTCAATTCACATTCGTCACTTGTTGAGCAGGCAGGGATAATATCGGTTAAAATGTGTTCGACACTCCTTTGCCCTGCATCGGAAGCTTCTGCCGCAGTTACTGAGATCGGCACATGACCGACAAACGGAATCCCTTGCTTTTTTGCCTCATCCGCAATGGCAAAATAGACATCCCGCAATATGTAGTTCAAGAGCTTCACGAACGCCCAACCTTGTTTCTTAAGATCTCTGACAAGCTGGCGGCCTTCCTCAGCGTTACCCAAGTCGTGAAGGTTTTCCGGCATGGGTCCAACAATAAAGCTTCCGATTACCATCCTGGGCCCTATCAGCTTCTCTGCAAGAATGTCTTTATGCCATTCGTGATACTCCTCTCTGCCAGACATAACCCGCACGCCTGTTACTCCATTGGCGATAAAGAGGGCAAGATAGCTCTTCCCCAAGCCTACATCTTGAAGATGAGCGTGCATGTCCCAGAGACCGGGTATGAGAAACTTGCCTGTGGCATCCACAACGTGCGCATTTTCCGGCACGTCGAGGTTGGCGGTTTTGCCAAGCGCCGCGATGCGGCCACCCTTTATCACCACCGTCATGTCGGGTTTGGCTGGCGCGCCGGTTGCGTCTATCACCGTAACGTGAGTAAAGACAAGCACCTTTTGGCCAGGGCCGGCGTTTTCTACAGCCGCTTGTTCGTTGCGGCCTTGACTGGATGAGCAGGAACTAACACCAACTGTGGCAACGGCGGCAATTGTCCAAGCCAGAAAAGTTCTGCGCTTTATCGGTTTCATAATTCTGTCCTTTCCAATGTTGTTCTCTCACAACAAATTACGATTGATTACTAATTTGCCAACATCGGCTACCTTTTGCTATGGGCTCGCTATGCAAAGGGCCGGGGCCTCGCAGTCCGGGCGGCGTTAATCTCAGCGGCTATCTGCATAAACCTCGGTATTGTGTGATCGAAGAAACGCTTGTAGGCCTCGCAGAAATAGCTCTCTCGATTCTCGATTCTCGCCCGCCGAAGGCGGGTTTGATCGAGACCCAGCGGTGCTGGGCGATTCTCGTCGAGTATCGAGTATCCAGCATCGAGCATCACTCGATCTTTCATACAGCCGCCTCGACAGATGGTAAGATGTCTGCACACAAGGCATTTGTTGCAGAGATTTTGTTTGGCCCGGGCAAAGGCCCTCTTTTTGCTGCTGGCGGCCAGTTTCTCTATCGGTGTTTCAAAAATGTTACCCAATCGCCACTTCGGCTCGACGAAAAAATCACAGCAGAAAGCATCGCCGCTATGCTCGATAACAATATATTGACTGCACTGTTTGTCGAATGTGCAAATCGTATGTTTGCCGGTCACGCAGTACGAGACTATCGAATCAAAGTTGCGAATGCTCAAATTCTGCGGGGACCCCGCTTTGCGGGAACCCGGCCCATATTCGTACCAGCGGTCAAATAACCTGCACAAGAAGTTACCGTACTGCTCCGGCGTAATTGAAAAGTCCGCAATTTCGTCCGTCGCTGGGTCAACCTCCACACAAGGAATAAACTGTAAAAACCTTGTCCCAAGCCCGACAAGGAAATCAAACACCTCGTCCGGATGCTCCGCATTCTTAGCGTTCAGCAAGGTAAGAGTATTAAATTCAGCCTTATATTCCTTACAGTTTTCGATGGCCCGCATCACCTTATCGAATGTCCCCGAACCGGAATGGTCAAGGCGGTAGTAGTCGTGAAATTCCTTGGGGCCGTCTATACTGACGCCGACAAGGAACTTATTGTCGTGCAGGAACCGGCACCATTTGTCATCGAGCAGGATTGCGTTGGTCTGTATAGAGTTGCCGACCTCCTGGCCACTGCTGCCATATTTTTTTTGCAATTCCACCGCTTTTTTGTAGAAGTCCAGGCCCATCAGCGTCGGCTCGCCGCCCTGCCAGGCAAAACCGCTCAACGGAAAACGCAATTGCATATAATCCTTAACAAGTCTCTCGAGCACTTCATCGCTCATCCGCTGTTTGCCCTCGCCGACTTCCGGGGCCCGGTGCTTGTAAAAACAGTATTTGCAATCAACGTTGCAATCTGAGCCGGACGGCTTTATTAAAAGAGTAAACGGCTGCATTATCTTCTGCGCCCCCGAATCAAACTTGACTATTCATCTATTTTGATGTGTTTCCACCGTACGTCTCAATCCAACCTGCCGGCAGCTCTTGTGCTTCGCAGAGTAGTACGAACCTGCTGAAGCATTTTACTCAATCTCTTGACAACTTGCCTGTTCTTCGGCAGCTCGGAAATATTTACATTCTCCACCCAGTCAACAGAATGGTCGTACAGCATTCGTGCATACATCCTGCCGTCTTTTCGGCGCCACTCTGTGTAGCGGTACCGGTCCGTCTTGACCGAATCGCCATCATGAAACCTGCTGAACACGGCCTTTTTCCAGGGTAGGTCCGGGCTTTTCATAAGCGGCACAAAACTCCTGCCCTGAAGATGGCCCGGCAGCGGCAGCTCGCACAATTCACATAGTGACGGATAGATATCCAGATACTCTGTTAAGGCATTTGTTCGAGTGCCGGCCTTGACTCCCGGCCCGCGGATGACTAACGGCGAATGTAAAGACGTCTCAAAGTTGCAGTGTTTGCACCATAAGCCATGCTCACCTAAGTTCCAGCCGTGGTCACCCCAGAGCACCACGATTGTATTGTCCCGCAGACCCAGACGGTCGAGCTCAGCTAATACCCTGCCGATTTGAGCATCGGTGTAACTGACACATGCGTAATAGCCATGAATCATCGTCCGCGCGATGGTCTCCGGCAAAGGCCCTCTTTTCGGGATTCCTTCGTACGCTCGCAATTCGCCCCAGTTGTGCAGGGCAGCATCCGGAGCGCCTCTGGGCCTGAAAGGATTGTCCGCCAAATCAATTTCCTCTCGTTTATATAAATCCCAGTATTTCTTGGGAGCATTGAAGGGCAGGTGCGGCTTCCAAAAACCGAGCGCAAGGAAAAATGGTTTGTCCATATCTTTTAGACGCCTAAGATCCGAAACCGCCTTGTCCGCAAGTTTTCCATCCCAATAGGCGTTGTCGGGAACATCGGCTGCCTCGTAAGCAGGGCCGGCACCGCTGGGGTTTTTCTCAGCCAGCTTTCTGTTCTCTTCCAGCAGATAATTCCTCCAGGGGCCTTCAGGGCGCCACGGCTCTTCACACCAGCTATCCCTGCAGTCCGTTGAATGGTGAAAAACTTTGCCGTTTGATATGGTGTGGTATCCGTTGTTCTTGAAGTGCTTCGGGAGAGCCAATGCACCCGGCAAATCTCTGTCCACCCGCGCGCTGTAACCAATAAACCTATTTCGAGTCGGCCGTACTCCTGTCAGAAGGCTGGCGCGCGAGGCACCGCAGACGGGAACCTGGCAATAAGAACGCAGGAAAACAACACCATCGCCAGCCAGGCCGTCTATATTTGGAGAGATCATCTGTTTATGGCCATAACAGCCAAGCTGCGGACGCAAATCGTCCACGACAATGAAAACAACGTTGGGTCCCTCCGCGCCGCCGGCTTTCCTTTTTGCGGCAAAAAGGGACGCCGGCATCGCAAACGCCGCTGCCCCCAGGCCCGCGGCCTTTATAAAATCACGCCGATTTAAGTTCTCGTTCATTGCAAAACTTCGTCTGTCAACATTCTTATTTGTTCTTTTGAAAATACATAGAAACTTCGCCTTCTCCACCGCGACCAGAAATGTACCACAAATTGGCTTAGGTTGCTATCATTTTTTCAATCACTGTATGGGTGGGGCTTTTTGCGGTTACTTCTCGATTCGCAGCCTGACTTTTTCAGCCGAACGCGTGTGTCTGGCAGCGGAACCATCTTCTATGGCAGCGGCAATTTGCATAAACCTTGGAATTGTGTAATCGAAAAACTGCTTATAACTCTCACAGAAATAATTTTCTCGACCCTCGATTCTCGATTCTTGATTCTCGTCGAGTATCGAGTATCCAGCATCGAGCACCGCTCTATCTTTCATACAACCGCCGCGGCAGATATCAAGGTATCTGCAAACAAGACATTTGTTGCAGAGATTCTCCTTGCTCCGCGCAAAGGCCCGCTTTTTGCTGCCGGCGGCGAGTTTCTCGAGCGGCGTTTCAAAGATGCTGCCTAATCGCCACTTCGGCTCGACAAAAAACTCACAGCAAAACGCATCGCCGGTGTGCTCGATAACGACAAAACCGGCGCATTGTTTGCTGTATGTGCAAATTGTGTGATTGCCCATAACGTAACAGGTCACTAACGAGTCAAACTCACGGATGTTCAGTTTTTCCGGGCCGTAGTCGTACCAGAGGTCGAATAACCTGCACAAGAAATCGCCGTACTGCTTCGCCGTGATTGAAAAATCCGCAATGTTACCGGTGGCGGGGTCCCTCTCAATACAGGGAATGAACTGTATAAACGTCAGGTCATTTTCAACTAAGAAATCAAACAGCTTGTCCGGCTGCTCTACGTTTTTATTATTCAGCAAAACAAGGGCACTAAATTCAACCTTATGCTTCTTGCACTTTTCGATGCCTCGCATCACCCTGTCGAATGTCCCCGAACCGGAATGGTCGAGGCGGTAGTAGTCGTGAAATTCTTTTGGGCCGTCGATGCTTATACCGAGCAGAAACTTGTTTTCGCCGAAGAACCGGCACCACTTATCGTCAAGCAAAACGCCGTTGGTTTGCAGCGTATTGCTTACCTGTTGGCCGCTGCCGCCGTATTTCTTTTGTAATTCCACCGCCCTTCTGAAAAAATCGACGCCCATCAACGTAGGCTCACCGCCCTGCCAGGCAAAGCCGACAACCGCAAAACCCAGCTGCATATAATCTTTAACAAGTTTCTCGAGCACTTCGTCGCTCATTCGCTGCCTGCCCTGTCCAAATTCCGGAGCCCTGGCCTTGTAAAAACAGTATTTGCAATCAATATTGCAATCTGAACCCGATGGCTTGATTAAAAGAGTGAAAGGCTGCATCACCGTCGCTGAATTAAACAAATTTGACCATTATTTTTCAATCATTCTGTGCTTTTGTAACCACTTTTGCGCCCACTGCCGGGCCTGTTGTGGCGTTTGCAGCTTGCCTTCCAGTTGGGCAATGTACATCTCCTCAGCCAACTGACCCAGGGAAGGGCCGGGGACCGCACCTAAGCGAATCAAGTCGTGACCGTTGAGCAGCGGTTTTGGCCGCAGCTCAACATCACCCAACGCCTTTATTCTTTTGCGCAAGCTTATTAGCGCAGCGATACTTTTTCTTCCGCCGTTCCTGGCTTTTTGAATCGCCCTTTCCAGCTCGTAAAGGTCCCAAAAATACGGCTCGGCAAGAATCTTTTTCAACTCAGCCAGTGACATCCGTTCGTTGAGCAGTGTGCCCCTGTTACTCAGCAGGAATTTTATATGTTTGTTTTGACTTCTGCTTAGTTTCAGAACGCCGCACTTCTCGACCGCAAACTTCGTCTCGCAGCCGGCAAAAAGGCAAGCCAATGCCAGGGCAAAATCAACTTTCCTCCGCAGTTGACTCAGCACGCCAACCGCGAATTTCACCTGCTCGCCGACAAAACCGGGAAAGACCGCTTCAGCCAAACCGCTTTTGATCAGCATCGACGCCCCGGCGGAACGATTGGCCCCGGCCAGGATGCCCTCCAGTTCGATTGATATGCGTTCACCGCTTATTCTTGTTATATTTTTTGCATTGCTGCAAATCGCCAACCAGGTGGACGGCTCAATCGCGAATCCAAGCTGAGTGCAAAACCGCACTGCCCGCAGCATTCGCAGATAATCTTCGGCAAACCGCTCGGCGGGCCTGCCGATAGTGCGCACTATCTTTGCCTTAAGGTCAGCCCGGCCGTCGACATAATCTATCACCTCTTTTTGCAAAGGGTCATAAAACATTCCGTTGATAGTAAAGTCTCTTCGACCGGCATCTTCAGCGGCGCCGGTGAATTCTACGGCCGCCGGGTGCCTGCCGTCAGCATAGCCCATTTCGGTCCTGAACGTCGCAACCTCTACCTGTCGGCCTTCGATCAAGACAATCACTACGCCGAATTTCGCTCCGACTTTCAACGTGTGTTTGAACATCTTTATTACGTCTTTCGGCCGCGCATCTGTAGCAACATCATAGTCTTTGGCGCGTCGGCCCAGCAACATATCGCGAACACAGCCGCCGGCCAACAACGCCTGAAAACCGTTTCGCTGCAATCGCTTAATTATTTTTATAGCTGCCTGTTTGTTTGTCATTTGTTCATCTTCTGTAATATGGTTACGCCCATAGTCCCCCACCGGCGCCGCTCCATCACTCGAAATTCTCCATATCGGTCTAACAAAGATGTGTGCTGGCCGGTCCTGACAATCACAATCCCGTCGCCGGCCGTCTGCTCGCCCAACAAATCCAGCAATCTACTCAAAGGCGAACCAGCCTCAACACTCCTTGTAGCGGCATAGGGCGGGTCAACAAAAACAAGGTCGTATTTTTGCCCTTCAGAATTAAGCGGAGCACCTATCTTAAAGGCATTGGCCCTTATAACTTTTGACTCTCTAACAAAGCCGGCCTTTTCTACATTTCTATTTAACGTCGCAATAATCTTCGCGCCTTGCTCGACGAAGGTAACAAATCCCGCCCCCCTGCTCAACGCTTCGAGCCCTAATGAGCCGACACCACAAAATAAATCTGCTACCACTGCACCGCTCGGCAGGTCGTACTTGTAAAGGACGCTAAAAAGCGATTCCTTGACCCTGTCGGTAATCGGCCGGGACGCCTCCGTCTTAGGGCCAAGCAATCTCATTCCTCGTTTTGTGCCTGCTATGATTCTCATTCTACTCGACAGTCCGAGGTTGCCCATACCGCCGAGTCAGCGGTATCTTACGCGTCCGTCCGTTCATAAAAGGTGGCCATCCCATATTTAGCCCACAATTTATTGGGGGGTTATTTAGCTTTCATGCAACAAAATGTAGCACGATACATTTCTTCCTTTAGGAAAAGAGAAGTCAATAGTATCAGAGCAACAGGCTCTGTATCTGCACGGCACACTGTCGAAACTTGTCGGCAGGCAGCGTTACGGTCTGCCATTTGGGGCTGCGGCGTTTCATAAACAAACGATAGTCGTCTAATTTAACAGTAAAAAATATATACCTGCTTTCGTCAAAATCGAAAACATCCCTACCGTCAAAATCAACGTCTATCTTTTCTGCCTTGTAGGCAAAAACAAAGATGGCTTGATGGCCCGCGCCAAAAACCTCCTGCCACTTCATCAGGCCGTCGACGTCATCGGCTGTGACCCAGCATTCAAAGCCGGCTAATTTAGCCAGCCCGGTGCCCTTGAACTTTCTGCCCTTTACCTCGGCGATTATTATTTGCCCGTTGCGCGGATATAATAAAAAATCGAAGCTCTTAACCTTACAACGTGCAAAAGCCGTCCTTTTGTGCTCATCTACCGGAATGTATTGAATTCTATTGTCGAGCAGCCAATTTTCGAAGGCCTGCTCGTAATGATTGCGGACAAATTCCTTCATCTCGATTTCAGATTGGCGCTGTGCGAAAAACGCAGTTTACACTCAGTCTTCTTTTGCCCCTTTGTTCCACGATGCTATTTCTATCAGGTTATTTTCCGGGTCGGCGATCGCAGACGCACGCTGTCCCCAGGGCACATCCTTGGGCTCCATAACCGGCTTTGCCCCCGCTTCGACGACACGCTCAAACTCATAATCTACGTCCTCGAAACGAGGTAAATCTATCACAAGTTCAAAAGTCCCGTTAAGTCCGTTGGGATATGTAGGTTCCTCCTCTAAAAGCTCAGGCAGGATCGCCCGCTCAAACATTCCAAAGCCAATCCCCTCGTGCTCGAATACTGCGTAATGCTCACCTATTGTCTTGACCTCGACTCCGAGAACGTCTCGGTAGAACTCAACCATCTTGTCAAGGTCGTTCACGAATATTCCAATCATGTCAAAACGGATACCCATTGTCTGCGTCCTCCCTTCTCAGCTCCAGCTTTTTTCATTTCGATTCAGTGCACTTGGTGAGAAATTTATCGTAATCAACAAGCTCCTGCTCACCGGTCGCCATATCCTTGATTACAAGCTCGTTTTTTTCGACAAGCTCTCGGCCAATAATTATGCATTTTTTCGCGCTCTGGTTGTCGGCCTTTTTGAGTTGCTTGCCTAATTTGGCGGCCTTATAACTGAAACCGGCTGTCCAACCTGCCGAGCGCAGCTTCATCGTCAGTTTGATAGCACCTTCCCTGTGGACTTTATCTACACAGGCAACAAAATAATCCAGCTTGCGCACCGGCAACTGTTTCTGCAAAAGCCCTTTTTCCTCAAGCAATATTGCCAGCACGCAATCGCCTATACCGAAACCGGTGGCTGGTATGGCTGGGCCGCCAAATTGTTTTAACAGATCATCATATCTGCCGCCTCCTCCGATAGCACGAAGCTCGCTGGCTTTATCGTAAATCTCATAGACAATACCGGTATAATAGGCCAGCCCTCGAACTATCCCGATATCGAACCGGCAAAAATCAGCGACTCCCATAACACCAAGAAGCTCGAACAAACGGCCCAATTCGTCCACTGATTCTTTTGCTGCATCCGTCAACTCTAAACAATCGCCAATTTGCCCGATAGATTCAACGCTCATCAGCTCGAGTATTTTTTTGCGTTTGTCCTCATCGGCGACCCTTTCTGCAAGCATTTCTTCAAATGCATCGGCAGGCAACCTGTTGCGTTTGTCGAGCACCAAATATAAACCTTCCAGTTCGCTTTCTCCGATGCCTATGCTCTGCAAAAGTGCTGCAAGCATTTCTCTGCTGGATATCTTCACTACAATATCATCCGGCGTCAGTCCAATTTCCCGCAGGTAATCCAGGGCACAGAATATCACCTCGGCGTCAGCGGTGCTCTCATCGACGCCGATTATGTCAATGTTCCACTGGAAGAACTCGCGAAGTCGGCCTCGCTGCGGCCGCTCGGCCCGGAATAATCTCGGCACCGAAAACCACTTTATAGGCTTCGGCAGCGAATTAATCTGCTGGTTTACCATTCTCGCCAAAGTCGGCGTAATCTCCGGCCGCAAAGCCAGCTCTCTACCGCCTCTATCTTGCAGCGAGAAAAGCTGCTCGACTATTTCGTCACCGCTTTTTATCTGGAACATTTTCAGATACTCGAATATCGGCCCATCATATTCCTCGAAGCCGTTGCGCAGCGACACTCTCTTCCAGCCGTCGATTAT
Organism: Phycisphaerae bacterium; assembly: GCA_030619925.1. Taxonomy (GTDB): domain Bacteria; phylum Planctomycetota; class Phycisphaerae; order Sedimentisphaerales; family Anaerobacaceae; genus JAUXAL01. Next base: position 20,947 of record JAUXAL010000011.1, on the reverse strand, counting down.
CCAGTTTCTGCGGGCCATATCCGGCGGATAAAAATCCCTTGTTCCTTTTACCGGCGGTATCTTCATTTCTTTCTCTTTTTCTTCTTTTTCTTTAGTTTTTGTTTTTCACTTACGTTATTGTCGAATTTTATCTTTATATACTCGGCCATTTGCTTATCGTTGGTAAAGTGCAGCTCGTAATCATATTCGCCCTCAACGAAATCGCAATCCGCGTGCCGGTATCCTCTGCAAATCCTCGGCCTTTTATCGTAAATCCTGCAGTGATTGTCTTTTCCCGACAGGTGCCTGCACTTGTTATCTATGTTGATATACCAGTCGCCGTCCTCTACGAACACCGTTATATTTTTATGGCACAGAAACCATCTTATGTCGTCGTAATCCCCCTTATCTTCCGGCGTATCAATCGGAAAGGCAAAATATCTGCAGCACAGTCCCATGCACGTATCACACTGACTTTTTTTCGCCATAACAACTAACTCCAGAAAACACCAAATGCAATAAGCTATGCCGTAAAAAACATAAACTATAAGCAATCGCTCACGCCCAGTCAAGAAAAGCCGGGCCAAAAGGCCATTCTTTATTGACAAAATATTATTTGCCCACCAAAACCGGTTGCATTACTACAGGGATTGGGCTATAATTGTGGCTGACAAATAGTGCTACGGAGAACGGACATGCGCAAACGAAAAGGCCTCACCCCGTCAGAAATTAAGAGCCCTGACCGGAAAAGCGGAAGATTTCTAACGTGCCCCGTTAGAGGAAAGTTCTCTAATGGGGCGGCCTTTACGTTAATAGAGCTATTGGTAGTGATTGCCATCATTGCGTTATTGATGGCGATATTAATGCCGGCACTACAGCGGGTAAAACATCAGGCAAACGGGGTTGCCTGTCTGTCGAACCTGCGCCAATGGGGCCTTTACTTTTCGTTGTACACGGAAGAGAACAACGGCTATTTTCACAAAGGTTGGAGTGCCAGCGGTGAGCGCCCATACAGCTGGATGACTGTGCTCCGCCCGTACTACATCAATAACCAGATACTTTGCTGCTGTCCATCGGCCACGAAACCCTTCGCTCAGGGCTACCAGGTCCCGTTTGCCGCCTGGACCAACGATCTCAACGAGTATGGCAGCTATGGAATTAATCTATGGACCACTAACCCGCCGCGAGGAAAGGAGGGTGATAAGCCGGCTGAGTTCTACTGGAGGAGCCGCGATGTCAGAGGTGCAGCTAACATACCGCTGTTCGCCGATGACCTGCATTGGGATACCAGGCCACACCACACTGACGAACCTCCGTTATTTCAGGGTCAGAGAGACGACTGGACTACAAATGCCATGAAAATGTTCTGCATGAACCGGCATGGTGGGTTTGTGAACAGCACTTTTGTGGATTTCTCTGCCAGAAAGGTGGGACTCAAGGAGTTGTGGATCTTGAAGTGGCATCGTCAGTACGACATAACAGGCCCCTGGACCCAGGCCGGCCAGGTCCAGCCATCTGACTGGTCTGAGTGGATGAGAAGGTTTAAAGACTACTGATGAAAATCACCGCCCCACAAAGCGGGTGCATATCGAGCGCACTTAATTTCTATGATTTGTATAACACACCTCGTTATGAACTAAATAAAAAGGGCCCATACCCAGCCAATCAGCATAGGCCCTGAATTGATGCAAATCTGCCATATCAACCGCGCAGTTGCTACTGAGATCGAAATCTCGCTTCAGCAGCGAAGTAATTCATCTGGGCAGATACAGCCGGATATCGTCAAAGTACATCAGACCCGAACCGCCTGCCTGCGGATTGTCCCTGTCACCGAAACCAATACCAATGGTATTGACATTGGTAAGGTCCACGCCCTGGTCTGCAAAGCTTTGCAGCGGGATATTCCATTGCGTCCAGGTATCTATCTGCGTTGCACCGGGATCTTCGTGATAAACCACAGTGCTACCATTGAGAACCACATACATCGGCTCGGCTTCATTGCTCATCATGCCGACGTCCTGGTCGGTCCACTGCGGACCAACACCGGTGTTGCCGAAGCTGACGTTGGAGAATTTGGCCTCACACGTCAGATCCGGGTTGTGGCTGGTCACCGCTAAGCCTATGTACACAGGCATATCCATGCTCACTACCGTCATATTCAACAGCGTCCACGTGCTGCCGTCCGCTGAATAAAAGGCCCTGACAAGTCCACCTGTGGTACGCTCTAATCTGACCCACTGAGGTGCGGTAATGCCTTCTTTGAAAGACCTATCTGTCACACCGCCGGCGGTGTTACGATACTGGAACCTGACGCCGTTTTCAGGGGTAATGAGCACCGCGACGTTTCTTGAGTCCGGCTCAAGAGTATCACGAATCATCACGCCGGCCTTGGCGAACGGGTCCGTGTTCTCCACGCTCTCGACCTTCGCTATAATCGCCCCGGCACCGGATATCTCCTTGAAGGCGAAGTGGAACTCGTCGGCGGTGGCCCAGATATCTGCGCCGGCGCCGGTCATCGTGTAGGTACCGGCCGGCGCCTCTACGAAGCTGCCGACATACGCCGGATAGCCCCTGAACCACAGCGTTAAGGAGTCAACACCTTCTATGGTCCAATCCTGCGCGGGACTAAACGTACGCTGGGCTTGCGAATAAGTTGCTGTACCGGAGTTGTTGTAGAAGAACGGCATAGACTGCTCGCCGCTGTAAACGATACTTTGCTCTGCAAAAGGAGGATCAGCGTAACCTATCAGCGAGCCGTTTGCCGGGTCGTCAAATCCGTCCATCCACGTCAGAAATATCCTGTTGCTCTCGGGGTCACCAAGGTCAAGGTCATTGTAGGACTCGAAATCGTCCACAACAATGAAGTTGACTGTCGTAAAACTCCAGACGTCGCCTTTATGGACGGCGGAGTCAGGCGGAGCATTGACTTCATCGACCCGCCAGTAATACGTCTGGCCGAATCCGAGAACGCCGGCAGGACCATAAGTAGTATCGTCCTGGCTCTCGCCAACCAGTACGCCCCGCGGATCGGCTATGCTGGCTTCGTTGACATCGTCGAAAACCGTTCCGAAGTACACATTATGCTTGTCGGCTCTGTCTCCCGCCATCCAGCTAAGAACCGCATCTCGGCGTACTTCTGTTGCCTGATTAGCAGGTTCCGGCAGAGCGGCGGCAAGACTTAGGATTTCACCACCCGCCATAACAGCCTGAATCTCTTGCTCTGTCAACGCACCGCCATAGATTTGCACATCATCGAGTAAGCCGGTGTAAGTTCGCCCGCCATCTGCCATCCGGCCCAGATATATGTTGCTAAGCGGATAGCTCGGTGTTGTGTAGGCCGCTTGTTGCAGTAAACCACCGTCCAGGTACAGGTTCACATTACCGTCTGCGTCACCCCAAGTGCCCACAACATGATGCCATTGGCCGTCATTCATCAAAACCGGGTTGACAGGAGGATTTCCAGGGACACTGGCGTCGCCTTTTTCGGGGTCGGAATGGAGGTGAATGAGAGGACCATGCAAAACGCGGAAGCAAAGCTCACCGCCTATCCAAATATTAGCCACTACAGTTTCGATATGGATGTGCATTTCGTTTTCCGGACCCATGCCGCCACCGGTGGTATTGTCGCCGCCCCACCATATCGTATTGATACCCCCTACTACCTCCGACATATTCATCCAAAATGCAACAGAACCTGTGTCCGAACGCAGCCCCATTGTGCTTGCCGGCAGAGTAATAGAGTCGTCTCCATTGAATTCCAGCGCTCCGCCCATCCAGCCGGCCACCCAGTTCGGGTCACCATCGATTATGCCATCGTTGCCTTTGCCACTTGAGTCAGAAGCGACGGTGCCGGAAGTCTCATCCAGCTTATAGTGCACCAACAGTTGGGCTGAGACATTACCTGCCACGCTCAGCACTAAAACAAGACAGGTCAAATAGATCAATTTCTTACACATAATAATCCTCCTTCAAACAAGATGATCGATAATACCTTTCCACCAACTACATCCTACCTATGTTTGCGCGGGATAGTTTTTTACGACTTGACACCACCTCCTTTCTTGGGTTTGAGCCCCTTCAAAAGCCTAACATCAACCGGCAATAGAAATACAAAAAAACCAATTACTAAGCTCAAACCCCACCATTACATTCTATACCACATTCGATGCTTCATTTCAAGAATAATTCATCTCAACTCACGTTTTTTCCCATGCCCTCGGCAATTTGCACAGGCTGTGAGCTGTAAGGCCATCTGTTATCAATACTTATGAGGCTTTATGACACTGTTTATAACATCCCATATTGGCCGGTTTTGTTCCGCAGCCTCTTCAAAGAATCTCTGACTTTGAGCTACTTCGCTATTGCACCAAATCAGATTTGGGTGTATAATACTGTGTTTGGCAAGATAGCCTAAATTCACATAGGCATACAAAATTAACGAAACACAAAGCTGCTTTTGCGCATCTCATGGGTGAGTAGCAAAAGCAAAAATTAGGAGTTCTATTATGCACAAACGAAATACTAAAGGCCCAAAATATCGTAAAGGATTTACACTAATAGAACTTTTGGTAGTAATCGCCATTATTGCGCTATTGATGGCGATATTGATGCCCGCACTGCAGCGGGTAAAGAAACAGGCCAGGAGCGTTGCGTGCCTAAGCAAGCTCAAGCAGTGGGGCATGTTTTTTGCGATGTACGCCGAAGACCACGACGGCCGATTCATGGGGGGCTATAAGGTCGACAATCGGTGGGTCTACGCGCTTGGGGACTACTATAAATGGGATGACGAGTTTACCTGTTGTCCGAATGCGTTGAAGCCGTGGGTGGACGAATTCGGGGTAAACTCCGGTGCCGAAGGAAGAGACGTCGGTGTGACCATGGCCTGGGGCTACATGAACAAGAGTTACTGGGTCAAGCCAATGAAGGGAAGTTACGGGATCAACGGCTGGTGTATTGATCCCCCACCAGGCAGTGAACCTCATCCCGAGCGGGGAGGTCCGGAATACTTCTGGCGCGGGCCGGCTGTGGCCGGGGCCGGGTACGCGCCCTTGTTCCTGGAGGCCCAGCGCTATAACGGCTGGGCGTCACACACAGACAGGCCGCCCACCTATAGCGGCGAGCGGTGGAACGACGACGCGCAGATGGGGCGGTATTGCCTCAACCGACACGACGGGTTCGTCGGCTGCTTGTTCTTAGACTATTCGGCTCGTAAAGTGGGGCTCAAAGAGCTGTGGGCCCTCAAATGGCATAAAGAGTACGATGAATCCGGCCCCTGGACCATGGGCGGCGGCGCCCAGCCGAGCGACTGGCCGGAATGGATGAAGCCTTTTAAAGATTACTAAGAAAAATAACCGTTGCACAAAAACGAACAAAAAGTTACGGTTTTGCCGAACTCACAAAACGCAACTGTCAAAACTAAACCAGTCAGAAGATACAGAGACGGTATTGTTGTGGCTAAAAAAAGAGCATTTACCCTGATAGAACTTTTGGTAGTAATCGCCATTATTGCGCTATTGATGGCGATATTGATGCCCGCACTGCAGCGGGTAAAGAAGCAGGCCAAGAGCGTTGCGTGCCTGAGCAAGCTCAAGCAGTGGGGTTTGTATTTTGTGATGTACGCCGAAGACTACGACGGCCGATTCATGGGGGGCTCTGGGGTCACCAATCGATGGGTCAGCGCACTTGGGGACTACTATAAATGGGATGACGAGTTTACCTGTTGTCCGAATGCGTTGAAGCCGTGGGTGGATGAATTCGGGGTAAACTCGGGTGCCGAAGGAAGAGACGTCGGTGTGACCATGGCCTGGGGCTACATGGGGATGAGTGGTAGCAGGAGTCACTGGCCCAAAAAAATGAAGGGAAGTTATGGGATCAATGGCTGGGTTAATGATCCCCCGCCAGGCAGTGAAACTCATCCCGAGCTGGGGGGGGCGGAATACTTCTGGCGCGGACCGAATGTGGCGGGGGCCGGGTACGTGCCCTTGTTCCTGGAGGCCCAGCGCTATAACGGCTGGGCGTTACACACAGACAGGCCGCCCACCTATAGCGGCGAGCGGTGGAACAACGACGCGCAGATGGGGCGGTTTTGCCTCAACCGACACAACGGGTTCGCCAGCTGTTTGTTCTTAGACTATTCGGCTCGTAAAGTGGGGCTCAAAGAGTTGTGGACCTTCAAATGGAACAGAAAGTACGATGAATCCGGCCCCTATACCAAAGCCGGCTTTGTCCAACCGAGCGACTGGCCGGAATGGATGAAGCCTTTTAAAGATTACTAAGAAAAATAACCGTCGCACAAAAACCGACAAAAAGTTACGGTTTCGCCGAACTCATAGAACGCAACTGTCAAAACTAAACCAGTCAGAAGATACAGAGACGGTATTGTTGTGGCTAAAAAAAGAGCATTTACCCTGATAGAACTTTTGGTGGTAATCGCCATAATTGCGCTGTTGATGGGCATATTGATGCCGGCGCTGCAGCGCGTGAAGAAACAGTCGATGACCGTTGCCTGTTTGACCAAGCTTAAGCAGTGGGCTGTTTACTTCTCGATGTATGCCGAGGACTACGACGGTTATTTTATGGAAGGGTTCAAAGGTCGTCCGGGGGCCGATGATGATAATCGGTGGGTAAGAGCGATGGGGGCGTACTACAAGTGGGACAGCGATTTTACCTCCTGCCCGGAGGCCACCAAACCCTGGTTTACCGAGAATGGCACTCCTACGGGTCTGCGAGGAACATTCCGCGGTTCGACCTCAGCCTGGGGCTACTACGGGCCGGGCACTGCCCACCAGCGGATTGGGTGGTTAAAACCTATGCGCGGCAGCTATGGGATAAATGGCTGGTGTAATAATAAGCTGCCGGAACAGAATCCTGGCGGGACAAATCACTGGAGGACTCCCAATGTTAAAGGTGCTGGTTATGTGCCGCTGTTTTTGGGTGGCCAGCGGTATAATTTCTGGCCACAGCACACCGACCCACCTCCGGATTTTGATGGTCAGGTATGGGAGGGAAACACGAACATGTCCCGGGTCTGTCTCAACCGACACAAGGGGTTTGTGAACGGCATTTTTTTGGATTTCTCTGCCAGGAAGATAGGACTTAAGGAGTTGTGGACGCTGAAGTGGCACAGGAAATGCAGCACGTCCGGCCCTTGGACTCTGGCCGGTGGCGTCCAACCGAGCGACTGGCCAGTATGGATGAGAACATTTAAAGACTTCTGAAAATTGCCACTTCGCGGACAGGCTAATATCCCTTGGCCGCAGGCACAAAGGCCTTGCTCACTTCCTATGCCCTCCAGGGACGCTGTCTGTTGCCGATGCCTTTGAGCACGTCCTTTGCGATAATCGAGCCTTCTATAATCTGAAAATCAAACATCCCCACGCAAATAAAATCGGCCCCATTTTCAAAGGCGTATTTGAAACCTTTTTTCGGATGGGTAACACCTGCACCTAAAACCTTATAAGCAATCCACGGCTTGTTCACCTCTCTCATAAATTCGATAGTTTGCTGCGGGCTCGCAGAGTTGTAATCCACATTATTCAAGGTCTTAAAATAAAAGTCGGGCTCTATCCCCTCTTTCTCACATGCCATAGGCACATCTAATAAATGCCCCCCGACACCTGCGATTAATCCGTTCTGCTTGATAAAGTCGACTGCTTTTCCGAGCAGGTCAACACGGCCATGTTTGACAAAATTGTCACCAACACCGCCCTGTACAAAAGCCCCGACAGCCCCGTTATCAACGGCCCTTTGTATACTGCTCGTCAGGTCATTGGTTCTTGGGTTGGTTTGCGCAATCCACTGAATTCGGCCGCCCCTCTCGTTCCAATATTTGTTGAGAATTCTGACCGTGTTCTCAATCTTCTTATCGCCTTCTCCGCCGCGCACATTCGCTATCGCGGTATTAATCCCGTTTTCCTCAGATATCTGCCAGGTTTCAATAACTTTTTCATCCGTAAAATAGTGCCTTAGTAATCCAGATACATAAATCAAATCTCTGCTGTGCGCATAGCCGTTGATTAGGTTGCCCCCGCAGATTAACCTGCTAATCTTAACATTGCCAATCTTTCCCACCGGCAGACCCTTAACCGAACCTGTGGGCAGCTTAGCCGGTCTCTTCATTGCCGCTAATAAGGCCTTCTCCTCAAGACTCAAAGCCCCCGCAACCGCAACAGAGGTAATCAAAGATTTTTTCACAAAATCCCGACGATTCATATTTTCCGACATTTTCCTACACTCCGACTATTCTTTAATATCTATTTTTATGGGTGGCAGCCTCCCTGGCTGGGCGCCGCGGCGACTGCAAGCGAATCCCGCAAATGCGGGATGAGCTTGGGGATGGCCCAAGGCAACTGCTTGTAACCACCACACATTTATCATTTTACAGACCACTAATACAGCATTTAATAAGTTCCTTGACAATACCGTCATTTCGACCGAACCAGCCTTCAGCCCTGAGCAAAGCCTGCCTGCCTTCTGCCTTCTGCCTTCTGCCTTCTGCCTTCTGCCTTCTGCCTTCTGCCTTCTGCCTTCTGCCTTCTGCCTTCTGCCTTCTGCCTTCTGACTTCTGTCTTCCGATTTGAAAATTGGCTTTGTTTGGGTTTGAATTGGCTTTGAATTGGCTTTGTTTTTTTGGACTGCGAAATCATCTTCTTTTCTGTAATCCTTTGTTATAAATGAGTTTACATTCATTTGGGCTTTTTGGAAATTGGCTTTGTTTGGGTTTGAATTGGGTTTGTTTTCACCAAGTGTCCAATTGGATTTATTTTCATAAGCCATTTGTGTAAAAGTGTTTACATTCATTTGACTTTTTCGGAAATTGGCTTTGTTTTGCATAAAATAGTCAAACTTTTCGTCGATTTCTCCGCTATTTCGGCCTGATGTGACAAAAAAGCCCTGTTTTCCGGCGTTTTGTAAAACGATGGCCATCAGGAACCCCTCATGATTTGTTCCGTCCAAGGAAGGTCGGATTTCTTTTGATATACGCTATCCGCTATACGCTATACGCTATTTGATATTTGCTATCCAGTATCGAGTATCGAGTATCGAATATCGAGTATCTATTAGTTAGATACATTATACCATAAAACAGATTAGATTTCGAGTAAATTTTTAACCACAGATTTCACGGAATTTTTAGCCACAAAGAGCACAAAGAACGATACACTACGGAGCCACGACCGTGAGGGAGAGGTTTGAGCCACGAAAAGGCAAAAAAGGCACGAAAAAAAGATTAGACACGGATTAACACGAAGTTTTTTTAGACAGGCTTACACGGATTAGCACGGATTAAAGGGAAAAAGCTGAAAAACCTGTATCAATCCTTAGGCTGGCTCCTCCGCAGACGCAAAATGCTGTAGCTTTGTTTTTATAAAAATTTAGCCCTCAAGCACCTTCGGGTATCTCGCTTTTCCCTTTTAACCTCCGCACCGCAGGGGCTTTTTTGCAGTCTTCACTTTTTTTTTGTTTTTTTATTGACCTCGCTAACAAAAAGGTCTATAATCATTTTGTTGATTGAACGCCGCCCCTGTTTTCATCCTCCCCGGATGCAGCAGGGGCACTTTTTCATAATCTTCACGGATTTTTTTAGCCACAGATTAGCACGGATTCTTGAGTGGATTAGAGATTGGAGACCAGCGGATAGCGTATCGGGATTCTGTATTCTGTCTTCTGAATTCTGTATTCTGCCTCTATATGCAACTGGTTTGTCGAATTGCCCAAAATTAAGTGATAATCCAAGGATTAAAACGGTTCAGTACACCGTTGAAGAACATTGTAAGCAAACGTTAATCCCCGACTACGGGTCTGGGCCCAAAACTAAAAACGGCAAAATTTGGCCTTGACAGTTCGAAAAATTCTCGCTATGTTATTTTTTCGATTACCCTAACCAAAATTACGAGAGAATAAAATGCCATTTAATTGGAAATGCCCGATATGCCAACACAGTGCTGCAATACGTGAGGATGATTACGTTTCAGATTATGTCCATTTTGCATCAGAAAGCAAGTATGGTTGGCAAAGCCTCCGGATTTTTTCTGTCACATGCCCAAACGCTGAATGTAGAAAGTATAGTCTGAAAGTCGATTTGTTTGGTGGCTACCTAAATAGTGATAGTGATATGATGGAGAAAGGTATCAGGCCTAAGAATACTTGGTCTTTAATTCCACGTTCTAAGGCGAGGTCATTCCCTGACTACGTTCCGAAACCGATTCGAGACGATTATGAAGAAGCTTGTCTGATATGCAATTTGTCTCCTAAAGCTTCATCTACACTTGCTCGCCGATGTCTTCAGGGAATAATACGTGACTTTTGGAGTATCAAAAAAAGAAGATTACTTGATGAAATAAATGCTCTCGAAGGTGAAATCGACTCTTTGACTTGGCAGGCCATTGATGCTGTCCGTAGTATTGGCAATATCGGTGCTCATATGGAACAAGACATCAATTTAATAATCGATGTCGACCCTGATGAAGCAGTACAACTCATAAATCTTATAGAAATTTTAATAGAAGATTGGTATATTGCACGTCACGAAAAACAAAAGCACTTAACAAGAGTGGCGGAACTGGCAAAGAAAAAAGAACGAGCAAAATCAGAAGACAAAGAAACTCAGGAAACTAAAACTGGAGCTAATCCCCAATGACCCGCATCCCGCTAATTTATAAGTTGCTTACCATCTTTTTTGCCGAGCCATTTTAACGATTGCCGCTAGGGCGTCCTGATTTACTTATCGGTTTTGCTCGTCTTCTGGCTTTCTTGTCGTTATTTGCATAAATCCTTCCCAAAGTCCCTTGTCTATTTCATCACGGGGTGAACACGCTTTCATTGCTTCTTTGCTCGCCAGTGGTTCAAAACATTGCTCATGACGTTTTATACTATCCCGCAGATTTTTTGATATGAGTTCCTTGTTTTTGCCAAAAGGAGGACGCAAGAATTTATCCTGTTCTAACCGCGGCACATTGTAGGGAAAAAACATTCCAGACAAATTAGCTGGTGGTTCTGGCTCGTACTCGACAAAAAAAACGACTTGGTCATCTTGTGTAATGGTTAATCTATATACTTTTGTTTCAGATTGACTATGATAACCAACCCATTCGAGAATAGAGTCCGCAGGCGGATACCATCGGCAGACAGGAAAAACTCCAAAAATGATGTCACCAAGACGACTGAAGAGTCGCCACCAAGGAGCGAAGATAAACTCTATCCGACCACCTAAAAGATATAAAAGTTCGTGGCATAAGAAACCTCTCGCCTCAATATACTCAATGCTTATTGGGTCAGTACCTATTTCCTTTGCATAGCCCCTGCCAATTTCTTCCCAAGTTTCATCCAATTTCTCTGTCCCTTTCAAAAAGCTTTGCTTTCACCGCACCAATCGTGAATTTTGTCATATAAAATCATAGGCTATTCCCTTATAAACGCTTTGGCCTTTTGAACCAAAAGGAACCTTCAGTAACAATTACTTCTGTGCCGTAGTCGCTTTTGTGTCGGTTTACCGAAATAAGCTCCCAGCCTTTACCGCCTAAAAAGTCGAACCAGTCAACTTCCTCGACTTTTTTATTCCCAAAATCGAATCCAGCTTTACGCCACATAGTTTTTACTTCTTCTTCCTCTTCAAGTTTCTCTGTCGAAGTCCTCCAAAGCCATCTCGCTGTAATGCCTATCGGCTTTGTAATTTTTGCGTGTACGGAGGTTTTATAGTGTGCATATTCCCATTCAGTTCCTGTTTGGGTTGGAGCCTTAGCAAATACAGTGGCAATAACCACACATAGGCAAACTACAACAAATCCTGCAATCCAATTCTTTTTCGCTTTCATAATATCCCCTTTCAGAAAAGTATTCACCAAACCATTTTAACGATTACCGCTGCACATCCCAATTTACTTGTTTACTTGCTGGGGGGCTTTAATCTGTGCCATCTCTTCTTCACTGAATTTGCTGTTTGCGACCGGCCCGGCCTCCCAGCACTGTTCGAGCTTAGTCGGCCTGGGCTTTCGGATTGCAATGGCGAAGACATCCTCGCCCTCGCGATCTTTGCCCACCCGGCCGCCGGCACGCTCGACCGCCCGGCGAACAAGCTCTTCGCAGACTTTAACCAGCGTTGGAAAGTTGTACGGCGTGTGGCTGAACTTACCTTCCGGATTCAAAGCCGATTTGAACTTCGCAGGCAAATTCTCAAAGCCGATGGTCGTAAACAGTATGCCGCCGGCGTTGGATGGATTACAGTCGGAGTCCTGGCCGCAGCGCGTCGAGATGATAATCGTCTCATCCGGGTCCCCTTTGCCGTACAGCAGGCCCATCACAATATAAGCACCGTTGATTTTTGCGTCGATATTGAATTCGCCTTTCGGTCCGCTGCAGGAAAAGCGTCTATACGCCGCATTGAGATGGTACTTTTCGTTGATGAGCTGCCAGGTTTTCTCCCAGTCATCGGGATTTTTCTTATACCACGCCAGCACATCGCGAATACATTCTGCATACTGGCTTTCTTTGGGGATACATTTCAGGCCGGCGAGGACGATCTTTTCCATATCATTTTCAAAGAAGGCCTCGGCGTACATCCCGCCTACGAACTGCCCGCCGTAGAGGCCGTCGCCATAGTTCATCAGGCGTCCGAACTTTTCCCCCAGTTCGATAGCCACGTTGGGCATACCCGGGGCGATCAGGCCCGAGTAGTCCGCCTCGATCTGGTAATCAATGTCGTCAGCGTGTGTATTGAACTGCGGATGTCCCGAGTCGGGCGGAGCAATCCCTTTGCGCAGATTATCTCGGCCATTCCTGTTGGCGTGCCAGAGTTTGTACCCGCTGTTGGCAAAATCGATACCCGCCTGGCGAATCGAACAGTCGAAGCCGTACAGCTCAAGTGTCCGCAGGAAAGTCATCTCAACGTAAATATCATCCTGCCGGAACTGGTTAATCAGCTTCGGCTGCCACTGCGGCATCTTATCTTCGGGTATGATTTGGCCTTTAAACTTGAACTCAGTGGGCCCGCCCCAGCCGACGCCGGCCATTTGCCCGACCCAGCCGGCCTTCATCTTGTCCGTATAATCGGCGACCGTTATGCAGCGAACGGTCCCGGTGGCGACACCCAGACTCGTCAGCGGGTCGTACTGACAGCCGACAATAAACACCACACTCAAGCCGACTGCAATTGCCATCAGAACTATCACTAAACCTTTAGCCATTTTACACCTCCATCAGCTCCCAAAAAATACGGTTGATTAATCTATAGCTTTATAATTGCCAGAGACACAAAAAACAAGCTTTTTCGAATCGCACCGGCCAAATTGCCAAGATACTATATTTTAAAGTGTTGGTTTGCAATGGTTTCAAAACCAGGTATAATATCAAGTCGTTGCGGCGAAACGCCGAACTTCAGAATAAGTGGCGGGCTGAATTATGCTGAAATACAGGATGCGATTCATAGTGTTGGCGGCGGCCGTCCTAACAGCTTTGTCGGCGGTCTCGGCGGAAGACACCTGGCATTTGGGAAAAGACCAGGATTGGAAGCCCGTGTCGGCCGACGCTAAGGGCAAATTCCTGCTGGCGGTGGCTGAAACAAAAAAATTGGTCAACACAGGCCAAGCCGGGGCCGCTCGCAAGGCATTCGATAAACTCAAAACAGACTTCCCGGAAATTGCGACCCCTGATTTGGACCTCTTTATCGAGGCTGAGCTGTCCTTCTGCAAAGGCAAGTTCACCACGGCGGCCAGGACCCACAATAAATTGCTTACTAAATATCCGCAGAGCCAACTTCGCCAGGCGGCCTTAGACAGGCAGTTCGCAATCGCGACGGCTTTTTTGGCCGGCCGGAAAAGGAAGGTGCTCCGCATTTTTAAAATCAGAGGATACGCCGAGGGCATCAGAGTTATGGAGCAAATTACCGACCGAGTCGGTCTTGGTTCACCAATGGGAATAAAAGCTGCTATAGCGGTGGCTGAAAATTATGAACAAAGAGGAAAATTCAACGAGGCATACTATAAATGGCGGGAGATATCATCGCAATGGGAAACGGGTCAACTCGGCGCCGATGCGCTGCTCGGTATGGCTCGCTGCAAACACGCTGTGTATAACAATCATCCTGAGCATAAAAGGTCACAGTATGATGCCTCAAGTCTAAGTACCGCAAAAAGCTACTACGAAAAATTCCGATTACTGTATCCCAAAGATGCCGAAGAAATAGGTATTGACCAGATACTGAACCAGATAAATGAACAATTAGCTTACAAGCAATTTGCTATCAGCCAGTATTACCAAAGAACCGCTAACAGACAGGCGGCTAATCTTTATTATAACATGGTAAAAAATAATTGGCCGGACAGTAAGGTGACAAAAATAGCGGAGGAAATGCTTACTAAAAATCTGGATATGGAAGAAACAGAGAAATGAAAAAAGAAAGCCAGCTCAACACGATGTCAGAAGTCAGATGTCAGAAGTTAGATGTCCTCTGTCCTCTGTCTTCTGTCTTCTGCCTTCTGTTTTCTGTCTTCTGTCTTCTGTCTTCCGGATGCGCCGAAATGAGCGGCTATTCTGACGAGCCGCTGTTTCCACAAGACGTCAGCAGCGTCTGCCTGGAAATGTTTGACAACCAGACCTTTCGACGAGGAGTAGAGTACGAACTTTCCGATGCCCTCGCCAAGCGTATCGAGGTAGAGACGCCCTATAAGTTAGTCTCCAGCCTGGACCGTGCTGATACCGTAATAGGCGGTCAAATAGTATCGATGGGGATATTTATGCTCAGCACCGAACGCGAAACAGGCAGGGTCCTGGAACGAGAATTGGAACTGAAGGCGAGGGTTAACTGGAAAAATCTAAAGACGGGAGAACTGCTGATAGACAATCAGTCGGTTAGCGCCTCAGCAAGCTATTCCACCTACCAAATGCAGGACTTTAAGTATGCATCTACTCTTGCGGCAAACAATTTGGCACAAAAGATCGTAGAATTAATGGAAGAAAAATGGTAGAACCACCGATCAAACCACGAAATACGAATTATGAGTGATAATCAAAGCAAAAAGCCGGTTCCGCCGCGTCGCAGCCCACAAGACAGACGAGGCAAAAAGCCGCCGCTGCCTCGCTATAAGAAAGGGCCGTTCAGCTTCCTTATAATTGCAATCGCGATATTCACACTACTGATGATGATGAACAGGTGGCAGAAGGTTGATAAAATTAGATGGGATGAATTTGTCGATCATGTTGAGAACAAGCACATCGATAGTGTCACCGTAAAGGACACAGAGGTAACAGGCCAATTTAATGAGCAGTATACCAACAGCCCGCAAGGCAAGGGCAAGAAGTCTTTTGTGGTTCATTATAACCCGGAAGTGCATGGGCAGTGGCTTGGGCAGCTATTAAAGGATAACGACGTAAATAACGATACTGCGCCGCAGCGCATCTGGCTTATTCTGCTGATGCAGTGGGTCTTGCCGCTGCTTTTATTGGTCGGGTTTTTCTATTTTATGTTTGCGCGCAACCTTCGCAGCGGGGCCGGCGGAATGCTGATGTCATTTGGTCGAAGCAAACACCGGCTGCAGGGAAAAGACCGGGTCAAAGTAACTTTTGAGGACGTCGCCGGTGTCGAGGAAGCAAAGGATGAAGTAGCTGAGATAATCGAGTTTTTGAAAAATCCGAAGAAATTTCAACGCCTCGGCGGTCGTATTCCTCGTGGAGTTTTACTTGTAGGCCCGCCGGGCTGTGGAAAGACATTGCTCGCAAAGGCCATAGCAGGCCAGGCCGATGTGCCGTTCTTTAGTATATCCGGCAGCGATTTCGTAGAGATGTTCGTTGGCGTCGGCGCCTCGCGAGTACGAGACCTCTTCAAGCAGGCCAAAGAAAATTCCCCCTGCATCATCTTCCTTGACGAGGTTGACGCAATCGGGCGAAAACGCGGTGCTGGCTTTGCCGGCGGTGGACACGATGAACGAGAACAAACACTGAATGCGATTTTGGTCGAGATGGACGGATTTGATACGGACGACCAGGTGATTGTAATTGCAGCGACAAATCGCGCTGACATCTTAGACCATGCGCTGATCCGGCCGGGAAGATTCGACAGGCAAATCTTCATCCCGCTGCCGGACATAAAAGGTCGAGTTGATATTCTAAAAGTTCACGCAAAAAAAGTGAAATTGGGACCCGATATCAGTCTGGAAAGACTCGCACGCGGAACACCTATGCTCAGCGGAGCCGACCTGGCGGCAATTATCAACGAAGCTGCCCTGGCCGCAACTATGGCCAATAAAGACAATGTCGAAATGGCTGACCTCGAAGAAGCACGAGACAAGGTCCGCTGGGGAAGAGCAAAAAAGAGCAGGGTCATTGACAAAAAGGAAAAAGAAATCACCGCTTATCACGAAGCCGGACATACGCTCGTGCAATCACTGTTAGAAGATGCCGACCCGTTGCACAAAGTAAGTATCATTCCACGCGGGCCAATGGGTGGGGCCACTTTTGCTCTGCCTGAAAAAGACAGAACGATATTTACAAAAAGATATTGTATGGCACTTTTGCAGGTGTGTTTCGGCGGCAGAATTGCTGAAGAAATGTTCTGCAATGATATAACCAGCGGCGCACAGTCGGACATTCAACAGGCCACCAATATCGCAAAGCAGATGGTCTTGACCTGGGGCATGAGCAGTGAGCTTGGTCTCATAAGTTACGGGCCCGATATGGGGGCTAGGGACCAGCTATACCTCATGCCGGGCGAGAAAGAGTACTCCGAGAAAACAGCCGAAACAATCGACAGCGAGGTAAAAAAGATTACAAACGAGGCGTATGAAAAAGCAAAAGAATTAATAGAAGCAAACAAAGACAACCTCGAGCAAATAGCACAGGCCCTGCTGAAATACGAAACTCTCGACGCCGACGATGTGAAATTGATTTTGGAAGGCGGCCGGTTGGACAAGCCCACAGTTACCGACTTGTTGGCTGCCGAGCAAGCCAAGAACGAACAGCCAAAACCCGAGCAAAAAGAACAGAAAAAACAGTCGGCTAACTAATATTACAGCGCTTCTTAGTTTTG
Organism: Phycisphaerae bacterium; assembly: GCA_030619925.1. Classification (GTDB taxonomy): domain Bacteria; phylum Planctomycetota; class Phycisphaerae; order Sedimentisphaerales; family Anaerobacaceae; genus JAUXAL01. The sequence continues at coordinate 3,951 of JAUXAL010000011.1, read as the reverse complement.
CTCGTAACTGATAACATTTTGTTATATAAAAAACTATGTTAGTTTTATTAAATCCGAATCTATCAAAAGCACGAAGTACGAAATCCGAAGCACGAAACAATATCAAAATTTACCCAGCACCTATCGAGCTTAAGCTCACGCCTAATAGGTGCTGGGTGAAAATGTCCAAATGACCAAAACGTTTTGAATTTTGGATTTCTGTCATTTGGATTTGTTTCGGATTTAGATATTCGATATTCGGATTTAGTAACATATGTGCTTCGAATTTTTGACAGAAAACCAGGTTTTTGTTATTAAGTAACGCTGCAATACTAATATTATCTCTATTCCAATTACCTAAAGGTGTGTATGCAGAAAAAAGCTGCTGTCATACTGTGGACGGTTTGCATTTTCGTGGCCACCTGCTGTGCCTTGGGCAAAAACACAAACGAGCCAAGCTCGACAATTATCTCCGATCTTACCGCCCCCGCTGAGCTGGTAAGACACGAACAGGAGTTTTCGTCCGCATACCTCGAGCCTGCTCGAATGGGCGGAGAATCCGGCATAGCGGTCATATTCGAAGGAACTGATGACCTCCACTATTATGCAAAGGCAGAAACCGCGCCTGCCGCCGGATTTGAGCTGAAGGTCGAGGCTAAGTCCGACGATTTTAGGTTTGGCCAAGCCCTCTTTCCGAAATGGGATATCTTCACAGACCCGACAGGCAACAAAGTCGAGGTCTACGCCGGCCATTTCACCGTCTTTGTGCCAATGAAAACCAAAACAGACAAAGCTCCAACAGAGACCACTGTAATCGACCGGGGCAGCGTCAGAGTCAGGATTTCCGGTATCGCTTGTACGAGTATGGTTTGTCTGCCGCCATTTGAGAAAATGCTCCAGGCGAGGTTCGATTGGGGCCGGCGTAATTCGTGGAAAAAGATTAGCATTGAAACTCCCGGCGATGCAGACGAGGTAGTTGAAACTGTAAAAGGGCCGGGCTATTCGGCGTGGTTCGCTCTCGGCTTGGCGTTTGTGGCAGGGCTGATACTGAATATTATGCCGTGCGTGTTGCCCGTGATACCGCTGAAGGTCCTTAGCATCTTTGAGCAGGCTAAGGAAAGCAAGGCAAGGTGCATCGCGTTGGGTCTTTCGTTTTGTTTGGGCATACTTCTGTTTTTTGCGGCCCTGGCGGTTCTGAATATTATACTTCGGCTCGGCTACGGGACGGTATTTCAGTGGGGAGACCATTTCAGGAATCCGGTCTTTCTTATCGCCATGTCACTTTTGCTGGTAGTGCTGGCGTTATTTATGTTCGGAGTCTTTACGATTATTGTGCCGTCCTCAATAGCAGGCAAAGCCGGCCCGGGCAAAGGTCTCGCGGGCTCTGTGGCGATGGGATTTTTGGCGGCTGTACTAAGTACGCCTTGTAGCTTTGCGATATTAACAGCGGCCTTCGCGTGGGCGCAGACGCAGAAACTGCCGCTGGCGACTATTGCGATAATGCTGATTGGCGTGGGAATGGCTTCGCCGTATGCGATACTTACGTCTATGCCGTCACTATTGAAGTATCTGCCGAAGGCCGGACGCTGGACCGAGCTTTTTAAACAGGCTATGGGTTTTGTCCTTTTGATTGTGGCGGTCTGGCTGATAACGGCTTTACCGGCACTACGGAGGGATTCGGTATTATATTTCGCTGTTGTTTTGGGATTTTGCGTCTGGATGTGGGGCGGATGGGTGAGTCTGACTACGCCGACGGTGCACAAATGGATTATTCGCGCCATCGCTGTTGTGATAACTGTGGCCGCCGGGGCGTGGATGCTGCCGGAACCCAAAATGGCAGAGATTAACTGGCAAGGCTATGACAAAGCCTTGATTGACCAGGCGGTTGCGGGACGCAGGCCTGTTTTGATTGAGTTTATGGCGGATTGGTGCCTGACGTGCAAGGCGGTTGAGAAAACGGTCTATGCGCGCGAGGATATCGCTGAGCTGATAAAGCGCAAAGGCGTATTAGCGGTTAAGGCCGACACTACAGTGAAGGACAATCCTGCCACGCTTGCTTTGAAAGATGTCTATAACGAGCCGGGTGTGCCGGTGAGTATATTACTTATACCCGGCCAAAAGGAGCCGGTGAAGCTGCACGGGCTTGTGATAGGGGCAAAGCTGGAGGAGCTTTTGAAAGGATTGCCGGACAAAGAGCAGAACATCGATGGCGGTAAAGAAAAAGAAAATAAAGGTTGAGAAGGAAGAAGCGGCTCAGCGTGTCAGGAATATTTGGCCGGTATTGAAAAAGACCTACCCGGATGCAAAAACCGCACTTAAGTTTGTAAACCCGCTCGAACTGCTGATTGCAACCATTTTGTCGGCACAGTGCACAGACGTCCGGGTCAACGCCGTTACGAAGGATTTGTTCAAGAAATATAAGTCGCCTAAGGATTGGGTAAAAGCTGATTTAAAACAGATTGAGTCAGACATAAGAAGCACAGGTTTTTATCACAACAAAGCGGTCAATATCAAGGGCGCCTGCACCAGGATAGTCGAGCAATTCGGCGGCAAGGTCCCCGGCACGATGGCCGAGCTCGTCGAGCTTCCGGGCGTGGGCAGAAAAACGGCAAATGTCGTGTTGGGCAACGCTTTTGGAACGCCGGCGATAGCCTGCGATACGCACGTTATTCGGCTCTCCCGGCGGTTGGGGCTTTCCGAAAATAGCGATCCGGTAAAGTTGGAATTTGATTTAGCCGAAATAGTACCGAAGAAGAACTGGACGGTGTTTAGTCATGTGCTGATTCTTCATGGACGAAACATTTGTAAGGCTCGTAAACCGGATTGTGAGAATTGCCCAATTTCAAAATATTGTCCTGCTGCAAACAACCCGGCTTTGTGGTAGAATCTGATGTATAGTCCCGACATATCAGAATTTGAAGGAGATTTTTTCCTATGATGGACACTCTTGATAGTCCGGTGAAAGACGTCTGGCGGGTATTCAGAATAATGGCCGAGTTCACCGAAGGTTTTGAAGAGCTTGCTTCCGTTGGCCCTGCTGTGTCCTTTTTCGGCTCATCACGAGCCAAGCCGCAGGACAAGTACTATAAACTCGCCGAGCAGACCGCTTCGAAAATAGCAAAGGCTGGATTTGCGGTAATAACCGGCGGCGGCGGCGGAATTATGGAAGCGGCAAATAAAGGAGCCATAGAAGCAGGCGGCAAAAGCATAGGGCTCAATATCGAACTGCCGCTGGAGCAGGTCCCAAACAACTACCAGAACCTATCGCTGCACTTCAACTACTTCTTTTGCCGAAAGATGATGTTCCTCAAATACGCCCATGGCTTCGTAGTTTTCCCAGGCGGTTACGGAACCATGGATGAGTTTTTCGAATCGCTTGTTCTGATACAGACCTTGAAGCAGGTGTTTTTCCCCGTGGTTTTGGTGGGCAGTGACTACTGGGACGGTTTAACTAAGTGGATGACCGAAAAGATGCTAAAACAACACAATTATATTGCCCCGGAAGATTTGAATGTGTTCACCGTAGTAGACGACCCGCATGCTGCGGTTAAGATTTTAGTGGACTTCAAAGAGGCACAGGGACGTGTCGGAATAAAGCTCCCGGCTGGAATGAGAAAAACCTAATTCTTGCTCATCCCACTGTCACTCCTGCGAAACTTGTCCTCGACCCCGATCGGGCAGCAGGAATTCACGTCATTGCGAGCCCTTCGCTTCGCTCAAGGATAAACTCCGCGAAGCAATCTCGTTTTGAATTTTATATTTTGGTCATTTGAATTTGTTTCCACCGCAAGGTGTCCTCCGAAAGTCCACAGGACGCCTTACGGCGGAGTCCCTAGTAGTCTGTCAAGATTGAATCTGTAAGTTGTCATTCCCATGGTTGGGTGGCAGCCTCAAAGCCGAAGGCTTTGGGGATGGTGAATACAGGAGAAGCCATCCCCAAGCTTGTGCCCGCGAAAGCGGGTACTGCGCTTG
>JAUXAL010000054.1 GCA_030619925.1 Phycisphaerae bacterium | reverse complement strand
AACAAGCTTCAAGCCTCTACAGCAAGTATCGTTACGAGCATCCACAACTTTAAACAAGAATCCACCCTCCGTAGCTGCGCTACTGCGGAGGACGGGTCGCTATTCCGCATCATAGCCTGCTGTGAGCGTGTCTTTGCGCCTGTGAGGCAATTATGCAAAACAAAGCCAATTTTCGAAAAAGTCAAGTGGACGTAAGGCCATTAGTAATAATGAATTATGAAAGAAAAAGCAATTGGACATTTGGTGAAAACAAACCCAATTCAAAGCCAATCAAAGCCAATTTAAAAAGAGCCAAAATGGATGTAAACTCATTTATAAAAGAGGATTACAGAAAAAAAGATGATTTCGCAGTCCCAAAAAACAAACCCAATTCAAAGCCAATTTCTGTAAAGCCCAAAATGAGCGCAAATGTCTTTATCACAAAGGATTATGAAAATACATCCAATTGGGCACTTGGTGAAAACAAACCCAATACAAAGCCAATACGAACCCAATCAAAGCCAATTTCAAAGGCAAAAAAATGCTCGGCTGAACAGAGCCAATCAAAACCAAAAAACTCATATACATTCGGTTTACGGAGTGGTTCAGTATTAGGCAATTTCAGCATTTTCATCGTTGCCACCGATATATTCCGGTACGAGCTCCTTGATTTTCTGAATTATTTCACTGTGGGTTTGTGTCTTGGCGATAGTTACCAGTTCGTTTATACTCGTCCGAAGCTTGTCCCGGTTCATCGGAATATTCTTCCATATGCTGATTTTCGGATGTCGTGTCCGCTGCATATCTTCGCCTTCTATTCGAAGTTCCTCAAAGAGCTTCTCACCGGCTCTGGGGCCTGTGAAAACCATTTCAATATCTTCTCCGGGCCTGAAACCGCTGAGCGTAATAAGTTCTCTGGCCAGGTCCACAATTTTCACCGGCTCACCCATATCAAGAACGAAGATTTCTCCGCCTTTTCCCATTGTTGCTGCCTGCAGGACAAGCTGGCTTGCTTCCGGTATGGTCATAAAATACCGCTTCATTTCAGGATGTGTAACGGTTACGGGACCACCTTGGGCTATTTGCTTCTTGAAGATGGGTACGACTGAGCCGTCAGAGCCAAGCACATTGCCGAACCGCACAGTTACAAAGTGCGTTTTGCTGGTTCTGTTTAGGTCCTGGATGTACATCTCTGCTATTCGCTTGGACGAGCCCATTATGCTGGTTGGGTTAACGGCTTTGTCCGTGCTGATCATCACAAAATTGGCAGTGCCGTGATTATCTGCAGCATCAGCAACGACCTGTGTGCCTACAATATTATTTTTGATAGCTTCTCCGGCGTTGAGCTCCATCAAAGATACGTGCTTGTGAGCGGCTGCGTGAATAACGACCTGCGGTTTATACTTTTCGAAGATTTCGTCCACGCGGATTTTGTCGGTAATGTTACAAATGAGCGTTTCTATGCAGACTGCCGGAAATTGCTTATGCAATTCCTGCTCTACATAGAACAGCGGATTTTCAGCCTGCTCAATGAGCAAAAGCAGCTTCGGATTTAAATTACATACCTGCCTGCACATTTCTGAGCCGATGGAGCCGCCGGCGCCTGTAACCAGAATTGTTTTATCTTTGGCAAAGGCTTCTATTAGGTCCAGGTCGAGCTCCACAGCTTCTCTGCCGAGCAAATCGTTAATATCGACATCTCGAATCTGAGAAACACTGAACTTACCCGAGGCTATATCGGTGATTGATGGGACGGTCCGGAAGCGAATCTTGGTACCTTCGCATACCTGCACAACGCGCCTCAGCTCAGCAGCAGTTGCTGAGGGCACTGCAATAGCAATCTCTTCGATTTTACGATCTTCGCAGATTCTGGGCAGCTGTTCGAGAGTTCCGAGCACGGGCAGACCGTGGATGAGCGTGCCTTGTTTGACAAGGTCGTCATCGATAAAACCAATCACCTCGTATTGAGCTTTGGACATACGGTGAATTTCACGCAGCAATGCTTCACCGGCATCGCCTGCTCCAACTATGAGAAATCTTTTCAGGTGGCCACCTTCAACGGTGCGGAACTCCTCATAGTGTAGCCGTATTAGTATCCGCAATCCGCCAAGTATTAAAACTGTGGCAACCATATCGGCCATACATACGCCTTCAGCAGGCTTTTTCAGGTCAGGTGGTAGATTTGCACAAACGGCATCGATGTTGGCAGTTGCAAACCATAAAGAAAAGATAATTGAAGTGCTGACAAATGATGCCCAGAAGATCCCGAAAAGGTCGGAGATTCCTACGTAGCGCCACCAGCCGCGGTATTGTTTGAAAAGCCCGAATACCGATAGCTTGACGATGAGAAAAAACAGTAGCAAAGTAGGGTATAGATCTACCCAACCAGGTCGTTCGAACCGCATGTTGTGCACCACCAAGAAGGAAAGCATCAAAGAAGCGGCGAAGACAGCTATATGAGCAAGTATAATCAGGGGCCTGCGGAAACGCAGCAGCGTGGCAGGGGGTGTTGAAAGTTTTAGTGCGGTTTGGTTCTTGTTGTTTAGTTGCGTATTTGTGTTTGGGTCAGGCATATCTTCTCAGCACTACAGTTTCTGCCCATCGTTGCTTACAGGCTTAAGAATAACAACGGCTTAAGCATGTGTCCACCAAACGGGACATGAAAAATCCTGCAATTCAACACCGTTTATTCGGCATACTTTAAATTCGCGTAAAAAGCTTCTCTTGTTACTCTTGTCAAGGCGATGAATCTGACTGCGCTTCTGACTCCGGCTGTGGCTGTGTTTCTTCGGGCTTGGATTCAGTTGTGGTTGGCTCAGTTTCGACCTCGTCAGGCGGGGTGTAAATGTCATCCAGAGCGGTATTGTCAACTTTGTTGCGCATAAGTGAATAGATTATGGTATTGGCAGAAAAATAAAAACTTATTATGAAAGCAGCTAATAAACCGACGACGGCCAATGAGCATAAGTATATCAAAAAAGCTGCGATAGATTGTGACCAATTAAGTGCTCCCCAGTCCGGTGGAACAAGCAGGTCCCTAAAGTGTGGCTCGGGCCAAATCGCTGCAAGCTTGTCGTTACCCCAGACACCGAGCTGCAAAGACCAGTGGGTAACCGAGAGCAACAAAAAGGCAAAAAATCGGACGAATGTGTAACAAATTGCACCATAGATTGCAGCTATCACGGTGTAAAAACCCGTCCGCCACGGTTTTGCATATACATAACTAAAGGAACGGCTTATCGCATCAAAACAGTCTGATCCGTCATACACCACAGAGGGAAACATCAGGTTGAACCCTGCAACTGTTCCTATCAAAACGACCGTTATCAGCGCACCTGCAATCAAAGCTAACGGCGTACAGATACCTACTATCAACTCACCAGCCCGCGGAATGTTGCCTATCAGCCCCAAAAGAAATATGAACACACCTATGAAGATAATTATGCCGACCGGTGCCAAAGGTGCGGTGAAGAAACTTGTGAATCTTTTTGTGCTGAAGCGCAGCGCCTCGGTCAGGCCGGGCTTTTCACCCTGGGCAAATTGTAGCGCTGCAATCCGGCATAAGCTGCCGCCAGCGATGGAAATCACAGCAAGTTCTATCACGAAAAAGATGATGCAATAAAGAAAATGGTACCTCAGTGCCCATCCCACCACTGCCTTAAAACAATCAGCGATATTTCCCACTACCCCCGGGACGTTGAATGCGAATACCGAATCTACCGCACCCTGGAATTTTGTAGCCGCGAAATGCCAGAGGGTAGAAAACACGCCGCTGCGGTCGCCGTTTTCCTCGAGTCTTTCGATGGCTGACCGCACCGCATCGGGATCGGGATTACTCATATAAATTTGTAACTCTGTCTGTACAATTTTGCCTTCGCTGTCGCGCACAACACCGACTGTTTTGCTAAAGTCTATAATCCAGCCGGCCAGACATATAACAGCCAGCGCCGAAAAAGCGATTATCAATTTTGTTGGCTGAATGGCCATACGGAAAGTTTGGAATATTTTCAGGAAGAGAAGATTGTCAAATAATTGTGAGGATTCTTTTTCATTGACCATTTTGCTTCCTTTCAGAAAGGTTACAATTGTCGTTGGTTTCGCTAAAGAACAGATGCAGATATATATAACGTATTATCGGTCGTTTTCAACAGATTTTATAAGATTTTGTTTCTGAACGTTGTTATTTACCGCTCGTCAGAAGGCCCATCAGATGAAGTATCGGACGCTTCGCCGGATTTCTGTGACTGTAGGTTGGAGACGATTTTGTATTTGGCGTCCAGCCACGCACCCAAATCTATTAGCTTGCATCGGCGGGAGCAAAAGGGAAAGAATTTTGCTTCTTCGGATTGTGCTTGAGGTGATGCTTTAACCGTTTTGTGACAGACCGGACATCTGTGTTTCATACTAAGATATTCAATCTGACGTTTATTCTTCCGGCTTTGCTACGAGGCCCTGTTCCAGCATTCGGGCATATTCAACACAGTATCTGGCCCAAGGCTGGGCTTCAAGCCGAGCTTTTGGTATCTGCTTGCCGGTGCCTCCGCAAATGCCATAAGTGCGTTGCCCTATGCGTCCCAACGCGTCGTCGATTTCTCTCAGTAGTTTCCTTTCGCTATCCATCAATCCCAAGGCGAATTCCTGCTCGTAGTTGTCGGTTCCGATGTCAGCCATATGGATTGGCATACTTGACAAATCTCCGCTTGCGTCCAGCCGGGATTTCCTCAAAGCTTCGTCTTCAAATTCGTTTACATTTCTTAGGATTTCCCTGCGCTTTTCTAAGAGCATCTGTTTGAAATGCTCAGTATCAGCACTGCTCAAACGCTTTTTCTTCGTTCGAGTTGAGCTCGCTTTTCTTCCGGACACTTTTCTGCGTTTTTGTGCCACTTCTTTATTTGCCTTTCTTAACTGCTAAAGCTTTCTTTTTGCACCTATACAAACCTTCATTATAACATACTTAAACAAATTATGTCTATTATTTATTTCGTCCAAGGTTGTCATTCAAGCTGCAAAAGTATAGTCCGCATAATTAGATTATTCAAGTCCAATTGGTTCGTGTGCCCCTAAACTCTTGATAGATAAGCAGTTATGGTAGCAAGCCGCTCGGATTATTTCTGTTGACTGCCCTCCGGCTTGTTCCCGATTTGCCCGCTGTCTTTTGCAAATTTGCCTAAAGGAATAAAGAATTTTTCCTGTCCAACCCTGCCCGCGAATGTCCTGACGCCGAAAACTTTCTCGATTTGCTCCGGGGAGAAAACATCTTTGGTTTTGCCGATATGGTAATTGCTGTCGGCCCCAAGAAGCAAAATTTCGTCGCAATACTGAGCTGCAAGGTTGATATCGTGTGTTACCGTTACGATAGTTTTGTCTCTTTCAAGTTGCGCGGCTTTGAGCAAATCGTATATGCCAACCTGATGTTTCAAATCAAGGAAGCTTGTCGGCTCATCCAGGAGCAAAATAGCTGTGTCTTGTGCAAGTGCTCTTGCAATTAAAACCCGTTGGCGCTCACCTCCGCTGAGACTTCCAAGCGGCCGTGAGGCAAACTGAATTGTGTCGGTCATTTCAAGTGCCTCAGCTACAATTTTCTTATCGGCTTTACTCTCGAATCCCATCGGGTCGTAATAAAGCGTTCTTGCCATTAAAACCGTCTCGATTACTGAAAAGCCGAATACCGGCACGAACTCTTGCCGTACAACCGCCACTTTTCCGGCGAGGGCTTTGGTGCTGTATGATTCTACTGGTGCTGCGTCAATTCTTATTGTGCCGGATTTGGGCACCAGCGTCCCGCACAGCAGGTTAAGCAGTGTACTTTTGCCCGCCCCATTTGGGCCGGCTATTGCCAGGGATGTCCCCGGTGTTACTTCAAAGCTAATATCTTTCAAAATTGTGCTTTGTGGTATATAGCCGAAACTTAAATTCTCAACTTCTATAATGCCGCTCATTTTAACCAACTGACTTTTCTACTGTATTTAACCAGCAAAACGAGGAAAAACGGTCCACCCACGATGGCCGTCACCACACCAACCGGCAGCTGTGCGGGAGCAACAATAATACGCGCCACTGTATCGGCAACCACCAGGAGTATCGCCCCGACAATACTACTTAGCGGAAGTAACTGGCGATGGTCAGGGCCGAATACCAGTCTTACGCCGTGCGGAATGACCAATCCCACAAATCCTATTAGTCCGCTTAAGCTAACTGCAATAGCAGTTATAGCCGCTGCGACCCCAAAGGCGATTGTCCGGGTTCTCGCGGTGTTTACGCCCATACTCCTGGCGTCATCCTCACCAAAGCTCAGGGCGTTCAACTGCGGACTTATGTAAAATAGCGCCACTATCCCTCCACCTACGCATCCAGCCCCAATCCACAGCACAAGGAAATCTTCTTCTGTCATATTGCCCATCAGCCAGAATATCGTCGCATGAACCTGCTCAGCTTTCGCTATCGATGTCAGGAACATAATAACGGCCGAAAAGAAGGCGTTAATCACAACCCCCGCGAGCAGCAGGCCCGTCACGTGGAACTTGCCTGTCAGGCGGCCCACGAACCACACCAGCCAAACCGTCCCCAGTGCCCCTGCAAATGCGAAAACCGCTATCGGCGACCGCCCCCACAGCGTCCAGTTCAAGCCGCTGATAACAGCGATGGTCACCCCTAACCCGGCACCACTGGATATACCTAATATATATGGGTCTGCAAGGGGATTGCGCAAGAGGGCCTGAAAGACCACGCCTGAACAAGCCAACGCTGCACCGACAATCGCAGCGAGGATAATTCGAGGCAACCGGACCTGTACAAATATTTCGTAGTCGGGATTTACTGATTCCTGTGCGCCGACTCCGCCAAATACTGCTTTCAACGACACACTCTCGGTGCCAATCAATAAGCATACAAACATCACCACCGCGAGCACCACAAGTGCCAATGCAGTCCTCACAGCCAGCCTTTTGGGTGTCAATAATTGTTTCGTTGCTTCAGTTATCAAAAATCTCTGGCCTTAAACACCTGGCAATTGCTTCCACCGCCTCATACAATCGCGGTCCAAGCCGCGAGACTATATCGCCATCTATAACGTAGAATTGCTTGTTTCTCACAGCCGGTAGATTCTTAAACTTGCTCCAATATTGAAGGGCGCTGGCCTGTTGCTCGGCTGGGTCCTGTTGCTTCATCGCAGGTTCAATTATAACCTCCGCACCGCAGACAATGACCTGCTCGGCACCGATTGGCGGATATTTATGTAGCGTTAGCCCGATCGCATTTTCACCTCCGGCCAGCTCAATCATCTCATTAACGAATGTATCTCTTCCGGCCACTCGTAAAGGTTCTCTCTGAACGACCCAGAGTACCTTTACCCTATCGTTCGAGCCAAGCAGAACCGAGAGTTTATTCAGTTTTTCTCTGATGTCAGCCACTAATTCATTTGTCTGGTGCTGTTTACCGGTCGCTTCTCCGATTTTTTCGATCGCCTCAAAAAGGTCGTTCACCTTTTCAATGTTCACTGTCAAAGTATGATAGCCGATTCGTTCCAAGCGCTCAGCAATATTTCTTTGCTGCTCGAATCCAAGTGTAATTACCAGGTCCGGCTTGGCAGCTATCACCGCTTCAACATTCGGCTGCCAAAAGGTTCCTACCTTTGGCTTTTTCACCGCTTCTGGCGGATAATCGCTATAAAGCGTAACGCCGGCAACTTCTTTCTCCAGCCCGAGCGCAAAAAGGATTTCCGTTAGATTTGGAGCCAGGGAAACAATTCTTTCTACGTGCCTCGGCAGGGGGGTATCGCCGCCGTTTTGACGTTGGTCGGAACCAAATATGGCAAATCCTGCGGCCGTCCAGCACGAGATTATCAGCAATAACCACCACCACTTATTCATTAGGTTCTCTTGAACTGCTTTTCCAAATCGCTTATCGAAAATTTTATTGTGGTGGGCCTGCCATGCGGACAGCGGCTTGGTGATTCGGCGTTTTCTTTATCTGCGAGCAGTTGCTCTATTTCGCTGTCGGTCAGCTTTTGCCCGGCCTTGATTGCCGCCTTGCACGCAGCCATATTCAAAATCTCGTCGAGTAATCTTTCCGCATCTGCGCCGGCATCCCTGTGTTCGAGCAGGTCGATTAAATCCTGAACAAAATCGCATGGCTCGGCCTTTGCCAGCAGCGTGGGGAACGCCTGGATAGCCATAGTCTTGGGACCGAATGGGACAAGCTCGATTCCCAGTTTTTCAATCAGTTCGGCATTGCTCTCGAGTATGTCACCCTGGGCTTCGGTCAGCTCAAAACTTTCTGGTATCAGCAGTCTCTGTGATTCGAGTTTGCCTTTCTGCATTCGCCTGCACAAAGCTTCGTATATTATGCGCTCATGAAGCGCATGCTGGTCGATAATAACAAATCCATCGTCGGTTTGTGTGACAATGAAGCTATCGTGTATTTGTAGGAATCTTCTTTGGCCTGAGCTAATTCCTGGTGCGGGATGGCCGGGCCGGCTCTCGGTTATTTGTCCGGCACCAGGATGCGGCGCAGCGAAGGGCTTTTCAAAGGGCCGGCCGAATTGCTGTTGTGTTTGAACAGGTCGGTGCTTTTTGAAAAATTCAGCCATTGCGTCGGCAATTTTTTGGTCCCGCACAAAAGCCGAGCCTGAGAAAGTGCTTTTTTGGTGCGGAATTGCTGACAAGTTCGCCCGCGCTTCAAGATTTGTGCCTAAGAGTTTTTCGCGAATACACCCAAGGATTTGCGAATGAACCAAATTGGAATTATAAAAACGCACTTCAATTTTCGTCGGATGTACGTTCACGTCATAGTCTTCGTAGGGCATTTGAATGAACAAAAAGACGACGGGAAATCTATTAGGCTCCAAGAGCCCGCGATATGCCTCTTTGATTGCGTGTGAGATAAATTTGTCGCGGATGAATCGGCCGTTCAAGAATATATATTGAAATTTACCGCTTGTCCGTGAAATGCCGGGTTTGCCCAATAAAGCGAAAATGTGTAGCCCTCTTTCGTTGGTTTCGGCTTCAATAAAATTATTTTCAGAGGTCCCGACTGAGAGCATCGGAAACAATTCAGCTATTCGATGGCGAAGACCTTGGTTGCCCAATAACCGATAAATCTCTCGCTCGTTTGATATCAACGTCAGGTCCAGGTTACCATTTGCCAGCGCAATGCGGGTGAAGTGCTCAGTGATATGAGTCATCTCGGTGTTGGCGGTTCTAAGAAATTTACGTCTGGCTGGTAATTTATAGAAAATATCTCTGACCTGGATTGTTGTACCAAAATCTGCGCTGCTTGGGCTGACACTGCTCTTATTCCCACAATCGATCTCAATGCAGTTGGCCCCATTTTCGTATTTCGTATTGCGTCCCTCGTCCCTCGTCCCTCGTCCGTCGGTTATCCCCTCGCTTACGCTTGGGGCTCTGCCTTCTGTCTTCTGTTCTCTGACCTCTGTCCTGGGTCTGCTCACCGCCCTGACTTGTGCGACCGAGGCGATACTTGCTAACGCCTCGCCTCTGAAGCCAAGCGTTGATATGCCGTGTAGGTCCTTGCTGGTTTTGATTTTGCTGGTGGTATGCGGCTCAAATGCGCGGGCCAGGTCTTCACCGTCCATTCCGCAGCCGTTGTCGGCGACTGATATTAATTTTCTGCCTCCATCCTCAATGGACACCGTTATTTTTGTCGCGCCGGCATCAATGCTGTTTTCCATCAGTTCCTTGACCACACTGGCAGGGCGTTCGATGACCTCGCCGGCTGCAATCATATTAACCATATTCTGGTCAAGGACGACTATTTGGCCCATTGTTTTCTCCCGTCCCCGCAAGGTGCGTTTAAATATCCAGTGGCGAATAACGAACTTCGAAATTCGAAGTTTCTTGTTCGATATTCATTATTCAATCAAGCTTTTGCCGGTCATTTCTTCGGGTTGTGGCAGTTGCATCATATCCAGCAGGGTAGGCCCTATGTCGGCTAATCTTCCACCTTCGCGGAGCTTGCTGTTTTTATAGCGTTCGTCGAATATGACCAACGGCACGTCGCCAATAGTGTGAGCGGTGTGTGGGTTGTCCGGGCTGCCGTCTATCATTTTTTCGAAATTGCCGTGGTCAGCGGTGATTATTGCCGCTCCGCCCAGACTCTTGACTTTGTCCAGAATTTTGCCCACGCATTCATCAACCGCCTCGGCCGCTTTTATCGCTGCGGACAATATGCCGGTGTGGCCGACCATATCCGGATTGGCAAAATTGATCACTACTACATCGTATTTATTCGAGTCGAGTCTTTCCAGTGCAACCTCGGTAACCTCATAGACGCTCATTTCCGGCTTTAAGTCGTATGTTCGAACTCGTGGTGAAGGTACAATTTGCCTGTCTTCGCCGCTAAACGGCTTTTCGGTATAATCGTTGAAGAAGAAAGTGACATGCGCATATTTTTCCGTCTCAGCGCAGCGAAATTGCTTCAGTCCCAGAGAGCTCCAGTACGCCCCTAAGACATTTTTCATTTTTGGCAGCTTTGGAAATGCCACCGGTGCCGGTATCGTCGCATCGTATTCGGTCGTACAGACAAAATATATGTCTGGTTTGGTAGTTCTCGCGAATTCTTTGAAGTCCGGCTCAACGAATGCTCGTGTAATTTCGCGTGGCCTGTCGCCGCGAAAATTGAAGAATACTACGCCATCGCCGTCGTCAATAGTGGCTATCGGTTCGTTGTCTTCATTGATAATGCATGTCGGCTCGATAAATTCATCGGTTACCTCTTTTTCGTAGCTTCTGGCGACCGCCTCTGCTGCACTGGCTGCTTTTCCGCCCAAGGCGGTTTTACCTATCCTCAAACATTCATAAGCCTTTTGTACACGGTCCCACCGGCTGTCGCGGTCCATCGCGTAGAATCTGCCTATAACGCTCGCGATTTTGCCTGCGCCTATTTCTTCGGCTTTTCTTTCGATGTCGGCTATGTATCCTGCTCCACTATCCGGCGGTGAATCCCGGCCGTCAGTAAATGCGTGGATAAAAATATCTTTTATATCGTTTCTTTTTGCCAGCTCAAGCAGGCCGTACAGGTGGTCTAACAGCGAGTGTACGCCAATGTCACTGCACAGCCCCATAACGTGCATTTTGCCGTTATTGTCTTTTACAAATTTGACCAAATTTAGAAATTCCTTATTCTCGAAAAATGACCCGTCCCGGATGGTTTTGCTGATTCTTACAGATTCCTGCGGGACGATTCTGCCGGCTCCGATATTTTGATGCCCTACTTCGCTGTTGCCCATCGTACCGTCCGGCAGGCCAACATCTTCGCCGCTGGTATGGATAAGGCAGTTTGGATACTCGGCCATCAGCATATCATCTACAGCGGTATTGCCACGCTTGATGGCATTATATTCATCTTCAGCCCTGTTGGGATTATAGCCCCACCCGTCGCGGATGATTAGTACGAACGGCTTGTTTTTCAAGGTTACTTTTCGTTTCGCCATAAAGGAAGAACCTTTCAAGCAAAAGCAACAAAGACGAGGCATTACCTCGTCCGTATCTTAGCGTTTAACCGAGTTAAGTCACTATGATATAAGGCTGCGTTTGGTATGTCAAACATTTAGAAAAAAAGCTCAAAAACAAAAATTCTCTGTGTCGCTAAAAGTTTTTGACACCAGGACTTACTGTGATATAATTCCCTGCCAATACAAGAACATTCAAAGTAAAGTAGATTGCCGACGGTTATTACCCAGAGCCGATACGATACGTTAGAGCGCTGATTATGACAGAGACTAAGACGGAAGAAAGGAGTGCCCGGCCGAATTTGGGTCGGGCTTTTTTGGAGCGTCTGGGGCTCGCGCTGCCGGATTCAAAGGCACAGCTTACGTTCTGGTCTTTACTGGTGGTTGGGCTGGCGCTGGATTTGTGGACCAAAAGGGTGGTATTCGACTGGCTGGAGCATCGTGGTAGCGTCTCAATCATAAATGGTTTTTTGCAATTTGTAAGGGCACTAAACAATGGCGCAGCTTTTGGAATAATGGCCGGCAAGCCTTATTTGTTAGCGACGGTTTCTGTTGTCGCATTGATAGTGATTTTTGCCGTTTTTCTTTTTAGCCGAAGCCGGCAAAGATTAGTTCATATTGCTCTCGGCCTTTTTGCTGCGGGTGTTTGCGGCAATCTGTACGACAGAATCTTTAATGGTGGTTTGGTGCGCGACTTTGTCGATGTTGTGTACTGGCCGGGCAAACATTGGCCGGCGTTCAATGTCGCAGACAGTTTACTTTGCATTGGCGTTGGGCTGCTGTTTATTTCGACCTTTTTTACTGGGAAGTCTTCTCGAAGACATGCTCAGCAACATAAATAGGGGCGTTTGACGCTGCACCCAGTGCAATCGCATCAGAAGGGCGGGAGTCAATTTCGATAGTCCGTCCGTCCAGGCTCAGGTGTATCTTTGCATAGAAGGTGTGGTTGCGCAGGTCATTTATAACTATCTTTTTTATTTTGGCACCGAGGTTTTCAATTACGCTGGCCAATAAATCGTGTGTCATCGGGCGGGGGGGCTGAATGCCCTTTAATCGGCGGTCGATTGCAAAAATTTCAACTATGCCGATAACGATGGGGAAACTCCGATAGCCGTGACGCTCTTTTAAAATAATTACCTGTTGGTCGGACATTTCGTTAATGATTATACGCGACAATTCGGCTTCCGTTTCCATTTTCGCACCACCTTTATCTGCTATCTGCGTATATTAGTTTACTCATCGGCCCATCTACTATTTTACAATTCCGAGAGGTGTTTTTCAACAGTCTTTAACTGTTCTGTAAGCTGGGCCAGCTTGTCTTTGGCCTGAGCTACCACTTTCGGCTTGGCTTTGGTAACAAAATTTTCATTAGCCAGCTTGGCCTCCACCGCATTTTTAGCCTTCTCTATCTGCTGTTTTTGTTTCTCGAATCGCAGTCGTTCGGCTTCCGGGTCAATAGCATCATGTACGTAAATCTCCGTTGTATCTGCGACTGCAACTGCAGCGTTTGCGGGTTTTACAATAGCCGTCCCAGCGCTAAATCCTTTTACACCGGCCAGCTGCTCGATGAGTTCTGCGTTTCGGTTTAGAATGTTGACGTTCTGCTGTTGTGATTTTGCCGATACAACTAACATTTCGTTTGGTGGTATGTTTCTATTGCTTCTTATATCCCGCACAGTCCGAATTGCAGCCTGCGTGATTTCAATCTCTTTATCAGCATTCGGATTTCGCAAAGCGTCAATTCTTTGGGGCCATTCAGCGGTTACCAACGCCTCAGATTTTTTCGCTTCCGCTACGCCTTCAAGTTGCCTGACCGGCGCAATCTCATTTAGCTTCTGGAATATTCCTTCAGTAATAAATGGAATGAACGGATGCAGTAGACGCAGCGTTTGGTCCAGCACAAAGGCAAGTACGTTTTGAGCAGTCGGCTTTTTTTGCTTATCCTGCATTCTGGGTTTAATCCACTCGAGATACCAGTCACAAAAATCGTTCCAGAAAAATCTGTAAAGCTCTGTCAATGGCTCGCTGTACTTAAACTTATCCAGGGACTCTGTAACCTCGGATATAGTTTTAGCCAGCCGGGAAAGAATCCATTTGTCGGTAATATCCATTTTGTCAGGGTCGAATTTGGCCGGCTTAATCCCTTCGAGATTCATCAACGCAAAACGCGAGGCGTTCCAGAGCTTATTACAGAAATTTCGCCCGATATCGAACTTCGGCGACGTATTAGCCGTTCGCCCGTCCGGCAGTGTCATGGGCACTACCGGCATTCTGATATCCTGCGTATCCGTCGTCATGCTGGCTAACGTAAATCGCATCGCGTCAGCCCCATGACTGTCGATAGCTACCAGCGGGTCAATACCGTTACCCAAACTCTTGGACATCTTACGTCCCTCGCCATCCTGTATCATAGCGTGAATATACACGTCACTGAACGGAATATCGCCGGCACAGTATTGTCCCATCATCACCATGCGCGAAACCCATAAGGTTATAATTTCGCGTGCCGTACAAAGCACATCACCCGGATAGAATGTTTTCATTTCCGGCGTATCGTCCGGCCAACCCATCGTACTAAAAGGCCAAAGCGCCGATGAAAACCATGTGTCGAGGACATCTTTGTCTTGCGTCCAGCCATCTGCTTCGAGTTGCTTCTCGACATCTTCGTTTCCGGGGGCAACACAGATGTATGTTATCGCACCTTCATCAGAATCCATTAAAACGGATTGTACTTTGTCGGGAGCTTTTGAAAGCTCATGTTCTAATTGGCTGCCCCCACCAAGCTTCGACCATATCGGGATTCTATGTCCCCACCAGAGCTGTCGGCTTATAGGCCAGTCGCGGAGGTTTTCCAGCCAGGCCTGGTAGGTACTGGCGTAGCGTTCGGGGATAAATCGCAGGCGACCGTCAAGTAACGGCTTCAAGGCCAGGCCGGCCAGAGAGTTCATCGGTACATCCGTGTCCTTAATAAGACCTTCTCCGAACCTTTCCGCAAAATGCTCGATAGGTTTTCTGACCTCGATATACCACTGGTCGGACAGATACGGCTCGATAGGGACGTGACTGCGATAGCTGTGTCCGACTTCGTGGGCGTATTCGCGAACATCTTCAAGAAGATTCTCCGTTCGAAACCAATCGACAATCGCCTCACGCGCCTCGAAACGGTCCATCCCGAGCAAAGATTGCGCTTCCGGCTCATTGGCATCTCCCCAGCCGAATTTATCGCTAATCGTACCATCCGGCGCCATCACATTGATGATTTCCAGTCCATGCCGCTGGCCAATCTCCCAATCATCCGGGTCGTGCGCTGGTGTAACTTTCAAAAAGCCGGTAGAAAATCGCGCCTTTTCATCCTCGCTATCAGGGTTGGGCAAAACGACATGCTCATCGGCCATGATGGGGATGATGCGACCTACAATTGGAAGCCGCACCTTTTTACCGACCAGATGTTCAGCACGCTTGTCTGCCGGATTCATCGCAACAGCCGTATCGCCAAGCATTGTCTCCGGCCGGGTCGTGGCGACGGTAACATACTCAATCCGTTCACCCTCAATTTCGACCGGCTCGATGAGTGGATACCTCAAATACCAGAAATGTCCCTGCACCAGCTCGTGTTCGACTTCATCGTCGGCCAATACTGTCTGCGTAGCCGGGTCCCAGTTGACAAGCCTTTTGCCTCGATAGATTAGACCGTCTCTGAAAAGATTGAAAAACGCGGTACGGACGGCTTTGGCGCACACTTCGTCCATCGTGAACCGCGTTCGCTCCCAGTCGCAGGAACAGCCCATCGCCTGCAGCTGCTGAATAATCCGCGCCTCATATTCATCTTTCCAGACCTGAACGCGCCCGACAAATTCTTCCCGCTCGAAGTCAGTACGTCGTTTTCCTTCTTCCGACAGTATTCGCTTCTCAACGACTGTCTGGGTAGCGATGCCCGCATGGTCGGTACCCGGCATCCAGAGCGTGTTGTAATTTTGCATCCGGCGGAACCGAATCAGGATGTCCTGCAGTGTATTATTCAACGCATGACCGAGGTGCAGTGGTGCTGTAACGTTGGGCGGTGGGATTACAATCGTGTAGGTCTTTTCGTCTCTGCCGTTACTTGTTGGTTCAGCGTGAAAGTACCGATGCGAAGACCATATCTTTTTTGCCTGCCGCTCTATTGTTTTAGGCTCGTAAACTTTCGAAAGTTGTTCGCCCATAACTTACCCGATTTCGACACTCGTCTATAAAAAATTCCGGCACAATGTAAGGGCCGGAATATTATCTTAATAAGAACGAATAATAATGTAAAGCGAACAATTAAGCACAAGCCGGGTATTTCTGCTTGCCTTTATAGTAAGTAGCTTTGTGCTTCTGTTTGGTCTAATCGAGATTCATCGTCATCAGGAACTCTGCGTTGGTTCGACACTTGACGAGCCTGCTTTTGAGCAATTCGATTGCTTCGACCGGGTTCAATTCGCTCAGGACTCTTCGGAGCCGATATACAAGCTGGAGCTCTTTTGGGTCGAGCAGCAGCTCTTCCCGCCTGGTTCCGCTTCGACTGATGTCTATGGACGGC
This sequence comes from Phycisphaerae bacterium, assembly GCA_030619925.1. Lineage (GTDB taxonomy): Bacteria > Planctomycetota > Phycisphaerae > Sedimentisphaerales > Anaerobacaceae > JAUXAL01. Next base: position 13,234 of record JAUXAL010000054.1, on the reverse strand, counting down.
CAGGTCCTTCTATCAACCAGACGCCTGTCAAGGTGCAATTCCATATTTCCGGTCGCCTTAAACTCTTCGAAGATTACCTCGTCCATTTTTGAGCCGGTGTCAATTAATGCAGTTGCGAAAATAGTCAGCGAACCACCTTCTTCTATATTTCTTGCTGCGCCGAAAAATTTCTTGGGCATCTGCATTGCGCCGGCATCGACACCACCGGTCAAAATTCTACCCGAGTGCGGCATCTCGGTATTATAAGCACGGGCAAGGCGGGTTATCGAGTCCAGCAGGATTATGACATCTTCGCCGTACTCGACGAGTCTCTTTGCCTTTTCTATTACGACCTCGGCCACCTGACAGTGGCGTGCGGCCGGCTCGTCGAAAGTCGAGCTGATAACCTCAACATCATCAGCGGTTTTCCGCTCCATTTCCGTAACTTCTTCGGGCCGTTCGTCAATCAGAAGAACTATCAGTTTTGCGTCGGGATGATTTGCAGTGATGGAATTTGCAATTTTTTGCAGCAGAATTGTCTTGCCGGTTCGCGGTGCAGCAACTATCAGGCCGCGCTGACCTTTACCCACCGGTGTTACCAAATCAATTATTCGCATATTTAATTCTTCCGCCGAAGTCTCAAGTATAAAACGTTGCTCCGGATGCAGTGGCGTCAAATCGCTAAATACGACCTTTTCCGCGAGATTGTCAGGGTTCTCAAAGTTAATCGCTTCAACGCGTAAAAGAGCGAAATACTTCTCCGAATCTTTCGGCGGCCTGATTTGACCTGATACAATGTTTCCGGTTCGCAGCCCAAAACGCCTGATTTGAGACGGTGAAACGTAAATGTCATCCGACGACGACAAATAATTGTAATCCGGATTTCGCAGAAATCCGTAACCATCCGGGAGCACTTCCAGCACACCTTCGCCGTACATTAGTCCGTTTTGGCGAATACGCTCCTTGAGAATTCTGAAAATCAAATCCTGCTTTTTGAGAGCGCTGTATTCTGTAATGTTTTCTTTCTTGGCAATGTCGTGCAGCTCTGCAACGGTTAGTTTCTGCAAATCCGTCAAATAAAGGTTGCCTTTTTTGATGCGCTCATATTTGGCATGGGTGGATTCTTCTTCAGCTTTTTTGGCTCTCAGGGCTTCGTCCTCGGCCTTGATAGCGGCGGCCTCCTCAGCCGTAGTCGAGTCATTTAGTTGCTCTGTTTGCTCTGCTTGTTCGGCGGCAGCTTCTTCTTCTGCGACGGCCTTTTTCTTTGTGGTTTTGCGTTTTTTTATTGTGGCTTTTTCGGTTTTTGCGGCAGCTTTAGCCATAATTACTCCTTTTCCATTTGCAAAACATTGTTGTCACCCCTGCAAAGCCTGGGCCCGCAAAAGCGGATAGCAGGGGTATAATTCCACAGAATAACGCTCCCGTAGGAATTCAATAGGATTTGAACTTTGAATAGTAGAAATAAAACCTATATATCAAAAACGGGTAATACTAATACGAGCTACGAGCGATTTATACTAAACCCCACTTACCCATTATACACAGTATCAGAGAAAATACCAGCGACCTGCTTGGCTAATGCCAATAAGCCAGAATTGTTGTCTACGATATTATCGGCGAGGCTTGCCTTGTTGTCCAGAGAAATCTGAAAATTTTCTCGAATTTTAAATTGATTTTCGTCAAAACCCATTTTTTTTGCCCTATTCAGCCTTAATTGCCGTTTACAATCGACAAAAATGAGTTTATTGCATCGCCCGGCCCAGCCGACTTCTGCCAAAAGCGGCATGTCCAGCACGATTGCCTTGACTTGATTTTGGCGATTATATTGCTTTATAAGCACCTCAGCCCGTTCCAGGACAAGAGGATGGATTGTCTTGTTAAGTGACGAGAGCTTGTCAGCATCGGCAAAAACGACCTCGGCCAGTTTCCTGTGGTCGATCTTCCCTGCAGAATCTGAAATAGCCTGGCCAAAAAGGCCGACTATCTTTTCTCTCACAGCTTTTTTTTCGAGCAATTCATGGGCAATTTTGTCAGCATCAATAACCTTGCAGCCTAATTTGACAAACTCAGCAGCAACGGTGCTTTTGCCTGAGCCGATACCACCTAAAATGCCTATTATAGGTTTTTCCCCGATATTGCCCACAGCCGCGCAGTTTAGTCGCTCTCTCGGTGGTAGTCAAGTGGAAAAGTGCCAGGAGTGAAAAGCCAAGCGCAATGCCAGACGGTTATCCGCAGGCGCATACGACTGACGAGTCACGAGATATGAAGTTTATCCGGTACCTTTTGTAAGTTGCTCAGCAGATAGTTTTTCACTGCTACATCCCAGCTCATATTTTTTGCAAGTTCGTAGCCGGTTTGAATCATACTTTCAACTTCGGACTGGTTCTTCGGCAGGCGTGAGCATATTTGCATTGCAACCTTTTCGCTCTCACGTGCTTCTATTTGATTGCGTACCGACTGGTCAATCTGCAGGAGATCCTCGAGATCGGTATCCTTTCGGGTTTCCAGGTTGGTATAGTCGGCGATAATAACATTCTTGACGTTTTCTGCGCCGGTTATGTCCCGCAGGAAACCAGAACATCCGCAAACACTGCTGAAGACACATATTCCGCCGAAAGTCAGCGGTTCGAGCTGGGCTATCCCGAATGGTTCATAAATGCTCTGGCCAAATTCGACATCGGTTCCCTTGCGAATGTCCATAAATTCTATATTTTCCGGCATCCTTAGGCCGCATTTTTTGGGCGCAAAGCCGAACTGGTTGACGAAAATGATTTTTATATTCCTGCTTCTGGCGTTGAACTCCTGCACTGCCGTGTAGTAATTTGCCTCACCGCCGGACAGATCCGGCCAGCCTTCACGGTGGGCCACAGGCCAATTATATGCTGATTCCATATTGTGGATATCACGGCTGCGCCTTGCTGAAACTTCGGTCGAAAGGACAAACAGCACCCCTGTTTTATCCTGGGTTCTGAACTCTTTTTCTATTTGTTCGAGCACACGCAAATCACGCCACATCCCCTTGCTTCGTACCAATCTTGTGACGTGTGTGAACACGAAATCCGGCTTATAACCCAACAGGTTTTCACAATACAAGCGTAGTTTTTCTTTTGATGCAAGCTTCTCCGCAATGCTGATTTGGTATGCCGGGATGCCGTTATAAACTATATTGATATTGGCGCTTTCGAATTCCGGTGCGAGAAACCGCAATTCATCTACAACATAGTCGCCTACCGCGTATATACTGTTGCAGTATTTTGAGGCTTCTACAAGGGCGTGTTTGAAATAGGAACTCTGGTCGCCGAACACTTCGTTGACATAAAGTTTGTCGTTGTGAGCCTGTCTGATAACATTATAGAACATTGTATCGTGCCCGGAATGTTCTTCTACAATGTGGCGCATTGTGGCTACTTCGTGAGCATAAAAAACTGTCCTAAAATCACAGGAAGGCTCGAGAATAGCCGCCAATGCCGTTGGCATTCCCATAAACTCGTGAGAAATAATGACTGTCGAACCTTTAGCTGCGTCGATTGCTTTTAGCACAGCGATTGTCACCGGCGCCAATCTGATATATTGTTCGTACTCCCACAGGTTTTCGTATAAATGGCTGCGGATGCCGAATTCCTCGAACAGGCGTCTTTTGAATTCGTCAAGCACTCCCTTATCTATGCGTTTTACATCGACCAGCACCACCTCAGGTGAGCTTTTTATGCCTGTCCGCTTGTCAACAAATGTTCGTCTGCCGTAGATAATACCTGCATTGTAGTATTTTTCGATCTTACGGAAGGCCGGAGCGTATCCCGTATTTACAAATCCATCAATAGATGAATAAAACACTTCACCATCTTCGCCGAGCCGCTCTGATGCAGAGCCTTCAGTGGTGAACAATGGGCCGACGAGGATTGACCGATCGACTGTATCGAGATAAGATTTGCACGTAAAAAAGCCCTTCAGGACGGCGCCTATGCCGCCGACTTTCCCCACCGTCTCATGGGTAACGTGAACTACCGTTGTCTCATTGGCCATAATAAATTTCCCTCCAAGCTGTAATATGAAGTTCGGTCAAGGTGTTTTTTTTACTGCTTCTACGTAAAATATAAGAAACAATTTCATCTCAACCAAATTGGAGGGTCTCTCCGGCCTGTCAAATTGTGTAGACCGAAAAAATCGCGTCAGATTTGCAGATTGAAGGTGTTTTTTGGGACTGTTTTGATTGGCCTCGGAGATTTTCTCCGGGTCAGCTTATTTCGGTGCGCAAGCTCTTTATCAGAGCCGAAAGTACCTGCCGGGGGATATCTGCCAATTCCGGCTCGGGTATTTCGCTAAGTGCTATTTTGTTGAGAATCTTTGCCGCCTGGGGACCGTGACGAGCTATCAAGCCTACAGTTCTTTGGGCTTCGTACAATTCATCGTCAGCCATTTGTCGCAGATACATAATTATGTTTTTCGTCAACTCTCTTTCGCCCATCTCGGATATTGGCTCAGCAACCTCAGCCGGCCCATTCGGAACCTCTCTTTCCTGCAGTATGTCTTGTGTAAGCTTGAGCGTTTCGGCCATTAGCCGTTTTTTTCTTTCTTCCTCGCTTTCGTCTATTGGCGCAAGCTTAAGCTCCTCATCAGAGTCCGGGCTGGGGACATACAGTTTGTTATGGCACGCCGGGCACTTGCCCCATTTGCCTCCGGAGCTGTCAGGTGCTTCTATCTTTTTGCCGCAATGGTCACAATGAAATATTATCGCCATTTTATCACCTCTGATGAAAACTATGGTTTCTCTGCTTTATGTTCTGCAACTACCTCGGCAGTTATTCCGCCGCGAGGTTTGAATCGAGAGGTAACTTTCATCCAGCGTGGTTTGCAGGCACCCTTCAAATCATCCAGTATATCATTTGTCAGAGCTTCGTAGAAAATACCCTTGTTGCGGTAGGTTTGCATATAGAATTTCAGGCTCTTTAGCTCAATGCATGATTTGTCAGGACAGTATTCGATGACAATCCGACCGAAGTCCGGCTGGCCCGTTCGAGGACAAACACTGGTAAATTCAGGACATCTGATTGTTATACAATAGTCTCGTTCGGGACGGGGATTGTCAAACAATTCTATTTCTACCCGTTCGCTCATTGTTTGGCCCCTCTTATACATCCTGCCGCAATAATATAATCCAAATGCCGGCCTTAGGCAAGCAATAATCGATGGCGCAGAAAATAAAAAAGCTGCTTACTCAAGGACTCTGCAAAAATCGGTTATTCGAAGTTTTTTTGACAGCATTTGACCAGGCCGGTAAAATACTGCTATGGTCGAAATTTTTTTGAAATTAATTTCTATTGAGAAACTGTCCAGCGGGGAAAAAGGAGGATACTAAATGAAAGCTGACGCTACAGTTATGAATAGGCGACAATTCTTAGCTACTTTCGGTGCAGCTGCAGCGGCTGGGACTTTGCCGTCTTGCGCCTTTGCTGCTAAGTCGGCTGCAAAGGTCAGAAAACCCAATTTTGTCTTTATTTTTGCCGACGACCTGGGCTGGGGTGACTTGGGCTGTTACGGCAATCAGCAGATAAAAACGCCCAACCTGGATGAACTCGCGAAAGAGGGCATACTGTTCACACAGTTTTATGTCAATGGCTCGGTCTGCTCACCATCGCGAACGTCGATTATGACCAGCCATTTCCCGGCACGCCACAGCGTTCACGGTCATTTTGCAACTGGACAACAGAACAAAGCCCGCGCGATGCCCAACTGGCTCGACCCCAAAGTCCATACCGTAACCAGACTTCTTAAAGATGCCGGTTATACCACCGGGCACTTTGGCAAATGGCACCTGGGCTCCGGCGAAGGTGCTCCCACACCCGGCGACTATGGCGTCGATGAGCATTGCACTCGGTCTTCTTCCGGCCCACAACTAACCGGTACGGATGACCCATATTTCCGGGCCCGGTCAACCACACAGATCGTTGACAGAACAATAGATTTTATCGAAAAGAACCACGACGAACCTTTTTATGTGAACGTCTGGTCCCTCGTGCCCCACGCTACGCTACATCCCACCGACGAGCAGATGAAACCATATCAGCGATATGCACCAAGAGCTGTTCCCTACAAAGGCGCCAAGCAGATATACTATGCCTCGGTGTCTGACCTGGATCGCCAGATCGGCCGGCTGATTAGAAGAATTGACGAGCTGGGCCTGGGGAGCAATACCGTTATTGCTTTTTCCAGTGACAACGGCCCCGAAGACTTCGACATCCGTAATGCCGTCCATAGTGGTATCGGCGATACCGGGCCGTTTCGAGGCCGAAAGCGAAGTATATATGAAGGCGGCGTCCGTGTGCCGTTCATTGTCCGCTGGCCCGGGCACGTCCCGTCCGGAACGGTGGATAGCGCAACTGTTATCGCAGGTGTTGATTGGCTTCCTACCGTTTGCAGTTTAGCCGGCGTTAGACTCCCCGGCGACTTGAACCCTGATGGCCAGGATATGTCCACTGCGTTGCTCGGCAGATCCAGACAGCGAACTAAACCGTTGATGTGGGAGTGGCGATTCCGAATCTTTGGCGATATGGTCCACAAGAGTCCGATGCTGGCCATCCGTGACGGAAAGTGGAAGCTGCTGATGAATCCCGACCACAGCCGCATCGAGTTATATGATATTCCCGTAGACCCAACGGAGTTGGATAACGTTGCCGACCGGCACCCTGAGGTAGTGAACGAACTATCCAAAAAGGTGCTTGAGTGGCAGAAAACTCTTCCCCCTGGTCCCGTTGAAAAGGTGGCAGGTTCCAATGCGTATCCTTGGCCGAAAGAGCAATGACCGGACAATGCGCCGGACCAGAGAAATCGCAGGTCTGAGTTTTGACGGAGAATGACCGGTGGCAGATAAAAAAGCGGTGGTTTTACTAAGCGGCGGCCTTGATTCGGCTACAACTTTGGCCATTGCCCACGACGAGGGTTTCCGGTGCTATGCCTTAACTTTTCGGTATGGCCAACGGCATCAGCGGGAAATCGAGGCCGCAAAGAAAATAGCCAATTTTTTGGGAGCGGCTGAGCATCGTATAATCGATATTGATTTGGCTGGCTTCGGCGGCTCTGCCCTTACCGATTCGAGCATTGAAGTGCCGAAAGATAGGGCCGATTTGGGTAACTCCGCCCAAATTCCATCAACGTATGTCCCTGCCCGCAACACGATATTCTTGAGTTACGCACTTGCCTGGGCTGAGGTGCTGCGTGCGTTTGATATCTTCATAGGCGTCAATGCAACCGACTATAGCGGCTATCCCGACTGCCGGGCTGAGTTTATAGCCGCTTTTGAGGAAACCGCCAACCTCGCCACCGCTGCCGCTGTCCAGCATAAGGGCCGATACCGCATTCATACACCGATTATGGATATGACAAAGGCCCAGATTATCCTCACCGGTACAAAGCTCGGCGTGGATTATTTCCTGACGCATAGTTGCTATGACCCGGACGAGCGGGGGAGAAGCTGCGGCCGATGCGACTCCTGCAGATTAAGACTAAAGGGCTTTGCTGAAGCAGGCCTCGAAGACCCGATTGAGTATGTAAAAGAATAATGAATTTCGAATATCGAAATACGAAATACGAAACAAATTCGAATGGCAAAAATTCAAATGACCTAAACAATTAAGTTTTGAACATTTGAGCATTTGAATTTGGATATTGTTTCGGATTTCGAGATTCGAGTTTCGGATTTGTGTCTGAAGCAGTTTATCTAATTCGCGAATGGTAATAAACGAGATATTTTACTCTCTTCAGGGTGAGGGATTTTTCGCTGGCCTCCCCAGCGTGTTCGTGCGTTTGGCGGGTTGCCCTCTGCGCTGCCGATGGTGCGACACAAAATATGCCTGGGACGAAGCGGCGGGGGCCCATTATAGTGTCGCTAAAATCGTCCAGACCGTTCAACAGGCCCAGAGTAAATTCGTGGTAATAACCGGCGGCGAGCCGATGACGGATTCGGACCTGCCCCAATTAGTGCAGGAACTAAAGGCAGACGGCAAACATATAACGATTGAGACTGCCGGTATCGCATTTGTACCGGATATGCCCTGCGATTTAATGAGCGTCAGCCCGAAATTGAGTAACTCCACGCCGGCCGACCCGGAAGTTGCCGCGGTTCACGAGGATTCGAGATTGGATATAGGCGTCCTGCGAAAGTTGACCGGCGAATATAGCTATCAACTGAAATTCGTCGTGGACTGCGAAGACGATTTAGCTGAGATAGAACAGACCCTGAAAGAAATAGGAAACGCCGATTCGGAAAAGGTAATGCTCATGCCGCAGGCAGCCACAAGAGATGAACTGTTAGTCAAATCACCAATGGTAGCAGAACTGTGCAAGCGCTCCGGCTTCACATTTTCGCCGCGCCTGCAGATCCTCCTGTGGGATAATATAAGAGGAAGGTAGTTTCGCATACAGTTTACCTTTCGAAGCATTTATTTGTTTCTTGAGCCAGCAGAGGTATCAAGTTTGAAATCTACTAATGGGAACTTAAATAGCTTCATGTATATCTTCTTAACGTCTGCCTTTAGGGCAGGATCCAATTTAACTGACGTAAGTAAATCTTTTTTGGCTTCTTTATATTTTCCTAATAAAACATAAGTAAGTCCTCGCTTGTAGTATGCCTCAGCATATTTTGGATTGAGCTCGATGGCCTTGGTATGGCTGGAGACGGTTTTAGTGTATTGGCCTAACTGAGCGTAGGCAGCACCTCGGTTGGTATATGCCTTAGCAAATTTTGGATTGAGCTCGATAGCCTTATCGAGTAAAGGGATCGCTTCTGATGGTTGGTCTAACTCAAGGTGCGTAGTTCCTTGGTTGTAATATACATAAGAAATAAGGCCATTCTTGTCTAATATTTGGATTCTTCTATGGACTCCTAAAGGATTGTCCTTGTCTATAAGCTCCCAGTAATTGCCAACCTTTCTAAACTCTTTCTCAAATTTAAATGGTTTGCTCATAATTGGGCCAAGTGCCAAATCGACCATCATCGTCTTGCCATCAGTTAAGCCAACTATGCAGGCCATGTGCACTGATAGTGTGCCGTCCATCTTCTGTGTCACACCTATAGTTTTGACTGACAGCTCTGTAGAATTTCCAAGGATGTATAACAATTGCGAACAGCCAAGGCAATTGGCCTGTTTGTGTTTGATAACATCAGCCAAATCAAAAACTTCCCCTTTTCTACTAATCTCTTTCCTTATTCTCCGGCTGACTTTTCTTGCTATACTTTCTTCTACCTTAGCGAGTTGGATTTTGGACATTTTACCTTGTTTATAGTCTTCTTTTGCTTCGTGAACTTTTTTCTTCCAAACAACAAGAACAGGTTGACCTTGTGCATCCTCCCAGCTAATGACCATGTTGACAAAATCTTCAGCTACCTTGTCAGAGTACTCTAATCCGGTGACCAAGTCCTTAATCTGTTTAGACAGTGCTTCAATTTCGGCGCCAGAGACCTTGACACGGTCTTTTCCGCAACCGACAAAAATACCAATAATCACAGCTACAACGGTAGCTACAACTATTGGCTTTCTATAGGCATCTAACCTACCGATACCTTTATCTATGGCAAAAACGTTCATTCTAACGCCTCCGATTTTCATTTCTTGTTGTATTCGGTTGATAGGATTATAAAGACATGATGATTATACTCTTGGCGTATATATCAGTATAGGGCTTTTCGGCCACCATTTTTCCCAATCTCTGGATTGAGAATTGACAACCAATAATCAATAGTAAATAATATTGTCATCCCCGCGCAGGCGGGGACAATAATCAATCGAAAAGCCCGGGTGGCGGAATAGGCAGACGCGCTAGCTTGAGGGGCTAGTGACCTTAGGGTCGTGCTGGTTCGACTCCAGTCTCGGGCAGTGGTTCAACTGGCCATCTGCTGAGTTGAATCATCCTGAGCAAGAGTTGAGCTTCTGCTAAACTCACGTCGAAGGGTAATCCGAATAAGTGATAATTGATTATTGAGAGGACTGAGAGAGCCATGTCGAACGATGAACCACAATCTTTATCTAAAGGCCGGATAATGTCAATTGACGCCCTGCGCGGATTCGATATGTTCTGGATTATTGGCGGTGGGACGATATTCCGCAGTTTGCACGAGATATTCAATCGTCCGGCAACGCAATGGATAAACCAGCAACTGTCACACGTCGAGTGGGAGGGCTTTCGCCCGTGGGACCTGATTATGCCGTTGTTCCTATTTGTTGTGGGTGTCGTAATGCCGTTCGCCTTCAATAAACGCCTTGCGCGCGGTGACAGCAAAAGGCAACTGTATTTTCATATTGTCAAGCGAACGGTAATACTGTGGGTTTTAGGGATGATTGCGGCAGGACATCTGCTGGAGTATGATTTGGCAGAGCTTCATATTTACAATAATACTTTGCAGGCGATTGCAGCAGGTTACTTTATTTCAGCAATAGTCATACTGAATATGCGGCTTGTTGGTCAGGTACTAACGACGGCAATTTTGCTGTTGTTATTCTGGGCCTTGCTGGTGCTGGTGCCGGTGCCGGGCCAGGGACAGGTCTTATTGGCCAGAGACGCCAATCTGGCACTTTCTATAGATACGTTCATTCTGGGGCGATACTATGCTGGAAATGGCTATACATGGGTCCTCAGCAGCATGACATTTGCTTGCACGGTAATGCTTGGCGTGATGGCAGGGCACCTGCTGCGCTGGGAAAAAACCGGCAGAGCCAAGGTTTTCTACCTTACAGCGGCAGGTATCGGTTGCTTGCTGATGGGTCTGCTGTGGCATAACTGGTTCCCGATTATCAAACGCATCTGGAGCAGTTCCTTCGTGCTTTATTCAGGCGGCTTGTGCTATCTGTTGTTAGCCTTGTTCTATCTTGTCATTGATGTGTGCGGCTATAAGAAGTGGGCCTTTGGCTTTGTTGTAATCGGAATGAATGCGATTATCGTATATATGGCAACCCATGTCTTTAATTTCCGCCACATCGGAGATATTTTTGTGGATGGTCTGGACAAATATGTCGGAAATTGGAGCCCCTTCATTCATGCCGTGGCGGCGTTTGTAGTCATTTGGCTGATACTGTGGTGGATGTATCGCAAGAAGTCATTTATAAAAATCTGAATCGCAAATTAAAAAGCAAAAACTCAAAAGGGTCAAAAAATCTCCGACAGTGAACAACAAACTTTGTCACAAGGCCGCGTGGGCTCGATCGACGCACTGCGGGGATTTTCTATGTTCTGGATTATTGGCGGGGGGATAGTCTTCAGAAGTCTGGTTCTAATATTCAATCATCCGGTGACGGCATTTATTAGCAGACAACTCAAGCATGTCAAGTGGTTGGGGTTCCATTTTGAAGATTTGATTATGCCGCTATTTATCTTTATTATGGGGGCGGCGGTGCCGTTTTCGATTTCCAAGCGCCTCGAGCGGGGCCAAAGCCGTGGGAGAATTCACCTCCACATTATCAAGCGGACAGCGGTGCTGTATTTATTGGGGGTGCTGATCGGAAGCGGCGGGCTGCACTTTAATTGGCCCGAGATGGACTGGGTGGGGGTCCTGCACCGGATAGCAGTATGCTACTTTTTCGCTGCGCTTCTGGTGATGCACACGAAATGGCAGACACAGGCAATAGTTGCCGGTGCGATCTTGCTTCTGTACTGGGCAGCGTTAACACTGGTTCCGGTCCCCGGTCATGGTGCCGGCGTTATCACACCGGCCGGATGCCTGCCGGCCTATATTGACCAGCAGTTTCTTCCGGGCAAGATTAGCGAAGCTTTTTATGGATACGGAGACAGCAATGGAATTCTCCCTACACTGGCATCGGTTTCGACGGCGTTTTTGGGGGTGTTGACCGGCTATTGGCTGCACTCGAATCGGCCGGGTAATCACAAGGCGACAGGACTGGCACTGGCCGGTCTGATTAGCCTGTCCGTAGGATATGCTTGGGGGTGCGTCTTTCCTATTATCAGGCTTCTCTGGACCAGTTCAATGGTCTTATTTACAGCAGGGCTTAGTCTATTGCTGCTGGCTTTGTTCTACTGGCTGATTGATGTCAGGGGCTATAAGAAGTGGGCGTTTTTCTTTATCGTCATCGGCGCAAATCCCATTACTATATACGTCCTGCAAAGTGTTGTCGACTTCAACGCAATCGCCAGGCTCTTCGTCATCGGCATTATTCAATATGCCGAGTTTCTCAAGCCGCTTATTTTGCCGCTCGCTGCCCTGGTGTTCAAATGGCTGCTTTTGTGGTTTTTGTATCGGCGCAAGATATTCCTTAAAGTCTAAAGCTGGTTTAACGCCGGTTTTGGAGGACCTCCTGTGCGTTGTAACCACCTTGCTGTCATTGCGGCAAAGCCGGGAAAGTAAAATTTTTCTCTGATATTTATGAAAATTTTTCTTGACCTCACTAAGGAAAGACCTATAATAAGTAACAGCTTTTTCATTTTTTGCCCCTGCTTTTCTCTTCCTTCTCCCCTCCCTCCGCAAAAAGCAGGGGTTTTTTATCAAATCACCTAAAAACAGATGGAGTTTATCCTTTTTCCCATTAACGCATCCTGCCAGCGACAGGGGGGCTTTGATATCTCATAAAAACCCGCCATCACAGCACCATTCTGCAAAGCAACCCCTCTCTTTCCAATATGCAATAATCAATAATCAATAACTCAAACTGACCGGTTTTAAGCTGTCATGCTGAGCCCTTCGCTGTGCTCAAGGATAAACTCCGCGAAGCCTGCCTCGACGGTGCTCCGGCACGGCGGGCATCTGGCCTTAGCAAAGAATAATCGCATCATAGCGGCAGTGAGCCCCCAAACGCATTCTTTCGCGTTTGGGGAACCCCAGTGAGATTCTTCACTCCACTGTGCTGCCTTGCCCAAGACCTCTACACAATCGCCGCATATCATCCTGTTAAGGAACTTTTGCATAACGACATATTATAGATTGCCGCTGACTTTGCAAGAGGCAATAGGGCGGCGGCAGCAGGTTTGAGAGCAGTACCGCGTGCGCACCGGCCGGATAGCCCGACGCGGCCGGCGACCCGACAAAACCAAGTACGCTTAACAAGTCAAGCTGACCGATTTTAAGTTGTCATGCTGAGCCCTTCGCTGTGCTCAAGGATAAACTCCGCGAAGCATCTGGCCTTAGCAAAGAATAATCGCATCTACCGGCAGTGAGATTCTTCCCCTTCGCTTTGCTCAGGGCTTCGGCTTATTCCACTTCGTTGCGCTCAGACCTGTCCTCGAGCACAGCGAAGGAATGACAAATTGTGTTATG
>JAUXAL010000015.1 GCA_030619925.1 Phycisphaerae bacterium | reverse complement strand
TCACATAGGCTCTCACCTATCGAGACAATTAAAAGGATTTTGACCAGAAGGCCAAAATCCTTTTAACTCCCCGAGTAGGACTCGAACCTACAACCTAGCGGTTAACAGCCGCTCGCTCTACCAGTTGAGCTATCGGGGAATCCCGATGAATCAGAGCAAATCAACACGTTGCATTCCAAAAGCCATTTTCGTCTAAATCATTTTAGAGCATTATCCAAACTTCAACAACTTTGTCAAGGTTCATTTTTTTTGAGCTAATATCAGGAAAAATCGTCCTAATACTGGATAAATGACCAGCTCTACTGTATACTTCCGGCTTCATAAAACTCAAGTGAGTCGGTCTACGGTTCGATATAAAAATGATTTGTAATATATTTTTTTGGCAATTTTAGGAAAGAACCTTATGGGACTTTGGGCTGTTTTGCGTCCTATATCAACAGCAGTTCTACTGCTAAATGGCGGAATTAACGGAACAGGGGGCCTATTTCGCGCATCTTGTACTATAATGCGGTGAAATATCGGTCGGTTATTAAATCTTAGGTTATCGTTAATAATATGGCTAAAGATATACTCGACGTCGGCGGTTTTACCATACTCCAGCGCATCGGAGCCGGCGCTCGCAGCACAATCTATCTGGCAACCAACGAGGAGGACAATACTAAACTTGCTCTAAAACGGGTTATATTTGAAAGGCCGGAAGATATAAGGGTCTTCAAGCAGATGGAGACCGAATACAAAGTTGCCCGGCAGATAGACCATCCCTACGTCCGCAAGTGCTACGAACTGAAGAAAATACGCAGGATGTTTAGAACGAAAGAGATTTTGCTTTCTATGGAATACTTTGACGGCCAAAATCTCGAGGATGGCCCAGCATTGAGTTTGGGTGATGTGCTGCTTGTATTCAGGATGGTCGCGAGCGGTCTCAACGCTATGCATCAGCACGGGTTTGTTCACTGCGATATAAAGCCCAATAATATCCTTCTGAGCAAGGCCGGCTCGATAAAAATTATAGATCTCGGTCAGAGCTGCAGAATCGGAACTGTAAAACCAAGGATTCAGGGCACGCCGGACTACATCGCGCCTGAGCAGGTAAGGCGCAAGCCGCTCGGCCCAAAAACGGACATCTTTAATCTTGGTGCCACGATGTACTGGGCTCTTACCGGAAAGCACGCCCCGACCTTGATACCGAAAAAGGACAAGTTTGGCTTTCCTATAACCAAGCCCCGCCGAGCACCGCACGAAATAAAAAAACAACTACCCATAGAAATCTCAAAACTCGTAATGGAGTGTATCGAAGACGATCCTGCCAAGCGCCCCCATAATATGATGACCGTCGTATCGAGGCTGGACCTGATGGTACACGCTATATTTAGCGTCAAGATAAAAACAAACAGAAATGCCTCAAACAATAATTGATTTGCTAAGTAATGGTATAAAAGCCAGTAATGCGGATAAGTTCCGACGTGGTAATTTGATTCATTTGCCCGCTGAGGGCAGCCTGACTATAGCCGGCGACATTCACGGACATCGGCGAAATTTTGAAAGAGTAGTTGCTTTTGCCGATTTGGCCAACAATCCCGATAGGCATATTGTCCTGCAGGAGATTATACACGGAGGTCCGGAAGATTCCCAGGGAGGTTGTTTATCGTATAAATTGTTGTTTGACGTTGTCCGCTACAAACTAAGCTTTCCCGACCACGTCCATATCATTATGGGAAATCATGACACCGCTTTCATCAATAACAGCGAGGTGATGAAAAACGGCAAGGAAATGAATCGTGCAATGCGTTTGGCCCTGGATCGAGAATTCCGGGGGGCCGGCAGTGACGTCGAACTGGCTATAAGACAATTTCTATTTTCGCAACCGTTAGCCGTCAGATGCGACAACAGAATATGGGTGTCGCATTCGCTCCCCGGCGACCGTTATATCGATAAATTCGACCCAAATATTCTGGACAGACAATTAAAGATTAACGATGTGGTCAGACCAGGCTCAGCTTACCTTTTAACCTGGGGCAGAAAACACAGTCAGACGCTGCTTGATAAAATGGCAAAGCTATTTGATGTTGATATTTTTATTCTCGGCCACCAATGGCAGGAGGAAGGATGGTGCCAGGCCGGCAAAAATCTGATAATTATTGCCTCCGACCACGACCACGGCTGTCTGCTTTCGATCAGCCTGGCAGAATCTTATACTGTTGAGCAGCTAATTGACTCGATAGCGCCGTTGCCTTCCATTCCGTGAAGGGACCCCGCTTTGCGGGAACCCAAGCGCATCTCGACCAATTTCCGTGCATGGCCTTTGCCGGCGTCGTGCGCCGGCTATACCGCCGGCAAGTTCGCAAGACCGCTATAAGTGATACGGATGGCGCTGTGGCCGAGACATCATCCGCCGCGCCTGTTCGTCGCCGACTATCTCCTGCTTGGCCTGGTCCCACTTGAGCTTTCGGCCCAGGATATAGGACAGGTTGCCCAAGATGCACAGGTTGGCCGCACCGACTGCCGCTTCGATGTTCATAATGGTCTTGGCACCGGTCTTGATACCCTTGAACCAGTCTTCCATATGGCCCGGACTCTTGTAGACATCCTTGGCACCGGAGGGCGGCACCCACTCGCGGGCCTTTTTCTCGGCCCATGTACCGCCGTCACCGCCCCAGTGGATGAACTGTCCCTTGTCGCCGCGGTAAATCGCGCCGTAGCCGGGACGGACGATCCTGCCTCCCGGCTCCTTGCCGGTCCTTTCTTCCGCTGGCGGTATCTCCTCGTTGGGCATTTGCGTCCAGGTCAACGTCCAGTCCGGATTCTTGAACGTGTAGGTCACTTCCATCAGCACGGCGCTGTCCCACAGGCCTTTGGTCGGTGGCGTACCGGTTGCCTCGACGGTAACCGGGCCGGTGCCGTCGGCGCCCATCCACCACATGGCACAACTCATTACATGAGCACCTCGGTCGCGGATCTGCCCGCCACCGGACTCCAATAACCAACGGAACGTGCCGTGGCAATACCTCTTGTTGTACGGTCTCCATCGCAGCGGGCCTAACCACATGTCCCAGTCCAGCTCGGGCGGTGGATCACTGTCCGGAACGGGATTGTTGTCTTCGGGGCTGGGGTAGTGGAAGCAATCGACGCGGCTGATGTGGCCGATATTGCCGTTGACAAGATACCGGTGAGCCAGATAGGCCTCTGGTTGAGAGCGGCCCTGGGAGCCGACCTGGACTGACACTCTGTTCTCCTTGACCGCCGCCACCATCGCCTTGCCTTCCTCGATGGTGCAGGAGGCCGGCTTTTCGAGGTACATGTGCTTGTCGCACTCGGCCATATGCACCGTCTGAACACCATGCCAGTGGTCCGGTGTGCCAATGACCACCGCATCGATGTCACGGCGTTCGAGGATATAACGGTAGTCGCGATAGGCAGCCACGTCGGCTCCGGCTTCTTTGGCCGCCTTAGCAAGCCGGGTTTCATCCACGTCACAGACCGCCGCGACCTTCACAGCACCGGTGTCTCGGAACTTCTTCATCTCGCGGAAGAGCCTCCCGCCCCTTCCACCCACGCCGACGTGGGCCATTATCAACCGTTCATTCGCTCCAGTTCGGCCCGGCGCTGCTAACACAGTAGATGGAATAAAATACGGTATGCTTGCTGCCGCGCCCGCGGCCGCCAGAAATTCACGCCTGTTGAGTTGGTTTGATTGTTTCATCGTTCTATCACCTTTCTGCTCTAATTCGGCTATATTGAATAAGGTGCTAAAAAGCAGTGGTCAAATTGAGACTCCACGGCACGGTTGCTGCGCCCCGATGCTGCTTTTGCTTTCGTAATCACTTACAAGCCTCGGTTGCTCGCCGCCACAGGCTACCTGGCCGGCTTGACATTCGTCTTCTTTGTGGGCACCAGCTTCACGCACGCAAGCCCCGGCACATCGGTGCCGCGTTTTCGCAGCGATTGTGCGATATTAAGTTTGAAGTCTTCGGGTGCCGCCTTGAGTCCGGCTTTGAGCGCTTTAACGGCCCCGCGGCCGGGGATGCGCTCCAGAGCCATCCGGGCGTCCTCGCGCAGCTGCTTGTTCGATAGCAACCCGGCAATCGGCTTGACGGACTTAAAGGAGCCGATCTCGGAAAGCATCCACAGCACTTCGCGTCGGACCGACACCGGCTGACCGTCGCCCAGTAGTTCAAGCAGCTTGGTCTGGACCGCCCTTTTCTCTTTGGCGGCCCTGGGACGGCCGGTGTGGCGGACGATCTTCCATAATGCACGCTTGGCCGCACGGGCAACCTCCAGATCCTCGTCGGTCATCACTTTGGCCAAGGGCTCGACCGCCGGGGCTCCAACCTCCCCGGCACTCAGCCAGCCTTCTGTTCGCACCTTGTCACTGCTGTCTTTGATCTTGCCGATTAGTCTGTCCACCCTTCTCCGCCTTGCGGCATCGGCCGTTCCAACCATCACGCCGGTGGCCGCCGCTGCAAGGGACGCCTTTTTAAGGTTGTTCATAGACATATTTGAAACCCTTTCTCGTTACTTAGACCTCGAAAGATAGCTCCTCAATCGTGTGGTATTCTATCTTATCCATATTATGTAGTCAACTATTATTTGTGCTTCCTGCTGTCCATGAGCTCGTGCTTCGTAGCGTTGATACTACGCAGAGTAGCATGGGCGCCTCGTTTGAAATTGGCTTTGAATTGGGTTTGTTTTTTTGGACTGCGAAAGTATCATTTTTTCTGTAATCCTTTGTTATAAGAGAGTTTACATTCATTTTGGACATCCTGGGAATTGGGTTTGAATTGGGTTTGTTTTTTTGGACTGCGAAAACATCTTTTTTTCTGTAATCCTTTGTTATAAGTGAGTTTACATTCATTTGGGCTTTTCGGAAATTGGCTTTGATTGGGTTTGAATTGGCTTTGTTTTCACCAAATGTCCAATTGGATTTATTTTCATAATCCCTTGATATATTTAACTTTATATCCATTTGACTTTTTCAAAAATTGGCTTTGTTTTGCATAAAAAGTAGTCAAAACTTCGTAGTTTTTCCGCTGATTTCTGCTGATATGACAAAAAAGCACTGTTTTCCGCCGTTTTGTGAAACGATGGCAATTTGGGTAACCTCCTGATGTCTGTTATCTGAAGTCTGATGTCTGTTGTCTGTTGTCTGTTGTCTGTTGTCTGTTGTCTGTTGTCTGTTGTCTATTGTCTATGAACCGTCCATAGTTAAATACATTATACCATAAAACAGATTAGATTTCAAGGATTTTTTGAGCCGCAGAGAGCACTCGTCTCGGCGCAGGCGCGAGCCGTAGCCGGACAGAGAACACAGAGTAATTAATCAATAATCATGTAGGGTGGGCTTTAGCCCACCGATCAAAGCCCGTGGTATTCTTGAAGGTGGGGCAGCCTACTCCGCCGAAGCGGCTGCGAAGGCCGGAAGCCCCACCCTACGCACTTTTTTTGGTCATTTATGCCGTTATTTTTAGCCCCCGCCACCCTGCCCTCGAATGTCTTCGTCGGGGATCTATCTCACGGGGTGAACCTCTGTGATGTACAGTTTATAAAACAAAAGGGACGAAGTGTGCTTGTTCCGGGCTGGACCAATGGTTATAATATGAAACAGCAATCTTGAAGAAGCAAAAAAGGCGGATGTACAAATGCGAGTTTTTCAAGCGAGATGTAGATTATGTCAATAAAATGTATCGGGGCTATTTAATGCCCCCGTTTATTTACGAGGGAGATCCGACGATGACAAGCAAACGATCCAAGACTATTGAAGCGATGCGTCAACGGTATCTGCATGAATACAGGTATATTCAAAAGAAAGGCGAACGCATCGCGTTCTTGGAGGAGATTGGGGAAATAGCCGTAGCGGCGGACGCTTCGGCCTGGAAGAAATTCGCCGACGGAACGACCACTTGGCTGCGGGAGGATTTGGAAGGCGCACTCGCGCTCTACGAAGAGGCGATCGCGCTCGATCCCGAATTCTCCTATCCTTGGTACGGCAAGGGCAATGTCCTGAGTGATCAGAAGCGCTACGACGAGGCGCTGGCGGCGTACGACAAGTCGATCGCGCTCGATCCCGTATTCTCCTATCCTTGGAACGGCAAGGGCAACGCCCTGCGTACCCAGAATCGCTACGACGAGGCGCTGGCGGCGTACGACAAGTCGATTACGCTCGATTCCGAATTACCACATCCTTGGAACGGCAAGGGCAGCGTCCTGAGTTTCCAGAAGCGTTACGACGAGGCGCTGGTGGCGTACGAGAAGGCTATCACGCTCGATCCTGGATTCCCAAATCCGTATTACGGACTTGGCCTGCTGCGCTGGCTGCAAGGAATACCTAGTGATAGTGCAGAGGCGTTTCGTCGTGCAATTGAGTTGGGACTCGAATCGCCATTGAAGGAGGCAGCAGGGATCTGGATCGAGCGCGCAAGCCGGATGACCAAATCAGAGGAAGCCGGCAAGTCGAGCGAGGAACGCGAGCAGGCAGACCGATCGTCCGACGAAGCTCTCATCACCGATTTGTTCGAGGCGATTAAGGACGACCTGCCGGATATTCTGAAGAAGAAGATGGAGTTTAAGAAACAGATCGCGGAGACAGTTGGTGTATCCCGGATCACCGGCGAGGGTGGTGCGGATGACATGCTGGTCGTGCTTCGAGACTGGAACTCCTTCTCTCCCATTTTACGCCAAGAACTGCGCGGTCGGGGCAAGCCGGGACCGGACGAGCGACTCGGGGGCGGCTACTTCCTCGCGTGGAAAGGACACGGGATTGTGATCGATCCCGGCGTGGACTTCGTCACCCAGCTCTATCGGAAAGGCTTGTCCATCGCCGACGTGGACACCGTCATTATCACCCATTGTCATCTGGATCATACGCGCGATGTGGAGTCGCTGGTCGATCTGAACTATCGTTGCAACCAGTCAAAAGGATTCAAACCCCATCCGCCAAATATGGATTTCCGCCAGCTTCAGTTCCATCTCTGCGACCCAGCGCTAACGAAATACAGCGAGTACCTCAAGACCTCGGGCTGCTGCCGCAATCCCATGCAACTGGTGCGCGGTGGTGGCACCAATCCGATTGCCGACTTTATCGACGTCCAGGCGGTTCCCGCACAACACGTGGACATCAACGGACGCGATGAGGAGGCGATTGGGTTAGTCTTCGTGCTGAAGGACGAGAACGGACCGGTCGCGCGCGTTGGAATCACGTCGGATTCGAAATGGATCGAGTCGCTTCCCAAGAGCTTCAGCGGTTGCGACGTGATGGTCGCCCACCTGGGGACTATCGAGGTCGGTGAAGAAAAGGCGGTGGACACAGGCAAGGACGTAGACACAAGTGGATTTCTGAAGACGGATTTGAAGAACCACCTCGGGACGAAGGGCTGCTTTCGCCTGCTCCAACGCGTGAAACCAAAGGTCTTCATTGTCGGCGAGGTTGGCGAGGAACTGACCGAAACACGGTTCAAGATCCTCCAGGTCTTCAACCGGCTCAAGCCGGACGAGACCCGATTTGTGCTCGGTGGGGATTCGAATCTGGCGATCGGGCTCGGCAAGGAACTCTCGGTCTGTTGCAGCCATCCAGAATGCGCACAGTCATGGACACGCATCCCCTTAGATCAGGTTCGTCCTCTTCTCGGCGGGGATTTACTCTTCCAGTACATCTGCTCGCGGCATGGGATTGTAGAGGAGCCCTCCGACTGAAATATGGGAATGACCTTGGGGGGGAATTAGAGTATTAGTGAATTAGTGATTAGTTAAATTCGTGTTAATTCGTGGCTAATAAATCAGCGCAATCTGCGAAATCTGCGGTTAAATGTTCGGAACAACCCTAATTTATGTCAGCGATGTCGCTTTGGGGCTTGCCGACCAGATAGATTCTGTTTTTTCCGCTGCGTTTGGCCTCTAACAGTGCCTTGTCTGCCTGCTGAAAAAGTTCCTGTATTGTCGAACCGTCACGTGGGAAGCTTGCCAGGCCGCCGCTTATTGTCAGGACCCCCTTGCCTTCCGGGCCTAACAAATGCAGTTGGGTTCCTATATTGTCTGTCTGCCGGTGGACAAAATGAGGTCCCAATTCCGCTTTTTCTAATTCTCTTACAAATCGCTTTGCTATAAAGATGGCTTCTTTAGGATGGTCGGCCCGCGCCGAGCGTCTTTCGGCGCCCTTGGCGGGCACGCCCTGAACCATTGCGGTTCGGGGCACGCCAGGGGCTTTTCGCTGGGGGTCGTCCCAGAAAACGACCGCAAACTCGTCGCCGCCGATCCTGCCGACAACGTCATGTCCACGGCAGCAGCGCCGAATCAAAACGGCGGCTTGCTTTAAGACCTCATCGCCGGCGGAATGACCATAAACATCGTTGTAATGTTTGAGATTATCAATATCAAAGACAAGCAATGTTACCCGTCCACTTACTTTTCCGGCATGTTCTATAATCTGCCGGGAGAATTCCCAGATATATCTTCTGTTCTTCAAGCCCGTTAAATCATCCTCCGTAGCTAATCTTTCAAGCTGTTTGATTTTCATTTCTACTGTTGCATCGACAGCGGCAGCGGCCGTGCGGCCTTGGGGGGTCATAATGGATTCGTAAAATCTATCCGCCTGGACCGGACAAATCAAATAATCATCCGCCACACTTGTACCGTTGTCAGCCGAGCCGACGAGTCGTACCGCTATCGGCTCTTCGTACATTTGTGCCAGAAGAATAATTTTCGCCTCCGAATTAACCTTTCTAAGGGTTTTCAGAGCCGAACTTAATTTGGCCGAGATTCCGAACATCACAACGGCGATTGCTGCAAAGTTGTTCTTCGCTGCAGCATCGATTGCATCAAGCATATTGGCGTAAACTTCACAGTGCTTGTTTGTGACCGAGCCGGCATCTAAGAAGACCTTGCTAATATCGCCTACAAGCAGAATTTTCCGGGTCTCTCGGTCAGAGGATGAATTATAGTTTTTCATCTGCCTAAACCCCAAGCAAAGCATCGAGTTCAGCCTTGGTAGTGAGAAATTCGGCCTTGATAGAGGCTGTCGCCCTGTCATTGGCCTTTTTTCCCAGCGGGCAATCGGCGCCGCCCGCCAACAATTTCGTTACTACTTGGCCAATCTCTGCCGGCTCGTTTATGACAAAAGCTCCGGTCTCGATTGCAGTGAGGATTTGCTTTCGCTTCCGGACTAAATCGGCATCCGCAAGGCAGCAGCAGGTGTAGCCGTTCTCGCGGGCCATATGGAATAATCGCCCTTGTTCTTTGCTTAGTTGCCCGAGTCGGCCGATGACCAATACATTTCGGCTTTCGCTTTTTGCCAATTTACCGACAGCAGAATACACATCATCACAAAGCACAAACTCAACACCGTAGTCGCCAAGCAAATTTATCGTATGGGCGACAAACTCATCAGCCGACCTGCCGACTACTATCGCCTGTAAAGGTAAATTGGAATCAGCCTTTGCCACGGTTATTGTTCTCATTTAATTAATAGCGATAAAAAGGCCTAAAAAGCGCAAAGAAAATGCCTCCAGCCGTTCTTTATGATAACAAAATCTGTGAAAAAGTCAACTCTAATCCCGGCAGAGAATTGATTGTTGACGGTCAATAATTGGAAAAGACGTCAAAAATATCGGAGATCCGCCTGTGGCGGATTCATTAATTAGTGGGCAGGCCATCCAGATTCTTTTTGACTTGCTCGGCACAGAAGCTATCCGGATACAAGCCGATAAAGCGCTCCAGAGTTGCTCTCGCCTGAGCTAAATACTTCTTCTTCAGCTCCAGGTTCGACTCATCTTGCTGACGCCACAGACTAATCTTCAAAAGCCCCAGTTCATACAATGCCTGCATCCCGCCATCAGTTTCTGGGAATCCTTTGTGCAGCTCGCTTAGTCGTTCAGCCCGAAGCTGCTCGTCGGCAACAAGCTTTGCCTGGGCCAACACGATGTTGTCACGGAGAGGGTCATCGGCGCCTATTTGTTCCAACAATTCGTCGAGCTGCCGGGCATAATCGGAGACGTGTGGGTTCAGCATAACAAATCTCGCCAAACACTGGGTTGAAGCCGGCTCGCCGGTTCGGTTTTCAGCTCCTATAAGAGTCCGCAACTGATTTAATCTTCTTTGCAGCTCGGTTAACTTAAACTCCGTCATTGCCGAATTGGCCGGTGGATGAAACAGCTTAAAGAGTGTATCACTTTGCGTTTGTTGTTTCTCACTCACCATCTTCTGTGCTTCGGCAAGAAGCGCATCGGCCTGCTCAAAATTACCCTGACCGGCCCAATGCTTTGCAATCCGCCATCGTGCCTCAAGTGATTCGGGACTGTTGCCGAATTTGCTGTACAGTCGATACCATATCTCCCGTGACCTTTCGTATGGATAATCGCTGTAGAAATGCAATACTTCTCTTTGTCTAAGCATCTTGACATCCGGGCTGTACTCGCTCAGAAGCGCCTTGTAGTAGAGCGCTATTGGCATCCGATGACTTTTGAATCTCCGGCTTATAAACGCGTCGTACTGCTCGAGGAGCAATTGTTTTTTCATCTGATAATTCAGCTCCTGGGGCACTATAAACCAGCTTGGCCAACGGTCGTAGCTTAACCCAATCTCGATCTCCCTTTTTAGCTCTTGGCGCCGCGCTATTTGGTCGGCAGGGTAAAAGAAATCTTCCAGGTATTTCTTGATAACAGGGTCTTTAGTCGTTTCGTTCAGCGCTTCTGTGATGCTGTGGTCGTGAAATTCGCTTGTCTGCTCCGGATTATTCTTGGCGACGTAAAGCTGATAGTCTAATTCATCAAAGCCTATCCTTATTTCAAAAGTCACGATAGCCAACAAAAGGAAAATAGAGGTAAAAATCCAGACCAGGCCGGGCCGATAACGCGTAAAATGACCTATACCGAGGACCAACGCCGCTATGCTTAAGCCAATAATCCAGGCACAAATCCAGGGCGCAAAAGAAAATCCCCATTGAATAGGTTCCACCCCTCTGGCACCACCGAAACATCCCCAATAAAGAAGCTGTGGGGCTGTGCATAGTGCTATCGCAATAAAACGCGAGCGAAAACGAAGCGGACGACACGCCGCGGCAATACAACTTACCAACAGACAAATCGCAAAACCCGGTAGATTTGCTAAAAAAAACGCCCCCAATATAAGAAGCAAACTGTAGCGGAAACTCATAAGTTGCGATATCAACACCGGCACAATTGCCAGAATACCCATAAGCAGCCCTAAGATAAGAATCTGCCAGGGATATTCAAATATGCTCACGCCTGTCACAAGGGACTGGCCCAAACGCCAAAATTCCGGGGAAGTTACCGCCTCAAAGTTGAACGACCAGAATGTGCCCGTTACTATTTTCGACCAGAAAAGACAGCTTATACCAAAGGCCACAACAGCAAGAAGCCAGCACCTCTGAACATTTTTATGGCTGTAGTGCAGCGTAGGACCAGCAGTCATAAAAGACTTCGAGACCACTATCGGCGCCTTCTCTGTCTCTTTATTATCCATAAGCCTGAATTTGACAATCGATAATTGAAAAAATTCAATAATCAATAATCAATAATCAATTCTTACGTCCCTTCGCCGCTGGAAGCAAGATAGGTAACCTGTTCGGTTGTAAGTTTGTCTATTCCAATCGACATTGATTTGAGTTTGAGCTTGCTTACTTGCTGCTCTATCTCCATCGGGACGTCGTGGACGGCAACGGCAAGCTTGCCCTGTTTTTTTATCACATATTCAGCCTCTAACGCCTGTGTCGCAAAGCTCATATCCATCACACTTGCAGGATGCCCCTCAGCCGCTGCAAGGTTAATTAACCGCCCTTCAGCCAGAAGGTAAATGCGCTTGTTATTCTTCAGGATATATTCATCAACATGGTTGCGCACATTACGGGTCACCTTCTTGCTGAGCCGTTTCAGAGCAGGTATATCTATCTCAACATTGAAATGCCCGCTGTTGGCAACAACCGCTCTGTCTTTCATCGCACGGAAGTGCTCAGCTCGTATAACGCTTTTATTACCCGTAAGCGTCACGAACAGCTCACCGACTTTCACCGCCTGCGCCATCGGCATAACCTCAAAGCCGTCCATAGCCGCTTCAAGGGCCTTGATTGCGTCCACTTCCGTGACTATAACGATTGCTCCCATTCCTCTCGCTCGCATGGCAAAGCCGCGACCACACCAGCCGTACCCTGCCGCAACGACCTTTTTGCCGGCCATTAAAAAATCAGTCGCTCGAATAACACCGTCAACCGTTGATTGACCTGTGCCGTAGCGATTGTCGAACAGGTATTTGGTCGCAGCATCATTTACCGCAATGACCGGAAATTTTAACTTGCCTTCGTTTGCCAGCGCCCGGAGACGAATGACCCCCGTGGTGGTCTCTTCCATGCTTGCAATAATCCGATGTGCCTCTTTTTTTCTGCGAGTATGTAACTCATTGACCAAATCGGCACCATCGTCAAACGTAATAACGGGCTTATGGTCGATTGCTGCGTTAATATGTTTGTAATAGGTGCTGCGATTTTCACCGCAAATAGCAAAGACCGCTATTTTGAAGTCCTTCACCAGCGAAGCAGCCACATCGTCCTGGGTACTAAGCGG
This sequence comes from Phycisphaerae bacterium, assembly GCA_030619925.1. GTDB lineage: Bacteria > Planctomycetota > Phycisphaerae > Sedimentisphaerales > Anaerobacaceae > JAUXAL01. The sequence goes on along the minus strand of JAUXAL010000015.1, from coordinate 44,450 downwards.
GTTGGATGCGCAGAGAACGACATTTGCTCCGCCCGCTTTCAGCGTCCTGCCTAAATTAGCTGTCTCAGCAGTTATATGCAAACAAGCTGAGATGTTTTTACCCTTTAACGGCTTGCTTTTCGCGAGTCTCTTACGAAACGCCGCCAGAACCGGCATATCATTATCAGCCCAAAGAATGCGCCTCTTGCCCTCCGCCGCCAACGACAAATCAGCTACGTCGTACTTCATTTATCAACCCTTTCAAAGGTAAACCCGCCGTGGGTTGGCGGGTAAACAAGAATGGCAACTATAAAGCCAATCGGCGGAATTTGCAACCTTTTATTTGGGTAAATACAGGGTTTGTTTAGCCCCCAGGTTTACCCTGGGGGTTTTCTTTCCCCCCCAAATTTATTTCGAGGTTATTATATGTCTGCCCCCACCCAAATCAACCAGTAGTGCTCAGTTTCCGGGGCTTTTGCTCGCCTCATCAGTGCCGCCATACGCGCCCATGTTAATTATGTCCCCGTTGGGTGATGGCTCTGAACCAATTGGAGTATCTGGCTGCCCTGCATCGATACATGGGCTTGTTATATCATCCTGCACCCAGGTTTGGCTGCCGGGGTCCCATCGGCCGGCTTCTGATTTGAGATGGTAGTCCCTGTTTTCAGGGTCTGCAAAGCAGGGGTCGACATCGATATTGCCCTGGCCCTCTTGCTTTTCCTCTTCTCCAGTCAACCAGTCATATCCTACTATTTCAAAACCGCCCTGAATGTTGTTGAAGTTAATATCATAATCTCCAGGCTCGACATGCCGAGACACATATATTTCGTTCTGCCAGATAATATTATTCAAGACAGGCGTGCCGCCCTCTGAGTCCCAGACGAACGGCGTCGGTCCCAGATACAGCCCGTTGGGTCTGTTGTGAACGAAGGTATTGTTTGTAATCGAAGGAGTTGCATACCAGGTTAAAATGCCCCCGGAGGCCCACGCAGAATTATGAGCAATGACATTGTTGGTGATCGTGGGGGAGGAGTCTTCGACGTAAATAGCACCACCGTCCATAAATGCTGAGTTATTAACAATCGTGTTATACGTAATTTGCGCTTCCGATTCATCCATGCAAAAAATCCCGCCACCGGATAATGCATGGTTATTGGCAATCAGACAGTGGTCAATCGTTGGGCTGGAAGGAACGCCGTAGCTTGGTTCGGCTTCCCGTGAGCTACAGCAAAGAATCCCTCCGCCTAACAGGTCCAGATAACCGCTTCCTGCGTTGTAAGGCTTCCTGGCGTATTCGACAGTGCAATATTTCAATACGTCATCGGCCCCACTATTGACAAAACGTATGCCGAACCATCCCTCGTTGCTATCTATCGGAGTAAAGACGATATGCTCTTGCTCCGTGCCTTCCGCACGCAAAGTCGCTCTATAACCGGCCGTCAATCCGAAATGACCTGCGAATTTGACCACCACTCCCGGCTCGATGGTCAACGTTCGCCCTCTTGGAATATGAATATCTCCTGTAATTGTATAGGGGCTCTCAGCCTTCGTCCACGTACCTCTGACTTCACCACCAGCGATAATCATTCCTGAGACCCCCACTCCATTGAGAGTAATTTGTTTGTTCGGGTCATTACTGCTGGTTGAATGAACATAAACACTGCCGGTATAGAATCCTTCTTCTGTCGGCGTAAATCCAATCTCTACCTGGACCGAATCACCCGGCACCAGAAGATGATCCTGTACGTCGGTAACTATCGAAAAAACACCGTTCTCATCGGAAATGCTCAGACTTTCTACTTTGAAGTCTATCTTACCCGTGTTCGTAATATCAAGGCCGGTAGTCGAGTCTGTAGCAAGAGCTACGAAGCCCGCATCGGCTGTACCTGATGGGGCGACAGTAATCAAAGGCAAGTCTGATTGATTCTCATAAGCCCCCATATCAACAATATCACTATAAATCCTTTGACTGCCCGCCAGGTCGGTTTCCGGAAGATATATTTCTGTACCGGAATTTATGCATGGTGAACAGCTCTGCAGGGTCCAATTGGCCGATGCCCCGTCATAATCCGGCCCGGCACCAGAGCTTGGAGCAAAGAAACAAGGGTCGGCATCTATATTGCCCTGGCCGGGATAACCGTCCTGGACATCACAATACGACACTACCGGCACGGATTCGTCCGTTCGTATCTGGTACATGTGATTGCCCCACACAATTGTGTTTGTCATGTCCACGCCGTCCCCCGACATTGTGAAAATACCGCCGGGCAAATTGTTTACTATCGTACAGTTCTTGATTTCAGGTGCACCCCATCCCGTAGTGTATATCCCGCCGCACTGAGAAATGCCTCCCATCGAAGCATTGTTCGCTATCACGGTATTGCTTATCACAGGATAGCTTTCAAAGCAATAGATTGCACCGCCTTTGTCTCCTATATTGTTGGAGATTTTGCAATTCGTGATGGTCGGACTCGAAGAGTTGCAATAAATCGCTCCTCCATTGCGGTCTATGTCCGGAATATAGACCATTGAACCGGTGTTTTTCTTCGAGAAAGTAATTGAACAATAGCTCAATATGTCATCGGCACCCGAGTCGATAAATCGCAGCCCGCCCCAACCCATGTCTCTATTCCAGGCCGTAAATTCTATCGGGTGATTCTCATTTCCCTCGGCAACCAACCTCGCATTTTTGCCGATGGTCATGCCATAGGGGCCTAAGAACATGACTTTGACCCCCGGTTCGATAACCAGCTCGCCGTCCTCCGGCACTTCAATGTCCCCGTCCACAAAATAGGGTGAATTGGCATCTGACCAGGTTCCGGACACTTCGCCCTCCGGGATTTGGGTCCCACCCGAGAAGGAGTTCCCTTTTAGAATCACATGCTTCGTATTTCCATCGCCGTAGTTAATCGTAAGTGTTTCATAATAGCCCCGCGCCTCATCCGGGTGGAACTTCAAATTTATCGAAGCTTCCTGTCCCGGACGCTGTATTTCAAACGAGCCTATATGGTTCGAGTAGCTGTCATCTGCGCCGGAGACGACAAATCCTTCCGGACTGGATATCGAGTTTATCAAAATGCTTCCCGCGGTATTGTTTTTGATAAACAGCGTTTTAGGCTCAGTTTCCTGACCCGGAACGCTATAAAAAATAGATGGGGCCGGGTCAACATCAATACCCGACGGAACAGGTCGAACATTCAGTATTGCCTCCGAGATGACATCATCAGTCGGCATGCCCATTGGTAAACGATACCATGCCTCGGTTATTTCGTCAGGATGAGGGGAACCCCAGCCGAAATTAAGGTGATACTCACCGTTTGTGTTATAGCCGTCACAAACAATGAAGTGTCCGCCGTAACCATCCGGCGGGCCAATACCTATCAGGGCAGGGAGTTGATTAATTATATTCTCTTGCAGCGTGTGATAAGACTCGCATGACAGACCACCGGTCATGTCCGCCGAATAAAAGCCGAACTTATTGAGCAACGCATCCTGCGCAGCATAGGGTGAAGCAGATGAGCCTTCACTGGAATAATTCATTTGGGCAGCAACACCACAAGCAAAACTAAGTGCGGCGACATCTATATCATCCAGTTCTGTCAGTCTACTGTATTTAAACCGCAGGGCGGCAAGATACTCGTTCAGCTCCTCAAAAGAGGGGAAATCGTACAAGCTGCTGTCACCGTCGATATCGATGCCGCTGTACATTGAATACGAATCGTCCTCATCGAAATGTACGTTACTTTGCTGATGATAATTGACGACCTGTGCCATCGCCGTCGCCACACAGCCCACATAACATCTGTTGGCATCAACCGGGTCGAGCGGACAAAAGTCGTTGTAAGGTGGCTCCTGGTCCCACGTGGTCTCCAGCCACCCGTCGGTGGAAGTCGTGCTCTCTTGCGGCCACTCCTGGAATGTCTGGCTCGCAAAATGTCTTGTATCTTCATTGGCATACAAATTCCATAGGTTGTTGTTTTCCATCTTCTTGAATTTATCATCTTCGGCCAGCGCCTTTGCTCTTAGCTTCATGTCCTCTTTCAACAGGCGGTACAGGGGGTTGTTTCTGTTCTCGTCAGCCGGAAAGGAGCTCCTGAAAGAATAAGCGACAATCGGAGTGATATCTGTATCTGCAGAGGTCGCGACGAACCCGCGCGGCTCCAGCTCGGTAATGTATGCAAGAACAGTTCCATCATCACCACGTATTTCTCTCAGGCCTACAGCGGTCGATTCTCTGACAGGTACTTTCTGTTCACCCGGCACTGAAAACAGCCTTATTTGTTTTCCCTGACGGATATGCTGCAATTTTAGAAACGTATCCGAGGCCTTTCGTACCTGCTCAACATTAACAGGCTCGGCTAAGCTCGCATAACAGATACATAAGCACAACCCAATCGATATAACAGCAACTGATTTTCTTTGGTTAAAGGGATGCATCACAGGAACCCTACCTTTCTTTTAGTCTTTCGGCACGAAAACAGCCTTGCTAAAAATGTCGAAATAGCCAGCTGTGCCTTTAGATTTGCGCTTTGGCGTATTTGTACTCCTCCTGAAAAGAGTATAATGGCTAATTAGGATACTATCAGATTATACCAACTCGGCTGGGCTTTTGTCAATAAGAACTTTACCTCTACACGGGGGCAACTTGCGTATCCGCAGTCTTGACTGCCTCAAATAGAGAGGTTTCCCACGAGAAAATCAATCTGTGTTTTTCTCGTGGATTTGGTAAAGATGCACATGTCCGCACAGTTCAGTAACAACTTTTTTTGACTTGATAACCCCCGATAAGTCTGTGATAACAATCGACCGTGAGCACCAGGTTTCCTCGGCTCGTCCCCCTCAATTGAATCGGTACTTCAGATGTGCTCACCCCGTTAGAAGTCGACGTCCTTCTAACAGGGCTCACTTAAGCTTGTGCCCGCCCAGGCGGACATCGCAAGGCCGGACTAATAACGCCTCCCCTCCATCATCATCATCTCCTCATCATACATATACTCCTCATCATATTCGTCCGGATATTCCTCATAACCTAAATCTGGACGCCTTGGACCGGCTCGTTTGCTGCCCCAAGCCCGCAAAGGTTCCTTCGGCTCGTTTAGTAATCGTGCGATTTCACCAAACGCAGTCTGCAATCCTTTGGCCCAGTATCTCCTGTTAATAGGCATATGCTCAATATCGGTCCCATTAAAACTGTAAAGCATATCAAAGTAACGTCTGGCACGCATGTTCCTTCCACTCAGCCAATCATTTACAGCTATAATATCCACCAAAACTGCTCCGGTACCATAATCGATTGTCTCGGGTTCTGTAAACTGATTCCCAGCTGCGACACTACCCGCAAATTGGCCATATTGTCCACCATATGGTCCACCATATGGTCCACCATATTGTCCACCATATGTTCCAAGAGCAAAAGGCTCGTCCTCCTCAGGCTCGGACTCTACAACCTTACCTATCATTTCTCCCTGCCTGACCGCAAAGTCCTCACTGTACCAATAACCCAACACGTATTTGCAGACCGTCACCGTGACAGTCTTGGCGGCCTCTTGTACATCCTTCGCGAAGAAGTACTGCATTCCCGGAACCGTTATTGTCTCGGTCGTGTCGGAAAACTCACTCCATAAAATAACATCGTTCTTCTTGGCTCCAGCTACCGGATTAAAAACGCCTAACCGGATTCTGTATTGGTAGCTCTTCATCGGCTCAACAGTATCATCGTGCGCCCAGAACAGCAGGGGTTCGCGCATCTTGGCAAGATCCGTTCTGTAGTTTATCTGAATCTTATAATATTCACGATAGACATCATTTGTCGATGGTTTCCTTGTAAGCTCTCTTCTTCTTATTGCAAGCTCTCTCTCTCTGTCGATGTCGCCCTCGGCACGGCTTGTTCTTCTCCGTGAAGAACGCCCTCCAATCGCAGGACCCCCTCTATCGCCATATAGTCCTCCTTCGGTCTGGCGACCACTTCGGCTTCTTCTTCTTGTTGTCCGCGTTTCTGCGTCACCATAAAGCCCCTCGATACCGGCGAGCCCGTCATACGCCTCACCGGCAGGTGGTGCCCCACGCATTCTTCCATCTGGTGCCCTGCGGCGACGATATTCCGTTCTGTCCCTACGCCCCTCCTCCAGTTCTTCCTCTCGGGCTGTGCGCCTCTCTTCCCTTTCTTCACTTGTCCGCAGCACCACAAACTTCTTATGCAGCGAAGGAGGAAACCACTCTTCCTTGGGAGATCCGATTTGATAGGGCTGCGGCTGCAACAGATCTGTTTGGGCTTGCCAGTCATCAAATCGGAGTATCCGCACCTTTAACCCGCCCGGCGGCAAGTCTTTAGCATCTTCTATAATCTCAAACAGTCTCCTGTTATGGTCGATCCGGGTTCGAGGCACATCTTGCCAATCACTCCAGCGGCCGTCACCATTCAGCTCTTGCCTTTGCAAGTGCACAGCCACAAAGATCGGCCTCGCAAGGCACGGGTCACGGTACTGTTCTTTGACATCATAACCGGCAAAACTTTCATAAAACCTGTCGTATAATTCCGCAGTATCAAACTTCGCTTCCACCGTTACAAAGTCGAGATCATTCGGCTCATTACTGGCTTTGTCATAGAGAATTTGCCCGGTAATCTCTTGGGTAGGCATATAAGCCACCGCCCTGATGTGCTCGGCCGCTACATCGTTGACTTCAGGGATACGAGGAAGAACGTATTCTCCTGCTCTTTCAGTAGTAGTCGCGACCATCGAACTGACATAAGGCCGCGGGGGCCAGAGACTAACGTCAATATCACTTATAGCCGAATCAACCAGAGCAAGGAATTCACCAAACCTCGCTTCATAAGGTTCCAGCGGCTCGGGCGGGTCGTTCAGCTTCTGCCTCAAAAGCTCAGCCTGTTCGTACACATAATCATCAATGGCACCAGGGCTGAACTTCCCGTTATCGTAGCTGACCATATTGGGACTGAAAAGAACACGCGTAATCAAAATCCAGACGCACACAAGCCCAACAATGACCAATATGATCTTCTCGACATGCTCTTCTAAAAAGTTGATTATCCTGTTCATATCTTAGATTCCCTATCTGCTATTTCACGTCTGATTTCACCTTTGGCTGACTATCTTACCATCTGCGGCTCCTGGTATCGATTACCTCCGGCACTTTTTTAGCCGATTCCGGTTTGATTTCATCGTAGCCTTCTTTGTTGAAGATATATTCGCAAATTAAATCCAATTCCACCACAATATCTTCCCCATAACGGTAAAAACGGTGATCTATGCCTTCTTGCTCAGCTTGGTCAATCGACCTGATCTTATTTTCTAAGATCGTTATCTGATTGTGCTTGCTGAGTCCCGCGTCTTGCGGATTCGGATCACCGGCTAGGGAGCCGGCGTCACGAACTACATGCTGCTTGGCACTGCAAAGCTCCTGCATAAACGGCAGAACCGCCTTTGTACTAATAACAACAGCAACGTTAAAATGTGTGACATCAATATCATCATCGGTAAACCTTCCCGTGCAGGATTCTGTCAGCCCATCATCCATAGAAAAGACATAGGCGGGCTTGTCAGCTTCGTCTCTCTTTCTTCCGCTGCGCCGCCTGCTGCGCCCCGTAAACACCCTGCCCCCCGCACCGGGCCTCTTTAGGCCCATAGTGAAAGTTACGCGCTGAAGCCGTTTGACCGGGGCTGTCAGAACGCTATCATACGCGGAATTCATAGCCTCTATCGTATCGAAAATATCTTCGATGACCCAGTAACCCAGCTGGTTATACCAGCAGTCCTCGATGGCCTTATTCGGATCAACCGCAAGTTTATAATCTGCCCAGAATTCGTATCCAGCTAAATCAACCGGATTGACATAAACAGAACAAGATTGCGCTCTCTCCAGGCAAATCTCGTCAATTATCGTACGCCTGACCTCGCCCATCATGCCATACATCCCTCCATACGGGTTCATCAAAGGACTTCTCGGAGACCTCATCGAAGGCCTCATCGAAGGTCCCATCGAAAGTCCCATCCTCCCCCCCCTCGTACGCCGAATTCCTGATGAGTTCTCCAAACCTCTTTCTATCTCGGCATCTGAAGGACAATCACCGGCATTAACGCGAGCAATTAGTTCGTCCACCCCCTCGCGAAACCGCTGGCCAAATTTCTTGAAAATCAACGTAGAGCGGTCTTTCGGCTCAGGAAATATTTCATAGCTTAATAACTCTCTCTGGGTGCTTTGCTTCGCTAACTTTGCTATCTCATTGGCATCGTTTGCGTACTCTATCTGACGCTTTTCCGCCTCTCTCCATTGCTCACGGGAGACGGGTGGCAGAGTTTGAACTATTGTGCCCTTAGTAATGCTTGCCTGCTGTATCTGCTCCTTGAGCCTACCGCTCATTAGCTGCGTAGGGACAAAAAGAAGTACACTGACCAGCGCTATGATTACCGACACCAGCAGCGGTACATTATTCTTGAAAACGCTTAATTTCTGTACGATATCTCTAAAATTCGGTATATCCATTTTTTAGCTCACATTTCAAATTCGGGCACCTGCTTTCCACCCCCTGCGGGCTGGGAAATCGGCGGCGCAGCTAATCCCGCTCCCGGATAAGTTTGTCCCATCAGCTGCCCCGGTAGTTGAGGTTGCGCAGCCTCTTTAATAGACTCAGGTACATCTCTCCAGATAAATTTAACATTTAATACGAACCAATGGTCATTGACTTCATAAACTTCCTTGCCGCGATAAAGCACTGGCTTTCCATCCTCGCCCAGCACAGCGACCTTACTGATGGTTTCTTTTGTCATAGGGTCAATCAAAATCCACTCAACAGCTTCACTCTGCCCAGGCTGGACCAGTTTTGTCTCCCTGAAATCGTCAACGCCTATCCCCGAAGGCATTTGAGCATCCAAACTTACTTCGTTTGTTTCCAGGTTGAATTGATTGGGGTCGGTCGGCTCGTAAAGCTCGAAGGGGCTATTGCCGTCAACAAAGTCGTCAAGGTGCAACAATCGAGTAACAAATCCCCATTGATCCTGCCTATTTCCCACTCCGGCTGGGTATATCAATTCATCTATGTTTTCATAGGGACTATAACCGGCTATGGTTATCACAAATCCGGGCTTCTTTTCCTCTACAAGTGGGGCGTCGAATCCGAAAGGCAGACCATACTCGTATGCCCCCATCATCTCCATCATTTCGTAGTCCTCGTACTCACCGTACTCGTCTTCATACTCGTCGCCAATTCCGGGAGTACCACGGCTCCTCCTCCACAAATCTGCACCGCCAAACGGCGCAGCGGCAAGATCAACGGAAAAGTAAACCGACATATTCGTTACAAATAGCTGCTTTCGCTGCTTGCGGGGGGTCTCAAAAACTCCTTCCACGTCACCATTGGCAAAAGCCCTATAGAGCTTCGCTTGTCCGGGATTGTTCTTCTCGTTCGGCAAGGCTGAGATGATGGTTTCATGCAGCGACGGAATAACTTCACGATATTCGAAAGGCTTAAACTCCTTTTCTATTTTCGCCTCATATTCAGAACCTTGACGTTCAATCTCTTGGAGCTTCTGATTTGTCTGCTGAATTTCATTAAGAACGTTTCCAGTTCTTTGTCGCACCTGACCGTTCTTGGCATAATTCATTCTATCCAGACCGGTTCTCGCAAAGCACAAAAGTGAAACCGCAAGCAGCATACACGCTGCGGCAATAAAGTACCTGCCCTTACCTGCCCAGGCCATCGACCGGGCAATACTGCGGGGCAGCAGGTTGCTCTCTATCCTGGCCAGGCCCAAACCCTGCAGCGCAAGACCGTAAACAATACCAAAATCGCAGACACTCTCGTGGAATTTCGCTGGCGAGACACCTGGACCTATCGCCAGCCTTTTAAACGCATCCGGCCTTTCAACGGGTATCTGAAGCGTCTGCTGTAGATATTTGAGTAGGCCGCGAAGTTTTGTTCCCCCGCCCATGCCAATAATCTTCACTATTTTAGTGTTGGGGTTCGAGCTTTTATAAAAGCCCAGCGACCGCTGTACCTCAGAGGCTAAATCCGTAAAAACCGGCCGCATCGCCTGGAATATCTGACGGGCATATTTGCTCACCGGAGCTGTACGTTTTAGTTTTTCAGCCTTGTCAAAATTAAGCTTGAATGTATCTGCTATCGCCTTCGTAAAGGCATTACCCCCTATAAGAATACATCTTTGCCAAACTGTCGAGTTTGTGCAGACGACCAAATCGGTATTGTCCGCCCCTACGTTAAGAACAACGGTCGCTTCACTATCGGAAGTGACCAGATCAGGACGGTCGTACAGCACGTAGTTGTACAGAGCCATAGGTGACATCTGTACGTAGCTAACCTGCACCTCTTCCCTGCCAAAATGCTCCAATGCCGAGTTGACCACTTCATTTTTGATCGCAAAAATACCTACCTTAATTTCAGGGCTGTCGGCCTCTGTCATTATCTGCCAGTCCCACTGGACATTGTTAATATCAAAAGGAATCTGCTGAACCGCTTCAAACTTAACCAGTTCGGGGATGCGCTTCTGCTCAACCGGCGGCAGGTTCACGAACCGTGCAAAACTATTCTGGCTGGGCACAGAAACAATAATATCGTCCATGCTCAAATCGTGCCTGCTTACAAACTTGCGCAAACTTAATGCTACAAGCTCGTCTCTCTCGGCATCCCCCACGTTGCTTCCGCTAAGAATTCTGCCGTGCTGGATATTGTCGAAGCCGATCACTTCAACAACCCCACGCTCCGTGCTTAAGTGCAATGCTTTTAGGGAATTATTACCTATATCGATTGCCCAAACCGTACCGGTTGCTGTCGCCATAACAAACCTCTCACTCAGTTTTTAGTTATGAGTTCGTGGTCTATGAACTCAATTAGCCTTGTAAATCCGTCTCAACAAATATAGATTATACCATATTATGAAGACTTTTTCCATAAATACCCTTGGCTGCAAAGTTAATCAGTACGAAAGCCAGCAGGTTCGAGAACTGCTCGAACGGCTCGGACTCCACAAGGTCGAACCGCTTAAAAAACCCGACTTGGCCGTTATCAATACCTGCTGCGTAACTCATACTGCCTCAGCCAAGAGCCGACAGTACATCCGAAAAGCTCAAAAGCTGAGTCCTGATGCTGTTATAGTTGTCTGCGGCTGCCTGCCAACTGTACATATCGGCGAATTAAACGAGCCGGGCGGAAATGTCCATCTAATTAGTTATCGGAACAACCTTGCTGCTGCGTTAAGCCAAATAGTCAGCGGCAAAGCTACCGCCTCGGATTCACAAAGCCTTCAATCCTGCTCAGATACTATAATTAGAACAAAAAATGGCGCTAAAATCAAGTGTAAAAACGAATTGACCAATCAGCCGAAACTGCCACAATTAACCTCCTTCACGGGCAAAACCAGAGCTTTTCTAAAGATCCAGGACGGCTGTGATGGATACTGCAGCTATTGTATTGTACCCCAAACCCGTCCTTTTGTTCGCAGTAATCCAGCCGAGGCGGTTCTCCAGGAGGCCCAGGCCCTTGTTGAAGCAGGCCATAGGGAAATCGTTGTAACAGGAGTATTTCTCGGAGCTTACGGCCAAGAAACCGTTAGACGAAAAAACTGGGCTAATCAGCGAAACGACAAATTAGCTGATTTACTCGATAAAATGGCGGAAATACCAAATCTTGCAAGGATAAGATTAAGCTCGCTGGAGCCGGCTGACGTAACGTCGCGACTGCTTGATACTTTCTGCAGACACCGTAACATTATGCCGCATCTGCACTTGTCGCTGCAGTCAGGTTCAGATGCGGTCCTGAAAAAGATGTGCAGACAATACAAAGCCGGTGAATTTAGAGAAAAGATTGAGTCAATCAAATCCCAGCTCGACAGGCCTGCTATAACGACCGATATAATCGTTGGTTTTCCCGGTGAAACGGACGCTGACTTTGAGCAAACCGTCAACCTGGCGAAAGACGCAGGCTTTGCAAAAATGCACATTTTCAGCTTTTCGCCGCGTAAAGGCACCGCTGCGGCGGATATGCAAGATACTGTAGATAATAGAGTTATAAAGAGACGCTCACAAATATTGCATAATTTGAATATCAAGTTAGGGCTGAAGTATCGGCAGCAATTTGTTGGCGAGACCACTGAAATTTTAGTGGAAAATAACAACGGGCAACTTTGCGGACGAAGCGAAAGATATTTTATGGTCTATCTCGAAAAAGCAGGCAAAAAGCTGGGAAAAAACGAGCTGGTGAGGGTCAAATTGATTAAAAATAGCGAAAATGGAGCAATTGGGCAACTCTTAACTAATAGGGAGTTTGAACTCTGAACTGTTGAAAGCGGACATTTAGTTTTTGGGGCTTTTGGTAATAATTTTTGTAAGGTTCTTCTACGCAGATACTTACAATGATTTGAGGGCGAATTCAAAAATATGCATTTTTTTTCCATTTTTTCGTAAAAATTTCAAAAAATTTGCAAAAATTGTCAAAAATGCGCGCTTTTCGAGCAAAAATAAAAAGACATTTCGGGTAGTCAACCTCCTCTTAAGATTTTGGGGGTTTCTAAGGGGTGACAAACACCGTAATTTGTGCGTGGCAGCTGCTCGATGTTGGATGCTCGATACTGAATGCTCGATACTCGGCGCACGGGTCAGGCTGGGCTTTCGGGTTTTCTTTGTGGGATTCTGTCAGTGAAACCGACTGGGAAAGAGGTCCCTCGGCTGCGCTCGGGATGCTCGCAAACGGACTCGCAGTTTTGGGGATTATATAGTGTGAAAGTGACATACGGATGAGCGAGGCCGAGGAAGAAAACAATAAGCGGGCAGGTAAGGAAGAAGACCTTCCCATTACCAGTTTTAGCGGCTCGGCGGCGCGCGGGCCGGGAGGGAAATTCGTGACTCGTCGCTCGTGAATAATAAATGCGGGAATGAGTGTGCGTAAAAGCAAGGGTTCGAGAACGAGAAATTCAATAGCACTTACGCAGACGAATGAATCCGTAACTTGGCCAAACTCTCAGCTTTTCCTTTCGCCCGAGTACCACCTGCTCGCCACATCGTCTCCTGTGGTTTCTTCTATAGAGGTGACATGTCCGTCCAGCCAATGGTCGGAGCTTGTGCCTATTCCTTTATCTTTCTACCGGCTTATCGCCTGTATACCACCTTTTCTCCACATCGTCTCCCGTAGTTTCTTCGATGGAACTGACATGTCCGTCCAGCCATAAGACATTGGCTCGTCCCCCGGTTCTCTCGTCTTCAAAACGCCTTATATTATGTCTGAAAATTTGCCGATAGCTGTACCAACGACTGCCCCCTAAACTTTTTCGATACTTCCTTAGATTCATAGCACCAGGTATGTCGTCATTATGAAACCCATCGTTGAGTCCATTTTCCGGTCTTGGTTCAGAGTGGTCGGTGCAAAAAATGAATTCATCAAGACGATATATATCATTTGTATTCCGGCCTCTGGCTCTGGGATGATGATTCATACCGAGCGCTGCGTGCTGAATTGCTTTAGAAGGGTCGGGAACATCATATATCAGTCTGGGAACACGTTGTAAGCTCGGACAGCCAAAGATCTTTGTCTCTTTCAGGTAATCTTTGTACCAAAGACCCCAATAACTACCGCTGGAACCGGGTTTTCGATAAGTAACGCCGTCTGCCTCGAACCACAGAAATTTGTTGGAGCTGCCAGTATGAGGCAATTTACGGTCGTAGTCGTCGAGGTACAAGTGTACAGCCAATCCAATATTCCGTAAATTCGATTTGCAGACTGCTTCCCGTCCCGTCTCCTTGATCTTTCGCATGGCAGGCAGTAGGATCGCCAACAATACAGCGATGATAGCAATCACCACCAATAGTTCAATTAACGTAAACGCTCTTGCCTTGTGCCTAATGCGTTTTTCTCTGTAATTCATCGTTTTTCCTTTCATAAATTTGTGTAAGGTTAAATCGGCGGTTTTTTCATGGTGATATTTACCACATGCCACAGCTTGGCGCTGTTATGACTTTTATCCTCCTTATAACACTAAACGCGTAAGTAGATTGCAAATACCTTCATTTTTATAATATCAAATTGCCGTGCTTTCTTCAACACTTAAGTAGAAAATTTTTGGGATTTTTTTCCGGGTTTTTGTTTGCGGTATTGTGGACGGCGGTAGTTGGAGCCCTAAATAAAATTGATGGTTAAATATTTTTGAGATTGTTGCGCTTGGCTGGGCCTCGCTCGGGATGTTCAGTGATGGAGGGAAGTCCTTAGACAGTGCTCAGGACAGATTTTCCTATTTACGAGAAACCTGCAAAATCTGGTTTGACGGGGGCTGTGGTTTGGGTTATGGTGCTAATCGCAAGTGGGAAAACTATCTTTTATTTATGGTATTTTCGTGTGGGAGCTGACCGATGAGGACAATTGATTTACGCAGTGACACCGTTACTCTGCCGACACCGGCGATGCGAGAGGCTGTCTATAACGCTGAGCTGGGCGATGATGTGTTCGGCGAGGACCCGACAGTGAATCGGTTTGAGCAGATGGCTGCCGAACGAATAGGAAAGCAAGCGTCGCTTCTGGTCGCCAGCGGAACGATGGCAAATCTGGTGTGTATCCTTACTCATTGTGCGCGTGGGGAAGAGGTAATCCTGGGCGACCGGTCGCATACGTTTCTTTATGAATCGGGCGGTATGTCGGCTCTGGGCGGGATACACCCGCATACGATAAGCAATCAACCTGACGGTACAATGCGGCTGGAGGATATCGAGGCGGCTATTCGCGGCCCTAATGTGCACTTCCCGCGGACCCGGCTGATCTGCTTAGAAAATACTCATAACCGCTGCTATGGCTCTGCGCTGCCGCCTGAGTACATCGATGCGGTGGCGGCACTGGCAAAAGAGCACGGCCTTTCGGTGCATCTTGATGGCGCCCGGATATTTAATGCCGCTGTTGCTTTGGGGGTGGACGCCAAAGAGCTGACGCGCAGTGTCGATTCAGTGAGCTTTTGCCTGTCAAAGGGGCTTTCGGCGCCGGTGGGTTCGGTGGTCTGCGGCACGAGCGAATTCATAGCTGAGGCGCGGCGAAGCCGTAAGGTTCTGGGCGGTGGTATGCGCCAGGCTGGGATTATCGCGGCGGCAGGTATTACAGCACTGGAGGAGATGGTGGATAGATTAGCAGAAGACCATAAAAATGCTCGGCGTTTGGCCAAAGGCATTGCTGCTATCGGAGGACTATCGATTGACCCGGAGAGAGTGCAAACGGACATCGTTTATTTCGAGCTGGCCGGTAACCGGCTGACGGCTGATGAGCTGGTGACAGAACTTGGTAAGAAAGGAATCAAGATATTGCGTGTGGGGCCGTCGCGGTTTAGGGCGGTGACTCACTACGGCATCAGTGCAGAAGACATCGATTTGACAGTGAAGGCGCTGGGCGAGGTAATGAAGATGGCATAGTTTGCACTTCTTAGGTAGGGGGGACTACACAAAGCGCAAAAAAGTTGAGGATTAAATCAAAATCTTAATCAGGAGAGATGAAATGAAACGAACATGCCAGGTTGGAGTTATGATAATAGTCGCTGTGGCGACTGTGAGCGTCTTTTGTGTCGCAGGTGGGCAGGTGCGAGAGAACGAGCCGGCTGGTCCACGGCTGCCGGGGGCGCGGCGTATTATCGATGCAAGCTGTTATGCGAGTATTCAGGCTGCGATAGACGCGTTGCCGGATGACGGTGGTGTTGTGCGTTTGCCGCCGGGTACGTTTGAGATTACTAAGGCGTTGAAGGTCACTAAGGCCGATGTGCTCATTGAGGGGGCCGGCACCGCAACGCATATCAAGAATGTCAACACCGAAGGCGAGAGCGCCCTGGTACTTCAGCACCCAAGTGGCCGGGACAGCCGGAAAGCTGAGTTGTGGCGGATTCGGCTGGCCAACTTCCGTATCACCGGCAATGAGAAGAGCGGCCACGGTATCGAGGCGCGGCGGATTAACGAAATTTTCATCGACGGTGTTACCGTCAGCTATCACGGCGGCGACGGCGTCCGGCTGTACTACTGCTACGAGGACCCGCGGATATGCGACTCGCTGATGACCTATAACAAAAAGGCAGGGCTGAACGTGATCGGCTGCCACGATGTTGTCGTGGCGGCGAACCAGTTTGAGGAGAACGACGATGCTGTGAGATTCATCGATGGCTTCAACCTCTGTATGACGGGCAATAACCTCGACGACCATCTTGGTGATGGTGTTGTGATAGAGAATACGTACGGGTCGGTTGTCTCGGGCAATATGATAGAGGAGTGCAAGGGGACGGCTATCGTGCTCGATAGGGACTGCTACGGCATCGCACTTAGTGCCAATGTAATTGCGCACAACAGTTCCGGTGGGATAGATCTGCGCGATGCGCACGGCTGCGCCGTTAGCGCCAACACGTTTACTATTTCCGGTAGAGATGCTCTTAGTATCGGGCCCAACAGCGGGCGCATTACAGTTACCGGCAACAACTTCTCCAACAGCTACATCGGTGATGGCAAGGTAAAACGTGCGGGCAGTGACCTGACGGCAGCAGGTATGGTCCTCAACGGTACCTCTGATATCACGGTGGTGGGTAACCTGTTTTCGAGCGTGCGGCCGAAGGCGATAACCATCAAAAGTAAGCCGAGCACACGTGTGCTGTTCGCTGATAATGTTCTGGCCGATGTGGCCAGTGACCACGAGAAGTTCGACGCATCGTTGGTCAAAGATAACCTTGAGGCGGCGCGTTAAGAGCGAGGCGAAAGCGAGGAGAAAGGGAAAAAATGAAGCTAACAAAGATACTGGTAGTGGTGCTTTTGGTCAGTGTGGGGATGGGAATTGCAGAAGCGAGGGCGGGCGAGCCGAAATTGGTGTATCCCGGAAAGAAGTGGGCTGCAAAAAGGCCAGGTGAAGTTGGGCTGGATGTGCGCAAATTGAAAGAATTAAGCGATTATGCCGGCGGATTTGGATGTGTGGTGCGGTATGGGTATATGGTTTATAGCTGGGGCGATGCGAGTAGGCGAAAAGATGTTGCGTCAGCGGCAAAACCTTTTTACTCGCACTTTCTGTTTAAGGCCGTAGAGGATGACAAAATTGCCGGCGTGGACGAGCGGGTGAACAAGTGGGAGCCGCGGCTGAATCAAATTAACAAAGACCTTGACTATAAGGACCGCGATATCAGATGGCGAGACCTTGCGAACCAGATATCATGCTATGGTCTTACTGAAGCGCCCGGGACAGCCTATGCCTACAACGACTGGCAGATGGCGCTGTTCTGGGATACGCTCTTTAAGAAGGTCTACGGCGTCAGCTACGAGACGGTAGACCGTGATGTTTTGCATCCTAAACTTACCGACCAGCTTCAATGCCAGGATAAACCGACCTTTATGGCCTTCGGCCTCAAGGATAGACCCGGACGTTTGGCGATTTCGCCGCGTGACTTTTCACGTTTCGGACTTTTGTATCTGCGCAAAGGCAAATGGAGAGCCAGGCAGCTTATCAGTGCCGAGCATGCAGCTTTGGCGGTGACATCGCCACTGCCAAATTCGATTCCACGGACGGCCGGCCAGGAAGCAGAAATGATACCAGGTCAGCGTTCAATGGGCTCAAAAAGAATCCCGGACAATCAGTGTGACCACCTCGGCAGCTATAGCTGGCTCTGGTGGACAAATGGTGTTGGCCGGGACGGCAGAAGACACTGGCCGGATGTGCCAGTAGATACATACGGCTGCTTCGGACATGGCGGTATTCGAGCCATGGTTGTTATGCCGAGCCTGGATTTGATTGTGAGTTGGAACGACACTAAAATCCGGGCAAGCGAAATGGAAAATCATGCGTTGAAGCTGCTGGAAGATTCCGTGATAGCATCCGGGCCTCGAAGCGGCCAAATTATTGTTGATCCCGAGCATCCGCAGTGGCTCAAACGCAAGGGCGGCGGGCCTTTCTTTATGTGCGGGCCGGGCGACCCGGAGGATTTCCTTTATCGCGGTAAGTTAAAGCCGGATGGGACTCGCCACGGCGACCAAATGGCTTTGATTGAGAAACTAAAAGGCACCGGCGCCAACTGCATTTACCTTATGGCGGTGCGCTCACACGGCGGCGATGGGGATAAAACGCACAATCCATTTGTGAATAACGACCCGCGTAAAGGCATCAATTCGAAGGTGCTCGCGCAGTGGGACCGGTGGTTTACCCAGATGGATAAGAACGGCATAGTTATCTATTTGTTTTTCTACGACGACAGTGCACGGATATGGAATACGGGTGACAGGGTAGGCAAAGAAGAAAAGGATTTTATCCATACGCTCGTCGACCGATTCGAACATCATAGAAATCTGATATGGTGCATCGCAGAGGAATACCAGGAGGCGTTCAGCGCCGAAAGAGTGAAAAACATTGCAGCAGAGATTCGCGCTGCTGATGATTATGACCACGTGATAGCTGTGCACAAGCTTAATGGGCTGGATTTTTCGGAGTTGGCCGATGAGCCGAACATCGACCAGTTTGCCATCCAGTATAACGTCTCAAGTGCCGATGCTCTGCATAAGGGTATGATCGATGCCTGGGAGCGGGCACAGGGAAAGTACAATCTTAATATGTCTGAAGCGGCCGACTATGGGAGCGGGCGGGAGGCACGTAAGAAAAGCTGGGCGTGTGCGATGGGCGGGGCGTACGTAATGATTTTAGAGATGGACATCGCTGCCACGGCGAAAGGCGACCTCGAAGATTGCGGGCGGCTGGTGCGTTTTTTGGAGTCGACCGATTTTAATGAAATGTCGCCACATGATGAGCTCAGATTTGCAGGGACAAAATATGTGTTGGCGCTGCCGGGGTCCAGTTACATTGCTTATGCGCCGGAGCTGCGGGGCAAAACTTGTCTGACGACAGTCAAGATTGGATTGAAAGATATGAAGGCAGGGAGCTACGAATTTCGCTGGTTTGATTGTGTAACCGGAAAAGAGGTTGCGCAAACGAAAGTAAATGTCGCGGCTGGAAGCCAAAGCTGGAAGAAGCCTGATGGCATCGGCGACGAATTAGCGGTGTATATCAGACGCATTGATAAATAATGTTATGAAGGATGAAAGGAGAGCGAAGTCCAATGGATGATGTTCAAATCTTCACGACGCCGATTCTGGACGGGATTAAGATCAAGGAATATAAAGGTATTGTGATTGTGCGGAACGTTCGGGCCGTCAATATTATCCGCGATTTCTTTACGTTATTTCGTGACATCTTCGGTGGACGGTCGGAGTCGTATCAGGAAGTTATGAAGTCGATGCAGGATGATGTTATTGCCGAGGCCAAAGACGAAGCGAGGAGATTGGGTGCAAACGCGATTGTTGGTTTTGCTCTGGACTACGATAACGTCGGCTCCAAAAACAAGTCACTTTTGATGGCCTCTGCCAAAGGTACGGCGGTCGTCATAGAATAGGTAGTAGCGGCAGATGCGAGGATTTATTGGCCACATTTTTTGAGGATTAAATTTGACGTTCAAGCCAAATAGGAACTACACTTTTGTGAAACTGTTGTTATTATAGAAAGTGAGGTGATGGTTATGGACAAACTTTATGAAGAGTCAGAGACGGGCTGCTGCCCAAGGTTTAATCCTGAGCCGTGGGACGAAAAAGAAGTAACTTTTCAGGATAAACTATTCGTTAAGGACCATG
Source organism: Phycisphaerae bacterium (assembly GCA_030619925.1). Taxonomy (GTDB): domain Bacteria; phylum Planctomycetota; class Phycisphaerae; order Sedimentisphaerales; family Anaerobacaceae; genus JAUXAL01. The sequence goes on along the minus strand of JAUXAL010000015.1, from coordinate 24,839 downwards.
TCAGAAGTTTTTTCCACATTCCGCTGAACTTCGGGAAGGTGATGGTGAGGAATATGGAAAGGATTAAAGAGGCGGGCGCTCTTGTGCCAGTACCTGTTATGCTTTCGGATGAGAAATCTCTTTGGGGAGCTGATATCTACATTGCAGTGGCCAAGGAAGTGCCAGGGGCAGAGATGGCGAAAGTGTCAGGGACTTTCTTGACCAAGGTTTTTGAAGGGCCATACAAGGATATTAGAAACTGGATTAAAGAGATGAAGGCCTACGTCGAATCGAAGGCCAGGAAGATTGAGAAGATGTACTTTTTCTATACCACCTGCCCGAAATGCGCTGAGTTTTACGGCAAGAATTACACCGTTATATTGGCGAAGGTTTGAATTACACCCCGCCTCTAATGAATTCGAAAGGAGAGAACCCCTCAATAAATTGAGGGGCTAAATAAATATCATGTTTGGTGAAAGTGCAACTGCTATAACAATACTTTTTATTATCTTTGCTGCGGCTGTTGGTGCCTTTATTAGAAAAAGAAGCAGAGATAAGTGCCTGAGAGATTTCGAGCAGAATATGGTGACGCTGGAGGATATATCCGGCAAGGCGATATGGGGCAGGTTGAGGGTGGAAAATACAGGGCTGGAATTTGTCTATCCGAAAAAACATAAAGACGAGGAAGGACACGATGAGACAAGCTATATCTTATATAAGTACGAATACCCTAATATTGGGGCGTTGGTTCGTTTTCACGATGAGCTTAGCGAATCTAATAAAACGGAAAGAGAGAAAGAATTAAAAAGGACATATCATCCGACACTGCTGCGAAGACTTAAAAGAAAAGTAAAGAATGTTTTCAAAACGATAAGAGATTCGGTGATGGAGATAGTGAATCTCTTAATGAGTCAGGCTAAAAAAGCTACCCCCGGCGGGGCGGTACTGACTTCTCAAGATAAATATGTCTCCCAGATGAAACAAGAACTGGTGGGCTCGGTGGGAGCATCTTTTGAGCCTTTGTTGGAAAGATATATCGGCCATAAGGTTGTGCTTGAGCTGATTAAGGGTGATAAAATGTTTGAATACTGCGGTGTGTTGAAGGAGTACACGGCGGAGTTTGTCGAGATAATGGACGTCAATTACAAGGTTAAAGAAGACCAGCCGGCCAGAACGGCAGACCTTGTAGTGCCTCGCAAACGCGGCGTCATTCGGCATCTTGGAGAATAATATCGTATTGCGTATCTCGTATTTCGTATGTAGTGCCCTTTCTAAAAAGTGAGTGTAACATTCTATACGTACTGTCATTCCGACGGGAGGCACGGCTTTGTCGTGCCGGAGCGGAGGAATCTGTTTTAATAGCTTCGCCGAAGGCGAATCAAAGAGTTAAACTTATTTATTGGAAACGGCATTAGTATAGTGGAGAGGGTAGATTAAAAGGTGATTTTGAAATCCGTGTGTTGGGGGTCGGGGCCGATTTCTTCGATTTTGGCCTCTCTCATGTAATCGACAAAAGACTCCTTTATATCCCGTATGCAGTCATCTATATCTTCAGGCCGACCCTGAGCGAGCATCTCAACAGTGCCATCCGGCAGGTTGCGGACGAGGCCGGTTAGCTGATAGCGATGGGCTATATTATATGCGGTAAAGCGAAAGCCGACGCCCTGGACACGACCGGTGAAAATTATATGTTTGGCGACCATATTTCGTATTGCGTAATGCGTATATCGTATTGCGTGTTCGAACTAACTTGTCTGACGACAGTCAAGATTGGGACATCGGCATGTATAGTAACCTTAAGCAGCTCTTAACGCAAGCTGCAGCAGTAGAATAAATTAAGGTTCACCAGGAGCGGCAAGTTGAGTATAATCCGACGGATTTGCAGTAGTGGTTGATTATGGCAAAAAGGACAAAGAGACAAATCGAAAGAGATGAGCAAATTTATCAGCTTACCACGCTGGTGGCGGGGGAGTTTTCGCTTCAGGAGGTGCTGGATAAGTTGGCTGAAGCGGCGGTGAAGATTGTCGCCGTTAAGGCCTGCTCGATTCGGCTGCTGGATGGAGAGGCCGTCGATTTGAAAATGCGAAGCACATACGGACTCAGTGAGCAATACCGCAACAAGGGAGTGGTTTCAAAAAACGACACCGTGGTTAAGGCTGCTTTTGCAGGCAAAGCGGTGGTGCTGGACGATATGCGGGTTGATGGCAGAGTGAAATATAAAGAGGCAACAATCAAAGAGGGTCTTGTCAGCCAGCTTACCGTTGCGATGCAGTTTAGAGGCAGGGCGATTGGCGTGCTTCGGCTTTATAGTCCGAGGCCGAGACGCTTTGACGAGGATGATATACAGCTGGCCAGGGCGGTTGCTTCACAGTGTGCGGTGGCGATAACGAACGCCAAGCTCTATGCAGAGGCGGTTGAAGGCGCACGTATGGCCGAGCAGGTCCGGCTGGCAGGGCTTGTTCAGCGAAAAATGATTCCGAAAAAGGCTCCGCAGATACCAGGGCTGGATATCGCGGCTACTTATATTCCGTGTTTTGATGTAGGTGGTGACTTTTACGATTTTCTTCGGATAAGTGAGAATTGCATTGTCGTGTTGATTGCCGATGTGATAGGCAAAGGAGTTCCCGCGGCGCTTATGATGAGTTGTTTTAGAAGCGCCGTGCGGGCTTATGCGGACATTGAACGTGGCAGCAAGGCCATACGGATAATTACGAGTAAGCTCAATAAAATGGCGTGCAGTGAGTGCAGCGACGGTGAGTTTATCACGTTTTTCTACGCAATCATCGATGCTGAGCAAGAGACTATAACCTATTGCAATTGCGGACATGAGCCGACGGTGCTGATAAGAGACGGGCAAATTATGGAATTGGAAAAAGGTGGTCTCGTGCTCGGAGTGGACCCACAGGCCGAATACGAAATTGAAACCGTCGAGCTGAGAGATGGCGATTGTCTGCTGTTCTATACCGACGGACTGATTGACGCAGCCAACTTCGATGGTGAATTGTGGGGCAGGGAAAGGATGCTTGAGGCCGCAAAGAAGTTTATCGCGGGTTCAGCAGAGCAGATGATTAAAAATATGCTCGGATACAGAAGGCGGTTTGTGGGACTTGCCAGGCAGATCGATGATACGAGTATCGTTGTGGTCAAGACTGAAAAAATCAAAAAGCAGAACGGTGTCTGGAAAGGTTGAGAAATGAATAGACTTGTATTTATATTAGTATGCGGTGTCGTAATGTTTGCAGCTTGTAGTATAAATCAGTCGAACCAGGAAATTGGGAGAAATAATATGCTGAAATTTGACCATGTTGGTCTGGTTACGGATCAGAAGCATAAGGGCGAAGATTTTGTTGCAGCGACGCGTGTATGGGTAACCAATCCTAACGAACACCCGTTCAGAATCGAGTGGCTAAGATTTGAGCTGGACTCACCTGTTGAGGGTCCTGTCCGCACCCAGCCGCACATAGCCTTTTCGGTTCCCGATCTGGCGCAAGCCGGTAAGGGTATGGAGGTGCTTATAGAGCCTTTCGATGTTGGATTTGCTGTCGTTGGTTTTTATAAAACCCAAGACGGTGCGGTTGTGGAGTTAATGGAGTATAAAGAGAACGCCGAATGGAAACCTCAATGAGATGGCGAATCTGGTTATTACAATTGATGGCCCTGCGGCCAGCGGTAAGAGTACCGTGGCTCGGCTGTTAGCTGAGAGGCTGGGGGCGAGCTTTCTCGATACCGGTGCGATGTATCGAGCTGTCACGCTGGCTGCGATACGAGCCGGCGTGGATATGAGCGACCAAGAGAAGCTGCTTGGCGTTATGGAAACGAGCGATTTTCAATTCTCGGTCAAAGAAGGCAAAATGGTGGTCGGCATCAACGGGGCTGATGTCAGCGAGCAGTTGCGCAATCCGGAAATAACCGCCAATGCCCGGCATATCGCCTCTGCGCCGAGAGTGCGAGAAAAATTAGTAGAAATGCAGAGACAATTTGCAGCAGGTGAGGAAAAAATAGTTACCGAGGGAAGAGACCAGGGGACAGTGGCATTTGGGGACGCAGATATAAAATTTTACCTGACGGCTGAGCCAAGCGAGAGGGCCGGAAGAAGACAAGCTGAGCTGCGGGCTAAAGGCGTCAGTGAGAGCCTTGAGAAAATACAAAGAGCCATCGAAGAAAGGGACAAAAGCGACGAGAACAGAACAGTCGGACCATTGAAGCCGGCCGGCGATGCTATTGTTGTTGACACCACAGATTTGAGTATAAAAGAGGTTGTGGAAAAGCTTTTGAGCTGTGTGAAAGAAAAATGCTTAAAGAAAAACTGAAAGCAGGATGGTTCTGGCTTGCGCGCTGGATATGCAGAGTTTTTTGCATTCTGTTTTTTCGAGTGCGTGTTTACGGCAAAGAAAATATCCCTGCTAAAGGGGCTTTTATACTGGTCAGTAACCACCAGAGCTATCTTGACCCGATATTTTGCGTGGGTCCTTTGAAGAGGCCTTCGAGCTTTGTTGCGCGTGATTCGCTTTTTTCCAATTGGTTTTTCGGCCCGCTGATTTCTTCGGTGGATGCAATACCAGTAAAGCAGGGTAAAGCGGACATATCTGCGATGAGGAAGGTCATCGGTAAGCTCAAAAAAGGTGGGGGGTTTTGTCTTTTCCCAGAAGGCACGCGCACGAGCGATGGGAAAATTGCGCCTTTCAAGAGCGGTGTTGGTTTTCTGTGCAGACGAGGGGATGCGACTGTTGTGCCGGTAGTGATTGACGGGGCATTTGAATGTTGGCCGAGGCATAAAAAGATTTTCTCGCCCGGTTCGATTTCGGTCTGCTACGGCAAAGTGATAACGGCTGAACAGGTAAAGAATATGGGCGATAGGAAACTGGCGGAAGTCTTGACCGACACGCTTCGGCGGATGCAGAACGAATGCCGCATGGAACAGGGCAAAAAGCCGTACGATTATTGAGTGTCTCGATACTCCTTGCTCGTATTGAGTGTTGCGAAAAAGCGTTTTTCGGCTGCAAGGATAGGGCAGGACATCTGCAAAATTGGTGTCGAAATTGCGCTTGACTGCTCGGGTGATTACAGGTATTTTTGTACTGCGATTGCACTGTCATTTGTGGTGATGGAAATTTATCCGGTTTGCAACGGCTTTTGGGCCGAGTGTTTTTGTTTGTTGGTGATTTTGCACACATAAACTAATCGGAAGGAATTATCCATGAAAAAGAAAGTGAGGGAAAAAACACGTCAGCTATCACGTAGAGATTTCATCAAGACCTCGGCGGCAGGGGCGGTTTTGGCATCGAGCACAAATCGTATCTTTGCAGCCGGCTCTGACGAGCTGCGCATTGGTCTTATCGGCTGCGGCGGTCGCGGGACCGGTGCGGCCTCGCAGGCTCTGACCTGTACCAGAAGGGGCGTCAAGCTCTGGGCTGTGGGCGATGTGTTCGGCGACCAGGTCAAAGCGAGTCTCGATATGCTCAGCAAAGGTGCCGAGCCGAGGTACGACCGCGAGGCCTTTCCATCGCTGTCGAATAAAATGAATGTACCGAGGAGACGGCAGTTCGCCGGCTTCGACGCTTACAAAAAGGTCATCGAAAGCGGCGTCGATATCGTTATCTTAGCCTGCCCGCCGCACTTTAGGCCGAGGCATTTCAAGGCTGCCGTGGAAGCGGGCAAACACGTGTTTATGGAAAAGCCCGTAGCTGTTGACCCTGTCGGTGTTCGTTCGGTGATTGAATCGTCAGAGCTGGCTAAACGCAAAGGGCTGTCCGTCGTGGCGGGCACGCAGCGGCGGCATCAGGCACATTACATAGAGATTATGAGGCGGGTTCATAGCGGAGAAATCGGCCAAATCAGGGCTGCGCAGTGCTCCTGGAATATGGGCTTGCTGTGGGTGAAGAAAAGAGAGCCGGGCTGGTCGGATATGGAATGGCAGATTCGAAACTGGCTGTATTTTACCTGGCTGTCCGGCGGCCAGCCCTGCGAACAACACGTGCACAACCTTGACATCATCAACTGGGCGTTACGGGCACATCCTGTCCAATGTATGGGCATGGGCGGACGAGAGGTACGGACCGGTCCGGAGCACGGTAATATTTTCGACCATTTCGCCGTCGAGTACGAGTATCCCAACGGCGTGCGGGTGATGAGTATGTGCCGGCAGATGGCCGGGTGTACCGACCGCGTATCGGAACGGGTGGTCGGCACGAAGGGTTCGACATACACGGACCAGACCGTCGGCTTCATCGAAGGACAAAATCCGTTCAAATATGACGGGCCTGCACCCAACCCGTACGTGCAGGAACATGCCGACCTGATAGCGAGCATTCGTGAGGGTAAGGCGTTGAACGAAGGCAGACAGGTCGCTGAAAGTACGATGACGGCGATTATGGGCCGTATGAGCGCTTATACGGGCAGAGCACTAAAGTGGGATTGGGCAATGAAGGCGTCCAAGCTTGACCTGAGCCCTCCGAGATATGAGTTTGGCGATCTGCCGGTGCGGCCGGTAGCCGTTCCGGGTAAGACGAAACTTGTTTGAGAAATCTGTGGTATTTAGCTTTAATAAGTTGAAAGGGTAATTCATGAAAAAGGAAGCAATGCAAGAAACGCAGGGATTATCGCGGAGAGATTTCATGCGGACGTCAGCGGCGGTCGGTGTTGGAGCGTTGGCGTTGGGAACAAGCCGTATCTATGCTGCAGGTTCTGATACGGTTCGCGTTGGTTTGATCGGCTGCGGCGGCCGGGGCACGCATGATACAACAAAGTGCCTAAGCTCAGCTGAGAGCGTAGAGCTTGTAGCGATGGGCGATCTTTTTAAGGACCGTTTGGATAGTTCGCGAGGGCGCCTTAAGGAGAGGCTGGGCAAGAAGGTGAAGGTGACAAACGATAGGTGCTTTGCAGGTTGGGATGCCTATAAGAAGGTGATCGCATGTGATGATGTGGACATGGTAATACTGACGGAGCCGCCGCACTTTCGCCCCGGGCATCTCAAGGCGGCGATAAGAGCAGGCAAACATGTGTTTATGGAAAAGCCCGTGGCGGTGGATCCTGTTGGTGTTCGCTCTGTGATTGCGTCGTCGGAGCTGGCGGACAGGAAAAAGCTGACGATAGTGGCCGGTACGCAGATGCGGCGGATATCGCATTTGGTGGAAGGTATCAAGAGTATCCATGACGGTGCTTTGGGTGAGATTGTGGGCGGCCAGTGCGTGAGAATCGGCGGCGGGATGTTGACCTGGGGCCAGAAGCAGCGACAGCCCAACTGGTCGGATATGGAATGGCATCTGCGACGGTGGCTGTTTTTAACCTGGCTTTCCGGGGACTTTATAGTCGAGATGCACGTGCATAACCTGGACGTAATGAACTGGGCGCTGGGTGCGCATCCGGTCCAATGTATTGGTATGGGTGGTCGAGAAGTGCGAACAGCTCCGGAGTACGGCAATGTTTATGACCATTTTGCGGTCGAGTACGAGTATCCCAACGGCGTGCGGATTGAGTATATGGGAGCGCAGATTGACAAGGTTTCGGATCGCAATGACCAACGCCTGGTCGGGACGAAGGGGCGGGCTTATGCGGACTTTGGTAGAATTGTAGCTGAAGGTCAGAACCCGTTCAAATATGAGTGGGACGAGGTGGATCCGTGCATAAAGCAACATGCCGATCAAATTGCAGCGATTCGTGAGGGTAAGCGGCTGAACGAAGGTAAGCGCATCGCTGAAAGTACGCTGACGTCGATTATGGGCCGAATGAGCGCTTATACCGGCCGGGCGCTGAAATGGGACTGGGCAATGAATGCGTCGAAACTGGATCTGAGACCGCCGAGGTATGGGTTTGGCGATCTGCCGACCAGATCGGTCGCAATTCCCGGTAAGACAAGATTGGTCTGAAACGAAAGGAGAATTTTATGAAACGCTATGTGATTGCAATCGTAGGCGTAGTGGTAATGACGGTGTTATTGGCTGCGCAGGCAGGGGCGCCGGTAAAGAAGAATGAACCGATTGTCCCAAAAGAGAAAATCGTTCTCTGGAACGGTAAGGATTTTGCCGGCTGGAAGCTTTTCGGGCGCGATCCTGAGTACGACCTTACAAAGACATGGTCGGTCAGGAACGGCGTTGTTCGCTGCCAGGGCAAGCCGTCCGGCTATATGCGCACCGAGAAAGACTACGCCAATTATTTGTTTCATGTGGAGTGGCGCTGGCCCGGAAAAGGCGGCAACAGCGGCGCCCTTGTTCATATGAGCGGCCCGGACAATGTCTGGCCGAAGAGCCTCGAATGCCAGTTGTATTCGGGAAACGCCGGCGACTTTTGGCTCATTGGCGAGGGACGGAAGTATTTGAGGAATATCGAGACGGCCGAGCACGCCAAAGGTGACGAGCGCGTTAAGGGTCGCAGGGTTGTAAAGCTGAAAACCAGCAGCGAAAAGCCGCTGGGCCAGTGGAACGCATACGATATCATTTGCAAGGACGACTGGGTAGTGGTGCTGGTGAACGGCGTCCTGCAAAATGTGGCGACCAAGTGCTCGATAACTTCGGGCAAAATCTGCCTGCAGAGCGAAGGGACGCCGGTTGAGTTCCGTAACATCTATATCGAACCGCTCGAGTGAGATGCTGTTGTTTTGGAAGAGCAACGCCGTGTAAAACACAGGGCTGAGTATTAAGATTGTTTTTGTTAGCCCGGTGTAAGCAGTTCTTTGGCTTTGGGCGGACTCCCAATGCGGAGCACGTGCGCTCCGAAAATATTCTTGCTTCTTCCACACAAAAGTTTAGGTAGATTGTATCAGAATATTGGTGTAGAATTCAATCGTTAATACGTTTTACCAGTGGAAAGATTTTAGAAGGAAAGGCGTAGCTATGAACGATTTTTCGAGAAAGCTGATTATATTTCTGCAGGTAGTTTTGTTTGTTGTCGTTACCATCTGTACGAACACAAGCGCGGAGCCCAGCGCAGGTGAGAACGTCAGATGGAAGGCGATCTTTGATGGCAAAACGCTGAACGGATGGGAGGTTCGTAGCGGCTTTGCCAAGTATCACGTCGAAGACGGCGTGATAGTCGGCACCACCGTCGAAGGCAGTCCCAATACATTCCTGTGTACCAGGAAGCGGTACGGTGATTTCATCCTCGAATTCGAAGTCAAGGTCGATCCCGTGCTCAACTCCGGCGTGCAGATTCGCAGTAGTGCCTATGAAACTGATACGACGACATGGATGTGGAGAAATAACCAGAAAAGAAAGAGTGTGCATAAGACCGACAGGGTCTATGGATACCAGGTGGAGATCGATCCGTCGGAACGAGCCTGGAGCGGAGGTATATATGATGAGGCTCGCCGTGGTTGGCTTAACGACCTAAAAGACAACGCAGCGGGCAGAAAGGCTTTTAAGAGCGGTCAATGGAACAAATTCCGTGTTGTTTGTATTGGTGATTCAATAAAGACGTGGATCAATAGTGTGCCATGCGCAGATGTGATGGACTCGATGACGCTGACGGGATTCATCGGCCTTCAGGTCCACGGGTTCAAGGGTGACAGGCCAGCACAGGTGCGCTGGCGCAACATCCGCATCAAGGAGCTGGGCCGGCACGTATGGAAACCGCTGTTTGATGGTAGGAGCTTTGCGGGATGGCATACGCTGCCGGGCGGCAAGTGGGAAGTGCGCGAGGGTATCATCGATGGCTCCAATACCAGCAGTGATAAACGTCACGGCCTTTTGGTAAGTGATAAGCGCTACAAGGACCTTACCGTGCGGCTGAAGTTCAAGGCGCTGGAGGGTAACAGCGGCTTCTACTTCCGCGTGGACGAGATAGGAGGCGGAGTCGGAGTTCACGGCTTCCAGGCGGAGATAGACCAGAGCAAGGATGTCGGTGGGCTTTACGAGACCGGCGGTAGAGGATGGGTGGCCCAGCCGGCCGGCGAGGATGTGAAAAAGTGGTTCGAGCCGGGCCAGTGGAATCAGATGACGGTCTCGGCCCATGGGCGAAGGATCGTAGTGTTTGTAAACGGGCTGAAGTCAGCGGAATTGAAGAAGGATGAGGGGCGTCTGGAGGGTCACCTGGCGCTTCAACTTCACGGGAGCCAGGATGTGCACGTGATGTTTAAGGATGTTGAAATATTGTTGCCGCGGAAGTGAGTAAACAGATGCGGTTTGCAAGGGACCTAAATAATAAGTTAGAGCATTGGTTTGATATGTGTGTCCGTTACTTATGAAAGTTGTAGTTGCGGAAAAGTGTGGATTTTGCCATGGCGTCAAAAATGCTATCAGTGTGGCTGAACAAGTTCTGGCGGAAAAAAATGATGTCTATAGTCTCGGTCCCATTATTCATAACAGAGACGAGGTAGAGCAGTTGGCCAACATTGGGCTAAAAACCGTAGGTAAGGTAGAAGAAATTCAGTCAGGGACGGTTCTTATCCGTTCTCACGGGGCTGCCCCTGAACAGATAGCGAAGCTGAGAGAGAAAGGGCTCAATATTGTTGATGCCACTTGTATATTGGTTAAGAGGGTGCAGCACATAGCCAGTGAGCTCGAAAAGGATGGTTATAAAGTTGTAATTATCGGCGAGGAAAATCATCCTGAGGTCCGGGCGGTTATGGGCTGTGCCAAGGATGTTGTTGTGATTGCTGACGAGTCGGATTTGCATAAGCTGCCCCAAAATGCCAAGTTGGGGGTCGTTTGTCAGACTACGCAAAGCCCCGAGCACTTCGGCAAGATGCTTGGGGCTATAGGACGGGGCGGCTTTAGTGAGTTGAAAGTGATCAACACTTTGTGTAAGGAGGCAATAAAAAGACAGGAATCGGCTGTGCAATTGTGCAAGCAAGTGGATATAATGTTTGTGCTCGGCGGTCTGGAAAGCGCCAATACGCGGAGGTTGGCTGAACTCTGCAAAAAATATAATAGTGAAACGTTTCATTTGCAAAACTGGAATGAACTTGATAAAAATATACTTCTCGGTAAGAATATAGCGGGCGTTACAGCAGGGGCTTCGACGCCTGAATGGATAATTGCCGAGTTTGTGAAGAATTTAGAAGCTTTTGATAATTGTAATGACGTGAGGGCGAATATGGAACCCCCCGGTAAAGGCGGGGGTTGAATATGGGATTGTTAACTTATTGGCGCCGACCCCATTTTGTCCCGCGTAAATGCCGGGCGGGGTTCCGCCAATAAGTCAGGAATGTAGACTCTACAGTGGGATTTTGGATTTATGGTTGATAGAAATATAGTTAACAAATTGGGTTTGTCACAAGAGAAGCTTGACCAGCAGGTCAGCGAGATGTTCAGTGAACAAGAAAATGAGTTTTTGGAAGAAGCTCTGCGGACGAAGGTGGATTCGTGTCTGCCGGGGACTATTCTTAAAGGGACAGTCGTATCGCAAATAGGCAATGATGTTATTGTGGAAGTGGGGCTGAAAAGCGAAGGGATTGTCGATGCGAGTGATTTTGAGAGCTCTGAGGAGATAGTGCCCGGCAAAGAGATAGAGGTTCTTCTTGAGGATACCGACTCCGAAAGCGGACTTGTCCTGTTGAACAAGCGCAAAGCCGACGTCATCAGGGGCTGGGAAACGATTCTCAATACGAAAAAAGAGGGCGATGTTGTTAAAGGTAAGGTGATAAGGCGGATCAAGGGCGGCTTGCTTGTTGATATTGGGGTACCTGTCTTTTTGCCGGCTTCACAGGTCGATATCAGAAAACCGGGCGATATCAGCAGGTTCATCGGCAAGGAAGTGGCATGCAAGATTCTCAAGATCGATGTGGAGGGTCGCAACATCGTCATATCGAGGCGCAAGCTTGTGGAAGAAGAACGCAGGAGCAGCAAGGAAAAAGTTCTGACGGAAATCGAGGTCGGTCAATTGCGAAAAGGTGTCGTGAAGAATATCGCTGACTTCGGTGTGTTCGTGGATCTGGGTGGTCTGGATGGTTTGCTGCATATTTCTGATTTGAGCTGGGGCAGGATATCGCACCCTTCAGAAGTTGTTGAGCTCGACCAGGAGATAGAATGCATTGTTGTTGGCGTTGATAAGGAGAAGGAAAAGATTTCGCTGGGTTTGAAACAAAAGACATCCAGTCCGTGGGAAAACATTGAAGAGCGTTATCCAATCGAAGCGAGGGTAAGAGGGAAGGTTGTAAATGTGATGAGCTATGGCGTGTTTGTTCGGCTTGAAGATGGTGTTGAAGGGCTGGTGCATATCAGCGAGATGAGCTGGACGAGGCGCCTTGCACATCCGGGCGAGATGGTCAATCTCGGGGACGAAATAGAAGTAGTTGTATTGGATGTTAACAAGGAAAAGCAGGAAATCTCGTTAGGATTGAAGCAAACCGAGGTGAATCCATGGGCGATAGCTTCTCAAAAGTACCCTGCGGGAACGATTCTTAGCGCCAAGGTGCGTAGCCTGACCAATTTTGGCGTCTTTGTGGAGATAGAGCCGGGTATTGATGGTATGATACATATTTCGGATTTAAGTTGGACAAGGAAATATAACCATCCCGGTGAGGCCCTGCAAAAGGGTAAGGAAGTCAAATGCATTGTTCTGGAAGTTAATGAAGAGAGACGGCGGGTATCGCTGGGGATAAAACAAATGACTGAGGACCCCTGGATACGTGCTATCCCTGAAAAATATATTCCGGGACATATTATTAAAGGCAAGGTGGCAAAACTTACTAATTTTGGTGCGTTCGTTGAGCTTGAACCGGATTTGGAGGGGTTGTTGCATATTTCTGAACTTGCCGACCACAAGATTGATAAGCCTCAGGACGTTGTCGGGGTAGGTGATGAAGTTGAAGTTAAGATTCTGAAGGTTGATACTGATGCGCGTAAAATCGGTTTGAGTTTGCGAAGGGTTCAGTGGGCTGCTGAGGAGCAAACAGCCGGGGCCGGTCAGCAGCAGGCACTGGCGGATACTGAGAAGGTCCTTTCTGACGCTGATGTGGGCCAGCTTGCAAAACCGCAAGACAAGGCTGACCAGGGCAAGGAGGCCGATGCTGGGGCCGGCGACGATAGTAGTGCAGAAGACAAGGCCGACCAGGGCAAGGAGACTGATGCTGGGGCCGGCGACGATAGTGGTGCAGAAGACAAGGCCGACCAGGGCAAGGAGGCCGATGCTGGGGCCGGCGACGATAGTGGTGTAGAAGACAAGGCCGATGAGGGTAAGGAGACCGATGCTGGGGCCGGCGACGATAATAGTGCAGAGGAGAAGGCCGAGGGAGCGTAGGAAATTAAAAATTGAGAATTAAGCAAGAAGTTGCTTTCCTCCCAAGGCCGATTGTGCTGTCGGCAATGACGTTTCGTAGTGTGTAATGTGTCGTTTGGATGGTTCGACAGCAGGGTGGCTGGCTGAGTTTTGCCTGGTTGTTGGGTGTGTTTTATCGGGCAAAAACGACCGTTTGGAAGTAAAAAATAGATACCGGAACGGGGATTTTTAGATGAATTTTTCTCTACAAAATGTTTGTAAGAGCTTCTAAATACGGGACTTACGCTTCTTAAGCAATTTTACTCGAGAATTTAGTAATATTTTACCGTATTTTTCTTGACGAGAATATAGCTAATTTGGTACAAGTAGGTAAGTGTGACGTCAGTGAGTTATTATGGATTTTGGCTTTCTGACGTGTAAGATATCCATAGTTCCTGGGCAAGTCACCTAAAGAATTATTGGGTGACAGATAGAGCTGGAGGCAGGAGTGTATTTTTTGCATTTCAACTAACAGCTCACAGTAGGCTTCCACAAGGACGTCGAGAAAAGCCGAGTTCTAAGAAAAAGCTGTCTTGAGACAAGCACAGGGTTTGGTGAAGACTTTTTGTCGCTTGTTCTGTAAGGTTGTTTAAGGCAGGCACAGCCGGGCGCTAAAGTTCTGCGTGCTTGTCGAGGGCAACAGGTGTTTTAGCTTTTAGCCAGAGCGAAGACCGAATCTACTGTTGAAGAGGAGGAGGGTTATGCGTAGATAGCTCTGCTGGGTCTTGGTGGATTGGCTCTGCTTTGCGGTCCGCAGGACGCCTTACGGCGGAAACGCTGATTTTGTCCAGAATTATTAGTTAGCAGTGAATTTGTATTAGTTCGGGGCCTATACCGATTGGGTTCCCATTTTGCGAGTTTTTGCCCTTGCTTTGGCGGCAGCGGTAAACTCGTCCCCGCGAAAGCGCCGATGGGGTCCCATTAATTCGGTATGGGCCCCCTTTTTATCGATTATTGGCTAATGGTTATTGATTATGGTTCGTAAGCAGGATATAATAGCGGCAGTCATAGATATTAATATTATGTCGTAATCTGGAGGTTAATAATTATGAAGTTACTTTGGATTTTCAGAGCCATCTTTCTTATTGTTATTGTGGCAGTTGTGTTCGTTAATATAAGTTCACCGATAATGGCCGAGGATGAGGACGGCGAAGTTTCGGAGGAGGCACACGGCGCGAATTTGCGTGCAATCATTTTCAGCAGTCTGGGGATGGCGGTGTTTGTTTTTCTGTTGGATGTTCTTACGCCGAAGAAGAAGTTCAGCGCTCTGGCAGGGGTGTTTTTCGGTCTGTTGGTCGGGATACTTATCAGTTGGGCACTGGCACCTGTGGTGGACATGATAATGGATACCTACAGTATTCATATAAACCTGGCGGCGATTGCGGCAATCAAATGGCTGCTGGGGATATGTGTATGTTATCTTACCATTAGTATTGTGATGCGGACCAAGGATGATGTGCGTTTTGTGATTCCTTACGTTGAGTTTGCCAAACAGACCAAGGGTGCTCGGCCGTTGGTTTTGGATACGTCGGCAATCATTGACGGGCGGGTTGCAGACCTGTGCCAGAGCAGGCTGTTTGACGCTCCATTGGTTGTTCCGCGTTTTGTTCTCAGTGAGCTGCAGCTTATTGCCGATTCGGCTGACAAGCTCAAGCGTAACCGGGGCAGACGGGGGCTTGATATACTTAACAAGATGCAGGGCAGTTCCGTTTTTGACGTGGAGATTGATGACACTGTGTTTGCGGAGGTCGAGGAGGCCAAAGGCGTTGATCAGAAACTGATGGTGTTCACCAAGATCTGTAACGGGCGGCTGGCAACAACGGACTATAACCTCAGCAAGGTTGCACTAGTGCGTGAGGTTGACGTGGTGAATATAAACGATTTGGCCAATTCGCTAAAGGTAGTCGCTTTGCCGGGTGAGACGATGGAGGTTAGAATCATAAAGCCCGGCGAGGAGGCCGAGCAGGGTATCGGTTATCTGGACGACGGGACGATGGTTGTTGTTGAGGGCGCCCGGAACAAGATTGGGCGGGAATTGGTCATTAGCATAACCAGCTCGCTTCAGACCTCGGCTGGTAAGATGATTTTCGGCAAATTCGAAGGGTTTGTGCAAGAGACGGGCGGAAGCAACCGGCGACGATCGTATAGAAAGTCGACCGGAACGAATACCTCAAAGAGCGGTAGAAATTAAAAGTGCACAAGCCCCAAGACTCAAGACCCAAGACCTAAGACCAAGGACTCAGGTTCTTAGTCTTTGGTCTTTTTCAACTATGCTCTTATACTCTATTTAGACTTCAAGAGACATTTCAGGAAGACCGCGATGGCCGATAAGAGACCGGCGGCGAACAACGGCCAATAGAAATATGATTGGAAGTCGGGCTCGGTGACGTGCCGACCGGCAATGCAGAAAGAGATAACCACGATAAGGCCGGCAAAGACGAATCCAACCCAGTCCGGCAAGGTTGGCTTAATGGGCCTGGCGCGAGAGTCTCTGTAGAGTATTATTATTGCCAATAGCAGCAATGTAAGCGAGATAAGGACGGGGTAAAGGACGGGTGACGCCCACGCGATTGGTATCAAAAACAGTATGTCCCAGTCCATGATAGAGGCGGGCCAGTCGAGTAGAACTTTGAGCCAGACATAATAGAAAATATCCCAGATGGCGAAAATCACCATAAAATAGGCAGACTGCTGCTGGAGATTTCGGCCGAACAGCCAGGCGGCAGTGAAGATTAGGACCATCGAGGCAGCTTCCCGGCCGATTTCAGTTATCAGAAGTCGGCTCCAAAGCGGGCTTATACCAATGCCGAATTCGGTCAGGGGGAATGTAAAACCATCGGGATAAAAAATCTCCCGCAGATAAACCACCACCGCCGCTTCAAAGTAAGCGAAAGCTATACCGAAAACCACAACGATGCAAAATCGCTTGAGTGTTGTTCCAAGTAGCTCGCCAGACGTATCTGATGGTGTTTGGTGTGTGCACATAAAATCACAGCTTCTTTAACTCTTTCAGTAGCGCCGGGATGGTTTTGCTTTCGGGGACCGTTGAGATTTTTCGGCCGTTGCGGTAGATAAAGGCTTTATTTTTTGCGGCGCAGATGGCCAGGTCGGCGTCGGCGGCTTCGCCGGGGCCGTTGACGACACAGCCCATCACAGCGATACGCAGTGGTTTGTCAATCTCGCATATGGCCTTTTCGACCCGCCGGGCCAGCTTGACCACATCAAATTCGGCCCTGGCGCAAGTCGGGCAAACTATCAGCTCCGGCGTCGAGCGCTGGTAAAGGCCGAGCGCAATTAGAATCTCTTTTGCAATTTTCGTTTCTATCAGGGGGCTGCCGGCGGCACTTACCCTGATGGTGTCACCGATACCTTCCGCCAGCAGTGTGCCAAGGGCAATGGCTGAAGGTACCTGGGCGTCTTCGGGCAGACCTGCGTGAGTGAGGCCGAGGTGGATTGGATAGGGGAAAGTCTGGGCAATTCTGCGGTTGATTTCGATGGTTCTTAAGGCGTCGCTGCTTTTTGCGCTGAGAACCAATCGGTTGAAATTGCGATTTTCAAAGATGCGGACGTACTTTTTCATTTCCGTCAGCATTAAAGCAGTGCGTTTTTCACGTGGGACAGGCCGCTTTTTGAGGTCTCTAATACTTGCTTCGTTGACGCCGATGCGGATAGCGGTCCTGTGCATTTTGGCTGCGTCTATTATTCGCAGGATGTCTTTTCGATTTTTTATGTTGCCGGGGTTGAGTCTTACTTTGGCAGCCCCGGCTTCAATCGCTTCGATAGCTCGGGCGCCGCTGAAGTGAACGTCGGCGATTAGAGGGACATTTACTTTTTGGACAATTTTGGCAAAAGCAGCGGTATCGGCCCGTCTGGGGACGGCGATTCTGACCAGCCGGCAGCCGGCCTGGACAAGCTGATTTATCTGCTTGACACAACGCGCGATATCGACTGTCGGGGCCTTCGTCATCGACTGGATGACAACCGGGGCGGATGAGCCGATTTTTACCGGGCCGACCTTGACGGTTTTCGTTCTTCTTCTCTTAATCACGCCAAAATTGTAGCTTGTTTTATGTTTCTGAGCAAACTAAAATTAGCATATAGCGGATAGCGGATAGAAAAAAACAAGCGCTATAGGCTATACGCTAAACGCTTACGAGTATCGAGTTTAACTTTTATGAAAGTCGTCATTGCAATGGACTCGTTCAAGGGGACTCTGGCCAGCTATGAAGCGTGTGAAGTTATCGCAGCGGCCATTGCCGAATGCGCGCCGGACGCCCGCCTCGTAATAAAACCTATGGCCGACGGAGGTGAAGGCACCGCAAGGGCAATGATTAAAGCAGCTAACGGCCAATGGATTCGGCAAACGGTAATGGGGCCTCTGCCTGATATGCAGGTCGAGGCCGGCTTCGCCTGGTTCGGCGACAGTAAAACAGCTCTTGTCGAAATGGCCTCAGCCAGCGGTCTTGAACTGCTTTCCAAAGAGCAGATGAATCCACTGAAGACGACGACTTACGGAACCGGGCAGCTTATCAAAGCCGCGTTGGAATACCGTGCGTGCAAAATTCTGTTGGCTGTAGGCGGAAGCGCAACTGTCGACGGCGGCGTCGGCGCCGCAGCGGCATTAGGCTGGAAGTTCCTCGATGCCGAAGGAAATGCAATTGCGCTTGGCGGAGCTGGCCTCGAACGAATCGCAAAAATAGTCGAACCCAGGGACTTCAGCATTGCGCCGGTAGAGGTCCTCTGCGACGTTGACAATCCTCTCTGTGGCGAGCACGGCGCAGCGAGGGTTTACGCCGGCCAAAAAGGCGCAAGCCCCCGGATGATAGAACAACTCGAAAAATACCTTGCGCACCTGGCCGCCCTTGTCCTCAAACATCTCCAACGTGACATCAACGACGTCCCTGGCGCAGGGGCAGCAGGAGGGCTGGCCGCAGGTGCTCTGGCCTTTATGAACGCCACCCTCGTATCCGGTATAGAGACGGTAATGGCCCACAGTAACCTTCAGGCCGAGCTGGAATCGGCCGATTGGATTATTACCGGCGAAGGCTGCTTCGACGGCCAGTCTCTGCGAGGAAAGGTCGTCTCCGGAATTGCAAAAATGGCCTTGGAATCACACACTCGCCTGGCCGTCCTTGCAGGCCAGGTCACCGTGCCGCAACAGGAGTATGGGAAGCTTGGAATTATCACCGCCATCGGCTGCCGGACAAATGATATGTCCCTTGACTACGCACTGAAAAACTGCCGCGCCCTGCTTGGCCGTGCCGCACAACAATTCGCAAAAGAACATCTGTCCCGATAACTCCGACTCCGTAAAATAGTGGTATGTTATTCAGCAGCCGGCGTGACAGTTATGGTTTTCTTTCTTTTAATCACACGAAAGTTGTAGCTTGTTTTGTACTCTGGAGCAGATTAAAATGTCGGACATTTGATGTTCGATGCAAGGAAAAGAAAATACGGCCGGATAATATTGTTATATTCGGCAGGTCTCTGGGCGGAAGTATCGCGGTACAATTTGCAGGCAAGGTCTCAATGTAGGGGCGACCCGATGTGGTTGCCCTGGGCAGGCACATGGGCCTGCCCCCACAAAAGTACCTGAAAGAGTGTAAAGGCCGGGCTGTTCCGTACCGGGCCTCTTGGCAATTCATAGATTGGAGTTTAGCAGATACAGAATAGGAGATAAGTGAGAAATTGTGGATAAAGAGCCGATATTTCGATCAAGAGGGTCACGACAGCGAGCGGTATCGCTCCTGACTTTGTTCGTGATGGGTATTTTTTTGCTGTGCACATTCAGCACCGTTTTTGCCCAGACGCATCGTGTGTGGGAGAAGGTGGAGATTACGCTGCAGGCCGAGAAGCCGTACAAAAATCCGTATAAAGAGGTGAAGGTCTGGGTCGACCTTAAAGGGCCGGGATTCGAGAAGCGGTGCTATGGATTCTGGGATGGTGACAATGTATTTCGTGTGCGTGTCCTGGCCACCGCCGCCGGAACGTGGAGATGGCATAGCGGGTCCAACCAATCCGACTCAGGCCTAAATGGCAGGAGAGGAGATTTTGCCGCTATAGCCTGGTCCCAAGCGGAGAAAGAAGAAAATCCCTGCCGGCGGGGTATGATCAGGCCCTCGGCAAATGGTCACGCGTTTGAATATGCCGATGGAACGCCTTTTTTTCTTTTGGGCGATACGTGGTGGCCGGTGGCGACTTTTCGGTATCGCTGGTATGACGATGATAAGCAGCGCCCCATTGGTCCGGATGCCGGTATTAAAGATTACCTGAGATTTCGCAGGAAGCAGGGGTTCAACTGCATTGCCATGATTGCGGCGCTTGGGAACTGGGCCAACGACGATAAACCGTCGAGGTTGAAGATGGCCGATGGGACGGTGCTGCGTATGGCGTGGAAGCAGGCCGGGACAGAAAGTGCCAAGGACATGCACGACGAGGACGGCAATCGCGCATTTTTGTTCCCCGGTAAGGTGCCGGGGTACGAGAAATACTTTCCCGACGTCGAGCGGATCAATCCTGCATATTTTCGCAATATGGATAAGAAGATTGACTACTTGAATTCGCAGGGGTTTGTTCCGTTTATTGAAGTCTCGCGGCGTGACATCGGGCAGGCGTGGAAGAAGTATTACGAGTGGCCGGGGTCGTATACCCGTTATATTCAATATATCTGGAGCCGTTACCAGGCAAACATCTGTTTGTTCAGTCCGATTCATCTGGATACAACGGGGGCGACCATACCGCCGGAGGAATGGAACGAGGCGGCCAACAAGGTCATCGAGAAGTACGGGCATCCGCCGTTCGGGACGCCGGCGGGTACCAACTCGAACCCTTCGACCCTGCGCAACTTTGGCCATACGGATAAGGCAAAGTGGCTGACGTTTCATCAGGTAGGCAACAGGCGGACGCACGATTTGTATCCTTATCTGACCGAGATATTCAATGCTTCGCCGCCTGTGCCCGGTATCAATGGAGAGCCTTATTATGCAGGAATGCTGGACGCGGCCGGCGGGACGGAGAAGTCGGCCCTGTATTGCCGGTCGGCAATGTACGGCAGTGTGCTATCGGGGGGACTTGGTGGACATATATACGGAGGCGGCGGATGGCAGGGAGGACTGTGGAGCGGGGAGGTTGAAGATGCCTCGCCAGCTCCTATCTGGGAGGTCATAAAATGGCGGTCCGCGGACCAGATGCGGTACCTGCGAACCTTCATTCTGTCCGAGGCCGGCAGATACCAGGCGCTCGTTCCCTGCGCGGACCTGGTCCAGCCGAGCAGGTCGGGCAAGGAAAAATCGTGCCTCGGGTGGGCCTATTGTGCCCGGACCGCAGAGAAGGATTTGTTTGTTTTGTACTTCGAGAAGGACTGCCCACAGGCGAGCTTGTCCGGTGCGCTGCCGAACGGCAAATATAAAGCCCTGTGGTTCAACCCGCGCATCGGTGATTGGATCAGTGCAGGTGTTCTGGTTGTTGATTCTGCGGGCAAAGTTACTTTGCCGAATTTCCCGGACAAATCGACAAGGTCCAATACTGATTGGGCTCTGAAGCTCACGTTGATGGATGCTCTCCGCAGGACGCCTTGCGGCGGATGACTGTGAGCGTTTGCGACGCTGAGCACAGGCTGGAAGTCTGATTACTTTCTCACCCACCTTAGCTTTGCGATTCGGATTCCGTCCAGAGCGCCCTGGTTGAGGGCTGCGATGTAATGCCGGCCTTTGTAATAAATGATTTCCGGTGCTGCAACAGGTAAGGTGCAGACGAAATACCTTTCATCCTGGTTGATTCCGAACATAGTGGGGTCCTTCGAATAATAGATGCTGGTTTTGGGTGCACCTCTTTTTCTGATACCGCCTTTGCTCCGATTGTAGGGGCCATAGGTCTGGGTTTTGAAGAGGTAGAAGTCGCTGGGGCCCAGCTTCACCACGTGGGGGCACTCCGAGGAGAAGGGGTTGGTGCCGGCCTGCCCGCCGAAGGCAGCGACGGTCGATTGGCTCCAGGTTTTGAAATCTTTGGTGGTTCGGACATAGACCATGCCCTGCCGGTTGGGATAGGCGGTGTAGTATGCAAACCATTTGCCGGCGTGTGGCAAAAGCATCACATCACGCGTGTTTGTGCCCGGGCCCTCGGTGAACATACCTGTTTTGCCGTTGTCCTGAATCACGCGTGTGAAGTTTTTGCCGTCCTTGCTGGTAGCATGGCAGATGTTCACCCAGTCGCCGTAGAACATATAATACGTCTGGCCGACCTTGACTACGTGTGGCGCTTGCAGTCCGCCGGGGGTTTCACCCAGTGAGGGGTCAGCATCGAAAGCGATGCCCATCGGTTTCCAGTTGGTGTTTGTCAGACGCTTTCCTTCCCAACGATAAAAGAATCGTGTCTTGCCGTCTTTGCCGCCGGCGGTTGTATTGCGAATGCAGGACCATAGCTGCCAGGTGCCGTCCGCTGCCTGCCAGACGGCGAAGTCGACCGGCTCCTGCCTTTCGGTGGCGTATTTGTGGTCCATCGGGTTGCCTGCCACTTGCCACCACTGGCCGTCAATTTGGGGTATCAAGATTTGCTTTGATTTTTCACTACCTTGCCCAATCGCAGGTAAGGCAAAGATGCAGATGAATAATATCAATCCGCGTTTCATTATTGCGACCTCCAACGCACACTCGAAAGGGTAGCCTTTACGCAGCGATTTCGCAAGAATTTATTTCGGTGGTTACACGGTTATCAACTTTACGCCTCTTAGCGGCTTGTTGGGCAGGCGGGAAAACCTGTTGTCCGAATTAGGACAAGATGTGAGGGCAGGGGCGATTTTACGAATCGCCCCTGCTAATCCGTGCAGATTGCGACATTGTACTGGTGATTAGGCTGAGACTTTACTCTCTGCATCTGCTGGCTTGTTTTCAGCTGAAGTTAGGCTTTGCGGCTGGTATTTTCGATATAGCAGGCCGCGAATCAGGTAGGCAACGCCTATACCTAAGAAAATAAAAGCCCCAAACAGCATCGGACCCCTCGGACCCGGTCCCACTATTAAGTATGCCAATCCGATGATAATCAGGGCAATGCCGAAGGTGAGGCTCCTTATCCAAAGCGCGCCGTTCTGTTTCTGTTTGGGAGGTTTTAATTCCGATAGTGGTGTACCTTTTTCGATGGCCGCCATAATCTGTTTGTGCTCGAGCCGTTTCATAAAATAGTAGACCAGGCCGATGATAAGTATGGGGGTCGATATACCCAGGAATACTATCAACGCTGTAAGGCCGGATAGGACAGTTTCCATTTTTTTCTCCTTTCGATTTTATGGTTGATTACTTTATTGTATTCTTATCGAGCCGTTGTGGGTCTCAAGGTGCAGTTTGCCCTGGCCCGTACCGATTGTGCCTTTAAGTTTCCTTTTGCTTACCTCTCCGACTACCGTTACGGGCAGGTCGGTTCTTACTGAGCCATTGTGGGTAGAGGCTTCGACCGCGGCGGAGAAGTTCGGCGGGGCGGTGAAGTCTATGCCGCCGTTGTGGGTGATTAGCGACACATTGCAGATAGGTGGGGCACCCTCGGCATAATACACCTTTACGCTGCCATTGTGGGTCTTAAGCTGTGTGTCGCCTGAAATTTCTTTACAGCTAATTGAGCCGTTATGTGTTCGAAGTTTGGCAGTACCGCAAACCTTTTCGGCGGTCACCTTGCCATTGTGTGTTGTCCCGTCGACCTTGCCGGTGATATTTGTAATCTCAACAGAGCCATTGTGGGTTATAAGCTCTAAGCTGGTGTGATCCGGGACCTGCACATCCAGGCTTACAGCCACAGATTGGCCCATCCTAAGGACGGTGGGCTTTTCAATTTTGGCAGTCAGCTTGTTACCCAGAGGTTCGAGTGTTATTTTTGTTTTCTCAGCCAATTTTTTGGCGGCTTCTTCGGTTGCTGCGCGGGCGGTGATCGTGGCTGTAAGATTGCAGTCGGCAATATCGGCACCGTAGATTGTGATCGAGCCGTTGTGGGTCTGGGCTGTAAATGTGGACCCGGCTGACAGCGGAGCTGATAGTTGAACAGCTCTTGTGTATTTGGCTAACGAAATATCGCAACCGCTGAGAATCAACAGTGGGCACAGGCAAAAGCCGACGACTAAGATTGTTCGATAGTTTTTCTTCATTTTTGGTCCTTTCTACTTTTTGGTTGATTATTTTATTCTTACTGTACCATTGTGGGTCTTCACGTAGACTTTGCCGACGCAAAAGAGCTGGCCCGGCCTTACCATTTCCATCAATTTCTTCTTGCCTGCCTTTCCGATTACCGTTAAGGGAAGGTCCGTTCTTATGGCGCCGTTATGTGTCCGGGCTGGCTTTAAGTAGCAGTTCGTCTTCATTTTTTGGTCTCCCTTGGAGTTTTTGTTGTCTTTTATGAGTTAGTCGCTGGTTTTACCCAACAGGTTTCAAAAAATACGTGATTTTTTCCTTGTTTTTGGCATTATTATGGTCTCTTATGGATTGGTTGCTGTTTTTGTAAAATAGGTTTCAAAAAACTGAAACTTGCTGTGCTTTTTGTGCGACTAATCTGTGAAGGGATATTTTCTTGGTAGATAACGTATGGGAACAGCAACAAAAGGACAACTGGTTACGGCTGCTTCGCAGCGGTGACCATCAGGCGTTTGCCGAGTTCATTGATAAGTACAAAGAGACGGTTTTCCTGTGCTGCCGGAGACTGGGGCTGAGAGAAGACCAGGTCGAGGATGTGGCGAGCGAGACGTTTCTGGCAGCTTACAACGGATTAAGCCGATATAGTGGCCGGGCTGAGCTGAGCACCTGGCTGTGGAGTATAGCGTACCGTCAGGGAGTAAATTACCTGCGGAAAAATAGAGGACAATGGCAGCTTGAGGCTGAACCGGATGAACAGATTGCCGGTAGTAAAGAGCGAGGGCCGGCGGCAACAGCCCAGGGCAAGGAGACAGAGGAAATCGTTTGGGAAGCGGTCGAGCGGTTGCCGAGACTTTGGGCTATGGCAGTTATACTGCACTATCGGGAACAAAAGAGTATCGCTGATATTGCGAAGATAATGAAAGCGAAGGAAAATACCGTCAAGACGTATTTGTTTAGGGCACGCGCCAGATTAAAGGAAGTATTGGCCGCAGCTCTTGGAGAAGATATCGATGCTGAGAAATAGACCGAATGAAGATAAGTTTGACCAGATGTTGGGGCGGGCTTTGCAGAGGCATTCGGAGCCGGTGCCGGCTGATTTTGCCGAGAGGATGTTGAGACGGATTGAAGAAGCCGAAGAGCGGCAGGTTCTGGCCCGTGTGGTTCTGCAGGAAAGACTTGCCCTTGCCGGCAGTATTATACTGGGTATTGCTGCGATTGTTGTGGTGGTGTTTTTTCCAGGCAGGGTTACAGGGATTTTTGGGAGTATTGCCGAAAGTTTCACGCAGCAGGGCAGTGCCTTGATTGGTGGAATCCCCCAAGCTATGGAAGCTGTTCGCGGCGAGTGGCAATTCTATACGGTCGTGGGCGCGGTGTTTGGGTTTGCTGTTTATAGTCTTGTGGATTTATTATTGGGCGATAGGTTACCGATAGCGTGAAGCCCAGAGACACCAAGGGGCTATCGGCAGGCTGGGAAAGAGCCGGTGGCTTTTTCAGCACCAAAGATTAGTGCGGGGCCAGACAATATCTCTCCACTCGAAACTTTTCACTCAAAGTTTTTGC